>JAGGXV010000025.1 GCA_021162885.1 bacterium | reverse complement strand
GTAAGAGCCAGTAGTTGGGGAGTAGGTTGAATCATAACCTGATTTGTAGCCCAAGACGATGTTTCCTTTTCCGGTGGTAATTTGGTAGCCAGAATAAGCACCTATCAAAGTATTGTATCGGTCTTCGGCGGCATTAATATTATAGCCTGCCTCGTATCCCAAAGCCGCTCCATAACGCATTCCTTTAGCGTAGTACCCCACAGCAACTCCATAGCTAAAACCTAGAGCCTCACGCCCCACAGCAGCACCAGAGGTAAAGCCAGCGGCACTACGCCCCACAGCAGCACCAGAGTCAGAGCCATCGGCATAAGCCCCCACAGCAGCACCAGAGGAATAGCCTTGGGTATTGTACCCCACAGCAGCGCCCTCCTCATAACCCCGAGCATCATCTCCCACAGCAGTACCATAGGAATAGCCTTGAGCCTCACGCCCCACAGCAGTGCCAGAGGTAGCGCTATTGGCACTATATCCTATTGCCACATTGTAATCACTACTTATTCTTGTCCCCACATCTCCAGCTACCCAGTTTGTGCCATCAAAGATGTATTCTCTGACTGACTGGGCATAAATGTAATCTAAGATGGTAGTGCCTTGGTTAATTTGGAGATAATAACTCTCATTATAAGCTCCATTATGTCTGATAATGAATCTATCTCCAGCTTTGGCAGTGGTGGTGGCTAAAGTAATAACTCTATTAATATCTGGGTCTAAATACTGATACATCTCATCTGTCCCGGGAGTTAGAGTTTTACTTCCTGATAAACTTTCAACATTTATTCCAGCAGTGACACTAGTTGCTGCTCTAATATTGCCATTAACATCTAAGGTATATTGGGGAGTGGTTGTTCCAATGCCGACGTTGCCTTTCATTATCACGTCACCACCCGATGCCATATTTGTCGGACTTACATTTACATATAATACACTCCAACTACTTAAAGCTGCGTTATGTGCTCCTACTACAGGCCACCCCGAAAGACTCCCAATTACAGCAGCTCTACTAAGTCCTGAAAATACTCCTCTACCACTCCAACTTGTATCGTCGCCTTGATAAACGTGTAAAATATCCAAAGGCGTCGTCGTCCCGATACCAACGTTGCCTTTCCTAAAAACTATATCTGGATATCCCACTCCTTGCTTGATACCAGCAATGTATATCTTATTCAACGTTGCATTATAAGCAAAATGCGCACCTCCAGCATTAGCAGTTGTTTCATCGCCAATATAAAGTCCTCCGTCACTAGCGATATGAACACCCCCACCGCTCAAATCCAACTTAATAGGTTTGTTAGCCCCCTGATCGACATCGTAAGTTTGACTAATAAGACTCGTCGTCCCGATGCCGACTCGGCCGCTCTCTGTTATTGTTAAGACATTTGCTGTTCCAGTAGCAATCTTTAACTTGTCAGAGTCAGAATCATCTAAATATATCTTCCATTTGTCACTTGTTCCTTTTCTCAAAGCCAAGGTTGGATCATAATCTGCTGTGGTGGAAGCGTTTGTTATTGTTAAGATTGGGGAGGCATCAGATTTTGAGAGTTCAAGCAAGCTGGCCGGGCTTACTGTCCCAATGCCGACGTTGCCGGTTCTTTGAATAAACATTACAGGAGTCAATGAGGCTCCACTACTAGGTGATGTCCAAAATTTGATACCCGCACCTGTAGCATTATCATTGCGAGAAATCCCTATATTCAAACTCCCAGAACTATCATGTTCAAAGAATGCTGCACCGATAGCTGATTCACCAAAAAGCGTATCTCGCAATTTAATCACTGCCGCTGACTGACCGGTAAACGGTGAAGTCATATCATCTTCTATATGCAACACGGTATCTGGACTCGTTGTCCCAATGCCGACGTTGCCCTCTATTATCAGATTATCATTACCAGGGTCTGTATTAATATAACTATCACCTATAGCCAAACCTCCTCCTGGGAATAATCGCATCTCTGTTGTAGGATTCCCCCCACCAGTTTGGGTTTTAAAATCTAACATAGAATCACCTACGGCCCCCCACGTTCCAGCCCATAATTGAGCATTACTATCATAACTAGAAGCCTGCTGTAAATTTAATATCCCTACAATATGCAGTGGAGTATCTGGCTCCGTCGTCCCGATGCCGACCCGGCCGTTGCCAGAGTCAACGTATAAGGTAGGAGTGGTGCTGGTGCCAAAACCAGCTGAACCCCAGACATGGAGTTTGTATTGAGGAGAGGTAGTAGCAATACTAACGTTGCCACTACTCGTAATTCGCATTCTCTCGTTGCTTTCAGCATAGCCTCCAGTGTAGAATCGGATTACACCGGTCCCAGCAAATGCTCCAATGCTAAGGCCACCAGAGAGAGCGCTGTTGGCATGAAGAGAAGCCGCATCTGGCATAAATGCTCCAGAGGTTGTATATGAACTGCTAAATACTTGAAGAGAAGCCGTGCCACTATCGGCTTGAGCATGAAAAGCAACATTGGCAGCAGTGCCGGCTGCAGTATTTTCTACCAGCAAAGCAGTGCTGGCATTTTGATCTTTATATACATGTAATAGATAACTTGGCGAAGCTGTGCCAATCCCAACATACCCATTGTCAGCTACATAAAGGACGCTGGCTCCTGTGGAGGTGGCAATTTCAAAAATTCCAGTTGGAGTTGAAGTGCCAACGCCAATTTCGCCGGTTGACAAAAGTCGCATTCTTTCTTGACCTGCGGTGGCAAATATCTGAGCTCCTGTTGAGGTAGCGGTTAAGTCGCCGCCTGATTCAATGGTTAGGACACCTGTGGCGTCAATCTTATCGGTGGTGATATCAATGGTTCCCCCAAAATGACCAGCCACCGCGTAGATGTCCTGCCATCTATAAGCGGTGGAGCCCAAATCCCAAGTGTCGTCGGCGTAGGGATAGATGTTTGAGCGAACATAGCCGGTTAAGACAATTGGGGTTGAGGTGGAAGCGCCGATGGTGGTGGTGGCAGTGGGAGTGATTTGGACCTGGCCGATTGGCTGGAAAGTGACATTGCCGGTTTGCTCAAAAACAGCGTTGCCAGTGCCTGCCAAAGTAAAAAGATAGGGAGAGGTGGTGGTGCCGATGGAGAGCCGGGTAATGGTGGTAGTGACTAAAGTTGAAGTTCCTTGGACAACAAAAGCAGCGGTGGTGGTGGCGCTCCCTGTGATGGTGGTATCGCCGGTAAGAGAGATAGTTGAAGTGGCAGTTAACGAGATGTTGCCTGAAGTGTCAATTGCTAATCTTGCGGTCGGTCCTTGATATAATGTAAAGGCAGAGGTAGTGGCAAATCTCTGGGTAAGGTTGCCAGCTGAAGCCAAAACAATATCGCCAGTGGTTGCTGTTTGGATAGTGAGAGGAGCGGAGACGATTTGCCAAGTTGAGGTGGCATTACCTGTTAAGTTGAGGGCTCCGGTTGAGGTTAAAGTAGTGTCGCCAGCCGAGGAAACAGCAGTGGTTAAATAATTTGATGCATCATAGCGAATTGTTAATTGAGGAGTGGAAGTTGAAGTCAAAGTTGCTGCTCCGCCATCAGCAATCTGAAAGACAGTGGTGCTTGAATCTTGGAAGGTGACAATATTGCCAGTGCCAGTTTGGTTGACAAGTAAAGCAGCAGCTGTGCTTGAGGCAGTGAAGGCAGCAGCACCTGAATAGGTTTGGGCGCCCGAAACAGTGAAATCACCCCCTACGGTAACATCACCAGTGGTAGTTAAAGTAGTTAAGGTGGTAGTCGCTCCAGTTAAAGTATCGGTAATGGTTAAAGTGTTTGTAATGGTAACTGGTGAAATAAAATCGGCCGTGGCATTAACCGTCAGTTGGTCAGAGGCGTCAGAACCAAGAGAAGTGGAATCGCCAACTCCCAAGTCCTTAACCCCCAAAGAACCCGAAACCGCCAAAGAAGAAAATGTACCCGCTCCCCCAACTTGAAGCCCAGAGGAGCCAATATAAACTGGAGCAGTTAAAACTTGAGTAGAAGGTTCATGGGTTTGGAGTTTAGTGGTTAAAATTCGCAGGGTTTGAATGTCAGTTTCCCATTCCTCAACTTTTGTGAGACGGGTGGTGAGGTCGACTAAGGACTTCGAGTCAATTACTTTTACTCTTTTGGTAGTTTCTATCACTGGCTGCACCTGGGTAATTCTGGTTACTTCTTTGACAATTTCTTTTGCTGGAATTCCTTCTTCTTTTAATTTTTCTACAGTTTCTTGAAGTTCTTTAAGTTCTTCTTCTGCAATAGCTCTTTCAGTAATCAATTCCTCAATTTCCTCTTCAGTTAAAATAGGGACGTGCACTATTTTTTCTTTCTTGAAAATACTCGCAATTTTTTGAGGTACTTTTTTAAATATCTCAAGAGTCGTTCTCGGGATTTCTTTAGCGAATTTTTTAATCGCCCTTATATCTTGAGTGATATATCGGATAAAATCATTTTTAGTCCCTTTGGTAAAATTTTTAATTGGCTGAGCTAAACCTTCATTAACTTCCTCTGCTATCAGACCCGCCCCAGCAGAAATGTTTGCTCCAAAATTTTTAAATCCAAGTAAAGTTTTTGAACCCAATTCTTTCGCCCCCTCTCTTACTCCTCTTGCTACAAATTGGCGCGATCGTGCTACTTTGATGACAATTTTTTCTCCAAAATTAGAAACCCTTTCTGAAATATCCTCGCCAATTTCAACAATCCCTTCTCCAAGCGCTGATGTAAATTCCCTTATACTCGCTGAAGCTTCAGTAAAGACAGTTCCCATCTCCTCTACTCCTTCATTAACTCCCTTAACTAAATTCTTTCCAACTCCTTTCATCCATCTTCCCCCTTCATCTAATCCTTTAACTATATCACCTCCTATTTCCTTTAAAGCTGGACCGTAGTATGGATAACCAAAAACTAATCCGATACTTGCAAAAATAAAAACCAGTGCCACGACTATAGCGAACAGCTTTGCTCGTGGCACTGGCTGGAAAGTAAAAGTAGAAGATGAAATTGTTGATATTGCTTCTTTTTTATCCAATACCTGTGTCTGATGACAATTATTTTTATATTTGTTTTTATAGTCGTTAACTTGTTTAATATATTCATCAACCCATTCTTTTCTTGTTACCCAATTGCGGCCAAATTTAACTGCTTTGAGTTTTCCTTGTCTGGCTCTTAAACTTAAATATTCTTGGGAATAGCGCCCGGAATATTTAGCTGCTTCTCGGAGCGATATGTAACCATTGCCGGTTTTTCCATTATTCTGTTCCGACATTATTACATTATCGCTTATCCAATAGGGATGTCAAGACCCCGGTTGTGGAAAACCCTCAAGGGGTAAAAAGCAATAAAACTCTTGGTAGAATAATGGCAGAATAAAGAAAAACTACCAAAGATCCTTGAAGGAGTTTTCTATTCTACTGAATAATTTTGGTGATTTCATAGAATTCTCATTATTATATTTGTTGGAGGGATGCTTTTATCTGATAGGAGAAAATAGCTTCTAATTTGGGCTTAAAGGTATTTATTGAAAATCAAACAACCTATTATAAAAAAGAGGCCGGGAGTAGCCTGCAATTTTTTATCCAATAGGGGGGGATAATTCGCTGGGGAAGAGGACTCGCTCAGAGATAAACCCTGAGCACCCGAGGATAAACCTCGGGCGAGCTTGGTGCTCCGGGGCTACGATTCGAACGTAGATTACGAGGGCCAGAACCTCGCGTCCGACCATTAGACGACCCCGGAATAATTAAACTTCCAAGTATTTGCGCACAGCCAAGAAAAAAGAGGCAATTCCCAAACCAAGTGCAAAAACAAACTGAACACTTAGCAAGAAAGGAAAATTTTCTTGAAAGAAAGTTAAGAGATTAAAATCTAAAAGCCAAATTTGTAATTTCGGATTTAAGAAATTCAAACTGACACCAAAAATTAAATTAGTAATGAAAACAGCCAAAACTCCATAAATAATACTTTGAATCAAAAAGGGACCTCGAATAAACCAGCTGGAAGCACCAACTAACCTCATGGTTGAAATTTCTTCTTTACTGCTTAAAATTGTTAATTTAATAGTATTAAAGGTAATCAGAATTACCAAACCCGCCAGGATTAAACTCAAAATGATGGTTCCGGTTTTAATATTGGAAGTCAAAGCAAATAGTCTATCAATGACTTTCTTGTTTTCATAATAGGAGACTTTCTGAATTAAATTTTTAAAAGGCCCGTGGGTCAGGAACTCCGAAATTTGGGCATATTGGGTTGGGTTTTTGGCTTTGATGTTTAAAGAAGCCAAAAAGGGATTCTCCCCTACTTCCTTTAAGGCTTGAAGATAAAGAGGCTCTCCTTGATGCTTTTGAATAAAAAGCTCTTGGGCTTTCTCTTTAGAAACATAATCAACCGATTCGACTTCTCCAGAAAACTTGTAAAGTTCTTTTTCAACTTCAAGGATTTCTTCTTCAGGGGTTTCTCGGTGAAAATAGACTGAAATATCAACTTTTTTTTGGGCCTGAGTGATTAAGAAATCACTTAATCCCTGAAAAAGAAAAAGAAAGGTAATCAAAAATACTGCCACCGTCATAATAAAAATCACCTGGAATCCAAGTCCTTTGTTTCTGGTAAAACCCTGCCAACCAAATCGGAAAATCCTTTTTAAGTTGGTCAACATAATTTTAGAGAATAAATTTTCCCTCTTGATCGTCGCGAATTATTTTGCCTTTTTCTAAGGTGATTACTCTATGGCCCAACCTTTCGATAATCTCTCGGTTGTGGGTAGCCAAGATTATGGTCGTGCCAAGACCATGAATCTTTTTTAAAAGATTAATAATTTCAAAAGTATTGTAAAGGTCTAAATTACCGGTTGGTTCATCAGCCACAATAACTTCGGGTCGGTGAATAAGGGCGCGGGCAATGGCTAACCTTTGTTTTTCCCCACCCGATAGTTCTTCAGGAAAATTTGTCTGTCTATCCAATAACCCTACCATTTCCAAGACCTGGGGAACATCACGCGAGATATCTTTATCCGATGCGCCGATAACCTGCATAATATATTCAACATTTTCTTTAACATTTTTTGAAGTCAAAAGCTTGTAATCTTGGTGAACGACTCCGATTCTCTTGCGAAGATACTGAATGTCAGCTGGACACATTTCCCCAATTTTTTTTCCTTTAAAAAAAATTTCGCCACGAGAAGGTTTTTCTTCAGAGATAAGAAGTTTAACTAAGGTGGTTTTACCAGCCCCTGACTTGCCAACAATAGAAACAAACTCTCCTTGCTTTATTTCAAAAGAAACATCTTTTAATGCAACCACCGGAGTTTTACTGGAATGATAAATTTTGCTAATGTTTTGGAATTTTATCATTTCAATTTAAGTTCAGCAGTAATGAATTGGTCCAAATCTCCCTCAAGCACGGCTTCAATATCAGAAGTTTTCACCCCTGTTCGGAGGTCTTTAACAAGTTTGTAGGGGTGGAAGACATAAGAACGAATTTGATTGCCAAATTCTGGAGAAATCTTTTTACCTTTGATTTCCTTTATTTCTTTTTCCCTCTTCTCTTGTTCAAGCTGATAAAGTTTGGCAATTAAAATCTGATAGGCTCGCTTTCGGTTTTCTCCCTGTAATCTTTCAGTCTGACAGGAAACTCGCAAACCAGTGGGTAAATGAGTCAAGCGAACAGCTGATTCTCGGCGGTTAACATATTGACCACCAGGCCCTGAAGCACGAAAAGTCTCTATTTTTAAATCCTCTGGTTTAATTTTTATCTCTACTTCTTGCTCTTTAATTTCAGGGATTACTTCGACTTTGGCAAAAGAAGTATGACGTAATCTCTTTGCTGAAAAAGGAGAAATCCGAACCAATCGATGCACTCCTGTTTCTTTTTTTAAAAAGCCATAAGCACCCTTACCCTTAATTTCCAAGGAAATCTCTTTAAGGCCAATTCTTCCTTCAGGGCCCCCACCCTCACTGAAGGTCTGAGATAAAATCTTGCAAGTCCAACCTTTTGCCCTTGCATATCTTTGATACATCTCAGCCAGTAGAGTTACCCAATCTTCAGCATCTCGGCCTCCCGCTCCCGCTTCAATCGAAAGAATTGCTGGGCGATTATCATATCTGTCTTTGGTTTTGGAAATTAATTTAATTTTATCTTTTAGTAAAGAATACCTTTTTTGAATTTTTAAAGCTTCAGGTTTGTTCTGCCAAAAATCTGGTTGTTGCATCAGCAATTCAAGATTTCTAACTTCCTTTTTTAATTCCTCAATTTTTTCTTCTTTTTCTTCCATAAGCCGGGAGTGGGATTCGAACCCACGACTTGCCCCTTACGAGGAGGCTACTCTACCACTGAGTTACCCCGGCAACGGTATCAGAGGAGGCATAATTCCAAAAAGATAATAAGAAAAGGAAATCAAACTTCCCAATCCCCCTTCTTTTTGCCCAAGCGAGTGAAGGGAGTCGAACCCTCGCTTTGACCTTGGGAAGGTCACGTACTACCGTTATACTACACTCGCATTAAAAAGGGAGATTATTCCACCGTTAAACTACTCTTAGTTTTACCTAATTTTCAATTTCTTTAATAACCAATCTGAAATTTTTTTCCAGAAGATCTCTTTTTCTTCTTTTTCTTTTCCTTCTGTTTTCTTTTTCGCCACGAAAGCAACAACTTTTGTTCCTTCTGGCCTAAGATTTAAGTCTTTTAATGCTACTTTTTCTAAATATTCTATGTTTTTGGCTTGGGAAATTTTAGACAAAAGTTTTTCTCTTTTTATTCTCTCTTCTTGAAGTTCTCTGGTAAGATTTTCTATTTCTGATTTCAGTTCAGCCCTTTCTCCGTTTATTCTTAGATTCAAAATAACAAGGAAAACCACACCCGCTACTACCGAAAATCCAGTGAGTATCACCAAGAACAATCCTTTTGTCTTCCTTTTTCTAAATCCTGAAAATTTTGCTATCATATAATTATGAAAGTTAAATCTTTAGCGAAATTCATCTCAATAGTGATTGTTGGAATAGTGGTAATCAGTATGATTTTGTGGTTAATCGCTCCTCTCTTTTATTAGTTTAGTAGATTTTTTAGAGTTTTTCAACAAAAATTTACAGAGAGTCACCTCCAGTAAATTGGTTTTTAATGCTGAGCCAAATAATTTTTGGCTCTTTTGATTTAAAAAGAAGGGATAAAATAAAGTAAACCGTTCCTCCAATAAATAAAGAAGAGAGAACTTGAGAAAAAACCCCTAAAAAAGTTCGAAGATTAAAAAAACTTGAGGAGATTTGCAACCAGAGAAAAGTGGAAATGACCGTTAACAAAGTGGCTAAAAGAACTTTTTTTAGAGAGGAAAGAATTTCTTGCTCTACCCTTTCCCAGGAGGAGCCCGCTTTGCCCGCGAAGCGAGGCGAGCGAGGTTTAATTTTCTTTTTTAAAAAAAGAAAGAGAAGAGAAAATTGAAATATGGAAGATAAAGAGAGAGCTAAAGGTAAGCCAAGAACTGAAATGTTTTTGATTTGAGTGAGATTAAGAAGATTGGAAATAAAGTTTTCAAAGATATCAGAAGTTTTAAGTAAGTTGACAAAAAGAAAACAAAAAGTAATGTTCAAAACCATACAAAGAACAGCAATTTTGACTGGGGTTTTTGTATCTCTGAGAGCAAAAAAAGCTCTAACCAAAAGAGGAATGAGAGAGGCTGCGAAAAGGCCTATGGTAAATATTCCTAAGGCTCCGGCTGTCAATTTGGTCTCCCACCAGGTAAATTTTCCTTCATTTAAAATTGAAGTTCCCAAAATTATTCTGACGATTTGCTCACGCAAGAGAAATATTAAAAAACTTAAAGGAATTATCAAAAAAAGAATTCTGGAAAAAATATCAGAGAAGGATTTTAAGAATTCTCGCTTTTTCTTTTCAGCAAAGGTTCTGGCTAAAGCTGGGAAGGTTGCGGTAGCAAACGGGATACCGATTAAGCCAATTGGCACTCCCCGAAGATTGTTGGCAAAGTTAAAACAAGAAAGAGAACCCGGAACTAAGGTAGAAGCAATAGCAGTGATAACTATTAAATTTATATGAAAGGTGGCCGAACCCAGAATTCGGGGAAGCATCAACTTAAAAATTTTTTGGAGGCCCTGATGTTTAAAATTAAAAGATGGTTTGAATCTGAAGCCGGATTTCAGAAGTGGAGGAATTTGAATAGCTAAATGGAACAAAGCCCCTAAGCCGACTCCCAAAGCCAAACCTTTTAAACCAAAACGAGGTGCTAAAAATAAAATTCCAATAATAATTCCGATATTGTAAAAAATTGGAGCTAAGGCCAAAGCAAAAAATAAACTGAAGTATTGCAAAATCCCAGAGAAGATAGCTGAAATTCCCAAGAGAATTGGTGATAAAAACATTATTCGAGTCAAAGAGACAACAAGTTCTTTTTGATAAGGACTGAAACCGGGAACAATGATTCTGACAAGTTGAGGAGTGAAAATTGCCAACAGTGAGCAGAAAAAAATCAAAAATAGCAAAAAGAAAGTTAGGACATTATTGGTTAAAGTCTGAGCTTCAATTTTATTTTTTTTGAAATACTCTGAAAAAATTGGCAAAAAGGCAGCTACAACTCCTCCAGTGATTAAAATCCCATAAACAAAATCGGGGATTCTGAAAGCGGCAAAATAAATATCGGTCTGTTGCTTGCTGAAAAGATTGGCTAAAAGATTGTCACGGAAAACTCCTAAAACACGGCTGATTAAAGCTGAAATAGCTAACAGGATCGCAGCAAAAGTAACAGTTTTTGCTTTTGAATTTAAAAAACGAGCAATCATAAATATATTTTAACTTTTATTTGTAAATAAAAAAAGTCCAAGCAGGCAATAAGCCGAATTCTGTCTTGGGCAATCATTTATCTGGGCTAGAGATTACTCTCTAGCTCTAGCGAGCTACTTTTCCAAAAGCTCTGTCACTATCTCACAGAACTTTTGGTTTGCTCTTGCTTCCCTCAGGAATTTTGCCGTATCACACCCGAAGTTTCCTTCGGGATTACCCTTTTTGGGTATTTTAGACTTTACAGTCTAAAACGTCTCTTTTCGCATCCCTAACCTTGCGGCCGACGGGTGTTACCCGCTGAAGTTTTATCCTGCTCCATCGGTTTTCCCGAGAACAGGAGGAAGTTCGGACTTTCCTGCCGCCCAAATTCAAAGAAACTTGGAAACTTGGACGACCGATTGCCTTGCCTACTTGGACTTTCTTAATGATAGCTTAAAAAAATATAAATGTCAATAGTATTTCTATAATTACTGACGATCGTCCATAATTATTGAATAAAATTAGAGGAGTTTTTGGGAACGAGTTTCAGTATCAATTGCCTGATTTACTAATCTATCAGCTTCTCTATTTTCCTCTCGAGGAATCAAGGAGAATTTTAAGTTCTTAAAGTCAATTTTCAAATTCCAGGCCTTTAAAAAGAGGTTTTGGATTTTGGGAGTTTTTATTTTATACTCCCCTTTCATTTGTTTTATTAAAAGTTCTGAATCCGATTTTATTTCTATTGGCAGACTTTTAATTTTTTCTTTACCAAAAAGTGACTTTGCTTTTTTCAGGGCAAAAATTAATCCCTGGTATTCAGCTTCGTTGTTGGTTGCCTTGCCAATGTATTGAGAATATATTTTAAAAATCTCACTATTTTCTTTTGTAAAAACTACAGCAAAAGCAGCAGGTCCCGGATTACCCCGAGAACCACCATCGATATAAATTATAATTTTCTGGAGAATTTCCATTTTTTAAATCTCTTTTACTTAAACGACCAACGATCGTAAGTGATTTAAAGAAAGGTTATTTGGAAGAGAAATATTTTATTAGGCATTGTTTGAGCTTTTCTAAGTTTTCTACTTTGCAAGTGAAGCCGGAGGCCTGAGGATGACCACCATAGATCTCAAGCAAAGAATGGCAATGAGTTAAAGCTTGAACACTATCAATACCTTGAGGTGTTCTAACCGAACCCCGAGTCCTTTCTTCATTAGTGTTGTAAATAAAGGTTGGCTTTTTAAATTTATTGCAAACCCGAGAGGCCACAGAACCAGTTAGACTCAAAGGAAAATCAGTTCCTCCTTCAAAGATAATTGGAGAAGAACCTTGTTGAACTTTTTCTATTATCTCGTCTGTCAGCGCTCTGGTTAACTTTTGACGTTTTGCACTTTTTTTTAGAAGAATTTCTAATAATTTCGAGGCCTCTCTGTCATTCCGAGCAGTCAATAATATATAACTTTCAGTTAAATTATTTTTGGTATCAGTTATTTGTAAGGTTGAGATAATTTTTTGGATAATCTCTCTCAAAGAAAATTTGCGGAGAGAAAAAGTTTTAAAAAACACTCTCAGACCAGGCCGGAAGCTAAAGGGTAATGTTTTGAGACCTTGCTCAATAAAAATTTTATTATCGGCAATTTGAGGCATCATATCAGCTATGGTAGCTAAAGCAACAAGCTCCAAGAAATTTTGCCTTAATCCCTCGGACATTTTTTTCCCTAAAAGAATTTCCGCTAATTTGAAGCAGAGCCCGCAGGCTGGCATGAATTTAAAAGGATATTTATCACCTTTCTGTTTCGGGTCAACAATAATAGAAGCAGAGGGAAGATGATTTAATATTTCGTGATGGTCAATTACTATTACCTCAAAACCAATTTTTCTGGCCATTTCAATTTCTTGGAAGTTACCTATACCACAATCGGTTAAAATCAAAAGACCAGGGGCTTGATTTTGAAAAACCTTCAAACTTTCTTGAGTTAAACCATAACCTTCAATATTCCGGTCAGGAAAATAAATAGTTGAAATTCTCCCGCCTAAATTTTTTATAGTTTCTTCTAAGATTAAGAGAGAAACCGTGCCATCTAAATCAGCGTCGCTATATAAAATAATTCTCTCTTTTGATTTAATAGCTGAGAGAATTCTTTTAGCTACTTTTTTCAAATTTTTAATCTCCATTTTTATTTTAGAACTTCAATCCCTGGCAATTCCTCGCCAGCCAAAAAAGCCAACATTGCCCCCCCACCGGTTGAGACAAAAGAAAATCTATCCAAAAAACCAAATTTCTTCACTGCTGCTGTGGTATCACCTCCCCCAACTACCTTGAAAGCCCGATGACACTTTCCTATAATCCCAGCAATCTCTTTGGTGCCTTGAGCAAATTTCTCGTTTTCGTAAAGCCCCAAAGGCCCTGACCAGAAAATTGTTTTGGCTGTTTTGAGAACTTCACCAAAAGAGTTAATAGTTTCTTTGCCGATATCAAAAATCTCTTCATCTTTTCTGACATTGGCTGGGCCGGTCTCTCGAATATAAACCTCTCCGGTCTTGTCAGGGGAAACCAAAACATCAACTGGTAAATGAACTTTAACATCAGTCAAATTTAACTTCTCAATTTTTTCAACCACCTCTTCTTTTGGCCAGGGTCTACCGAGCGATATTCCTTTAACTCGCAAAATGATGTTGGCAATCTTGCCACCAAGCAACAGATGGTCAGCAATTTCTAAAAACTTTTCAATCACTTTAATTTTGGAGGCAATTTTTACCCCACCAATGACAACCACCAGAGGCCCAACAGGGTTTTGAGAAACTCGAGAAAGATTATCAATTTCTCGAAGGAGGCCAAAACCAGCAAAATGGGGTAAAAGTTCTGGCAGAGTGACAACCGAAGCGTGATGACGATGGCAAACGCTAAAAGCTTCAGCGACATAAACATCGCCAAGTTCTGCTAAGGACTTGGCAAATTTTTCATCATTGGTAATTTCTCCTTTTTCAAACCGGAGATTTTCCAAAAGTAAAATTTGACCTGGTTTCAGTTTGTTAGCCGCCCTTTTTACTCCCCAACCAAGACACTTTTTAAAAAATCTAACTTTTTCTTTTAAAAGTTCTTCTAATTTAAAAGCGACTGGTTTTAAGCTATATTT
>JAGGXV010000003.1 GCA_021162885.1 bacterium | reverse complement strand
TGAATAAATCAAAATCTGGTTCAAAAGGGGCCCAGACCCCCCCCCAACAGAGGGTGCTAAGGTATACAACTCGGCTCAGATAGCACTACAGCCAGCAACCCACCAAGATTTGGTTGCGCCTGGAGAGGCTGGATGTTCACATAGTACATTTGAAGTTGCCGCAACTGGCACTTTTCTCTTACAAAGAGACCGTCCAGACCTACATTTGCTCTATGAAAAAAGCGAATTGGCAACCTTCGATGGGACTTTTCTTGACTTGAAGAAAAAAATTGACTATTATTTAAAGCATAGGGAGGAAAGAGAGGAAATTGCAGAAAAAGCTTATCAACGAACGATAAGAGAACATCTCTATAAACATAGGTTTAAGAGGGTTCTAAAGGAGTTAGGCTTTGAAAGCTGAAAAACCAAAACTGTCAATTATCGATATATGGTCGCCTTACTGCCCACCTTGTAAGGTTATGGAGCCCATAATAGACAAAATCGACAAAGAATTTAAGGAAGTTGAGGTTAAAAAATTAAATGCCGTTGAGAATTTTGACTTAGTCTCGAAATACGGCATAAAGATGGTTCCTACAATTCTGTTTTTGAAAGACGGGAAGCTTGTTGATAGCTCAGTCGGTGCAATGACAGAAGCTGAACTGAGAAAGAAAATAGTTGACATCCTCCGCACGACTAAAGTCGGGGGATTCCTAAGCGGAACTTGCGAGGTTGTGGGCTAAACCCACTTCAGGGAGTGCCAAGCCCCCAGCACCTTCAAGCATATAGCCTGAAGGCAGTGACTCTAATGCTCTGTCGGCAATATTCCTTGCAGCATTCAGGTCTGCATTTAGCTCTAGACCGCAATTGGAGCATTTGAACCTTGATTGGGATTTACGGTTACTCTTTTCCGTATAACCACAAGCTGAACACTTCCTTGAAGTGCCCCTTGGGTCAATGCTGACACAGCACAACCCATCAAGGCGAGCCTTGTATTCTATGAAACTTATTAACTGACGGAAGTTCCAGTTGTGCAACATCCGCCTGACTCTCTTGGTAGCTTTGATTCGCTCTCTAATGCCCTTCAAATTTTCAATAGCAATGACGGCTTTGTTATCCTTGGCAATATTGACAATCTGTCTTGAAAGCTTATGATTTGCGTCCTTGGTCCAACGTTTTTCTTTACCAGAAATTCTCTTTAAAGCTTTATAGACATTTTTGCCCTCACCCAATTTCGCCTGCAACTTTTTTCGCAAGTTGTGATAATGATTTTTGATGTATCTGGTCTCTTCACCGCTGAAGAATTTATTAATCTTCTTGTCAGGGGTGGAAATAACGGCCAACTTGGCAACACCAATATCAACACCCAAAACATTCTCTGACTTGACGTCAGATTTAATTTCGGGTTTAACAGTCAGATAAAGATACCACTGCCCCCTGACCCGCTTGACTTCAGAACGTCCGAATTTCAAATTAAGACTCTCTTTAAACCTATCGGGGATTATCAGAGGCAACCAGATGGTTTTTCTACTACCAACAGTCAATCTGACAGCATTGTTCTCTATTTTGAAGGTATCATTGCGAAAGCAACCAAATAGAGATTTGAATTGTGGCAGGGATTTATTGCCCTTTTTCTTCCAATATGCTCTTTGAGTCTCAATTGCCTTATCCAAAGCACATTGAATATTGGCGGAGGGCAAGCTATTAAAAGTGCCCCTTGCTTCGTGGTAATATCTATGGTGGAGCTTGGTTCTGCTTGTCGTCTTATCCTTCTGGATTTTCCTGAGCCACCAAGAAGCACAAGCAGTAAAATCCTTTAGATATTCATTAAGTATCTGCGATTTGCCATTATTTGGGGTTCTGAGTTTCAGTTTAATCGTCAGCATAGCACCTATATTATACATTGTGTCAAGTCAAAAGTCAAGAAAAAAAATTGCGGGCTGTATCCCCACGAATAAATTCGGGGGTTTTAGCCCACAGGAATTCTATAAACATATTTAGGGCCCAGGGAGCGAAAGGTCTTGCTACAGATACCCCAGCACCCAGTTACGTCTCTGACAGAAAAGACGATATGGTTAAGGGCGCAAGACCAAGTAGTTGCGAAAACTAGCTGAAAAAGTGGTCGTCCGCAGAGGAACTGCTGCTAGTTGCCGATGGTTCCCGCCCTGGGCCTCAAGAAGCGAAATGTCAGGTTGGTTAAAAATATTTAGCAGAAACACTTCCCAAAACAGGTTGATTTACCACTGGCGATATATCATAATCCACCACAGCTTAACCAAAGACCAGAAAGTGGTGGACTGGCCTGCGATAAGAAAGTATCACAAAGAAGTTTTGGGATGGAGAGAAATCGGTTACCATTTTGGTGTAGAAGGTATTTATAGGCCATTCGTTGGCCAAACATACGAGACCCTGCTCGGTAGGCAGTTGAATCAAACAGGGGCACATTGCAAACAGCAGGGAAGAAATAAAGACAGTATGGGCATTGTCCTAATAGGAAATTTTGACCTTGCCCCTCCACCAAAAGAGCAGCTACAAAAGGCAATCGAGTTAGTAAAAGCGCTAATGGATATCTTCAAAATACCCAAAGAAAATGTTAAACGGCATTCTGATTTCGCACCCTGGAAAACTTGTCCAGGAAAAGCCTTCCCCTGGGATGATTTTCTCAAGGCTCTCTAATGGAATACTGAAAATCTTTCTGAGACGCCCAGGAAGGCACCTATTTTCCCAAAAAGGTATTTAAATACTTTGATGGTTCTTTTGTTTTCAATCTGGCAAGCAGACAGGGGGAAAATAATGAAGCAGACAGTGGTCTACAGAAAATGTCACAATTGCAACGGCAAGGGATATCTCCCAATTCAGAACTATATCCCGTCAACAACCGTTGCAAATACCTTCGCTTTTGTCCGAACTTGCCCAAAATGCGGGGGTACTGGTTGGGTGGCAGAATTTTTGTTGACCAAAATGGAGGAAAACAATTGGAAAGCTGAACTAAAACTGCTTTAATTGACAAAGGAGGTTAAAATGCGTGGACATTTAACTGATTTTATAGACGAAAATCCCCTGAAATATAGAATAGACTTTTCAGGTAGTGGGGATGCAATTATAGAACTCATCCGGCTATTGCTTCATGAAACAGACAAGGAGAGACAATATCTAACCCATGCCTACAAGCACCCCACTTGGAGCAACTTGGGTGAGGGACGAGTGAGCCTCACTATCATAATCGACGACCCCGAGAAAGAGAGGTGGCAAGAAATAACATATAGCCATCACGAGGGTACTGAGAAAGGAAGTGGCTATATTATCTTTACAACATATTATTACCATAGAAAGCCACTTCCTGAGTTAGAAAATTGGGAAAATGAGAAGTTTGAGTGGGGGTATAGTTTCTTAACTGCCAAGCAAATTTTAAAACAGTTAGAATGATGTTGGAAGAATGGGAAAAAAGACTGGCCTTGGATTTTGAAAACAAGTCTCCGCTTTCCAAGACTACTTATGCCTCAGTCATGAGAAAGTTTTGCCCAAAGGAGTGGACTAAGTGGGAAGTCCTTTCATTCCTTAAGGAACTGAAGGATAGAAACTACTCGTCAAGTTACAGAAGATTTTGTTACTATGTTATAAAAAAGAGATTTGAGCTTGAAGACAAGCCTTGGCCTTTCACTTCTGCAAGGGGCAACCTGCCTGTTGTGGATGTTTCAGAAGTGAATACGCCAGTTTTGGACAGTAAAAGTATAGCGCAAATTGTGGCTTGGGCAAAGGAATCTCAAGATATTCAGATACAAACTATAGTTTCTCTATCCACAATCTATGGTTTGAGAAGAACCGAAATATTAAGAATAGAAAAAAATGACATTGAGCAAGATAGCCAGGGAGATTGGCTCATACTGATTAAAACAGCTAAAGGGGGAGAACGCCGTAAGCACCTTGTGCCCAATGAAATACTTGATTTAGTTAAGGAATATACTTTCCCGTCTTTAAGTCTTGTTTGGCTCTCTCAGTTGTTTAATAAAATATGTAAGTGGAGCGGCATAGTTAAAGATAAAAGGCAAGGCTGGCATTCGATAAGAAGGAGCTTGGCAACAGAATTAGAGATGAAAGTTCCTTTAATGCTTGTTTGGGATTTTATGCGATGGAAAAAATCGGCTTTGGCTTCAGCAATGGGTTTATCTCCGATGCTTGGGACATATTTTCATAAAGAACCGAAGGAGATAGACAGAGAGATTTTTAAGATACATCCGTTTTTGCCTTTCTGGAGAGATTGATTATGCAAATGGAATATATACAGTGTCCTATGTGTGGCTGGTTAAGACCCGTTTCTTATGGTGGACGGGATGTTAGACTTGACAAAGTTAATGTTGAAACAGTCAAAGTTTGGCAGCTTAAAGAATTATCCGGAGCTGGCAGAGGCAGCAAACAAGCTAAAATAAAGCTTTTAGAAAGCAAAACTTTAAAAGAATTACCAGAAGATTTAAAAAATCAAATTTTAAATCAATGTAAAAAAATAATTTCAATTTTAGAATCTTAAAATTTTTAATTAATAATTTATTATTTTTTTATTTATGATTTTAGTCTATAGACTAAATTAAATTAGAATTTAATTAAAATTTTTCTCAAAAATTGAAAAAAAATACTTGACAATTGACAATTGATTTATTATATTATATTGTCAAAAATTTTTAAATATTAAATTTTATTAAATAAAGGAGGTGACAAAAAATGGTTAGAGTCAAAGATGTTTTCAGCTTAGCTCGACTTTCAGAACGAGAATCTGGCGGAAGGGGTAGCGAAGGCTATAGCTGCCGCTGTGCCGCCAAGGCTTGGATTGTGCGTAATGAAAATATTCGTAGAAACCCAGGGCAATTCGTTAGTAGAGATTTAGCTGAATATCTAAATCTCTATTGAGCCAAAAAGGAGGTAGCCATGGACGAAGAATTACTTGAGTATTTGGGTTTTATAGAAAAAGAAGAAAGTGGAATCCATATAGAAGAAGTACCAGAAATAGAAGAAAGTTAAACAATTAAAAAGCCCAGCGACTTTTTTTCACGCTGGGCTTTTTACTAAAGAAGGAGGTAAAAAATGTACAAAGATGCAAAAGAAGTGGCAAAACAGATAAGGCAAGTACTAAAAAAGCGTTTCCCCCAAAACAAATTCAGCGTCAGGCTCCAGCGAACCGGGGTAAGCTCTGCGATTTATATCCGGTGGGTAGATGGCCCAGCCAGGCAGATAATAAAAAAGATGGTATATCCTTACGAAGACGTGGCTTATGACGAGATGACCGGCGAAATACTCGCCGGCGGCAATCGATATGTATTCGCTGAGCGGGAATATTCGCTGGAAGCAATCACAAAAGCGAAACAACATGTGGCTAAGTCTATGGGGAAATACGATGATAATAATTTTCAACACAGGCAAGAAATGTGGCGATGGTTAGAACAGAAATCATTTTAAATTTTAAATGAGAGGCCCCTGGCCAAATGATTGGCCAGGGGCCTTTTTTTCACTAAAATTGGAAAAAAAG
>JAGGXV010000004.1 GCA_021162885.1 bacterium | reverse complement strand
GTGCTTTCTTAAGTCAAAGTTCAGTCCCTCAACTCTGGCTTGGGCTTTTTCAATAGCACCTGATAAAATTTTAGCCTCAATAGGTTGAGTTTCGGGAATCTTCAGAACTTCCATTAGCGATTTTATTCTCTCTGAACCAAAAATTCTCAAAAGATCATCCTCTAAAGAAACAAAAAATTGAGAAGAGCCAGGATCTCCTTGTCTGCCAGCCCTGCCTCGTAATTGGTTATCAATTCTTCTAGCTTCATGTCTTTGAGCCCCAATAACATGCAAACCTCCTAATTCTTTAACTTTTTGGGCCTCCTTGGGATCGGGGGGATTGCCGCCAAGAATTATATCAACACCTCTGCCTGCCATATTGGTGGCTACGGTCACCTTGCCAAGTTTACCAGCCTGAGCAATAATTTGACCTTCTCTTTCATGATGTTTAGCATTTAAAATTTGATGAGGAATACCCTCTCTTTCTAAAAGTTTTCCCAGATATTCATTTTTTTCAATGGAAGTTGTCCCAACCAAAATTGGCTGGCCTTTTTGATGTCTTTTTTTGATTTCTTCAACTATTGCTAGGAACTTTCCCCTTTCTGTTTTGTAAACTCTATCTGGCAAATTTTTCCTCCTCAGGGGCTTGTTGGTTGGCACAACAATTACTTCAAGATGATAAACTTTGTCAAATTCTTCAGCCGAAGTCACGGCAGTTCCGGTCATACCAGCAAGTTTTTGGTACATTCTGAAGAAATTTTGAAAAGTAATGGTAGCTAGAGTTCTTGATTCTGGCTGCACCTCAACTCCTTCTTTTGCCTCAATTGCCTGGTGCAAACCTCCCGACCATCGTCTGCCTGGCATCAATCGGCCGGTAAACTCATCAACAATTATAACCTTACCATCTCTAACCACATAATCTCTATCTCTCTGAAAAAAGACTTTGGCTCTCAAGGCCTGTTCCAAATGGTGAAGATATTTTATTCCCTTTTCTTGGTAGATATTACGAAGACCCAAAATTTTCTCAATTTTATCAATACCTTTCTCAGTTAAAGTAACAACCTTCATTTTTTCATCAATGTTGTAATCGAGATTCTCGTTTAATTGAGGAGTGATTTTTGAAAACTCTCGGTACATTTTTGAGGCTTCAAAATCCGGCTGAGAAATTATCAAAGGAGTTCTCGCTTCATCAATTAAGACAGAGTCAATCTCGTCTAAAATAGCAAAATTAAACCCCCTCTGAACCTGATTTTCCAAAGCCAACACCATATTATCTCTTAAATAATCAAAGCCAAATTCATGATTGGTGCCATAGGTAATATCGGCCAAATAAGCCTCTCTTCTTGAGCAAGGCCTCAAAAAATCCTCAACCACCTGAAAACTACCAAGTTCATCTCTAATTCTTTCTTTTTCCTCGTCTGGCTTTTTATAATTGGGGTCGTATAAAAACGATTGAGCGTGATTCAAACAACCAACCGAAAGTCCCAAAAGGTGATAAATTTGACCCATCCAGACCGTATCTCTTCTGGCTAAATAGTCATTAACGGTGACTAAATGGCAACCTTTTCCAGTTAAAGCATTTAAATACAAAGGCGAGGTGGCAGCTAAGGTTTTTCCCTCACCAGTTACCATCTCAGCAATTTTTCCCTGATGCAAAATAATTCCTCCTATTAACTGGACATCAAAATGACGTTGGTGCAATGTCCTTTTTGCCGCTTCTCGGACCAAAGCAAAGGCTTCGGGTAAAATATCATCTAGAGTTTCTCCTTTCCTTAACCTTTCTTTAAATTCCTTTGTTTTCTTTTTTAGTTCTTCATTAGAAATATGCTTGAACTTTGGTTCAAGCATATTTATCTTATCCACAATTGGCTGAAGTTTCTTTAAATATTTTTCATTGGGATCTCCAAAAAGTTTGGTTAAAAATGACATAACTTTTGAAATAAAGGCGAGGGAGTTTTAGAGTTAGCATTAAAAAAGTCTTTTAAGGGAACGCGGTCTCTTGCTCCTCAAGGTAGCTTACCCGAACCCTAAATTCCTTCTTCTCTAATTCTGCCTTTACGATAAAACCTGGCTCTTTTGGAAAGTTTGATATCTTTTTTGGTTTTTCTCCGCTGTCTCTTTTCCCGGGCGGCCTGTCTATTTTTATATTTTTTTAACAATCTCTGAAGTTCATCTTTTACTTCAACAATTGCCAATCTCAAATCTTCCCTTTCTGACTCGCTTCTTACTCCCACACCTGGCAAAGGAATTTGACATTCAGCATAAAAAATATTTCCTTTTTTGTGATGTCTGGAAAGTTTTCCAATTTCAACAAAAGCTTCAGTTCTTGGCTTTTTACCATCAAAAGTATCTATTTTTTTTAAAACGTCTTCTAAAAATTTTTCCACTTCGCCAATTTTTTTTTCAATAAAAGTTCTTAAACTCAGAGTCAATTCAATATTGGTTGCTTTAATGATAACTCGCATACTTATGTAATATAATCGATTTTAACTAAAATTTTATTAAAAAACAACCCCCCTCCTTTTATCTCAAAAGTGGTGGGGGGTTATAGAAAGCAATTTCAATAACTCTTATCTTTTCTTTCTTTTTCGAGTAGCTTTCTTTCTGGTAGTTTTCTTTCTCTTAGCTTTTTTTCTTTTAACCATTTTTTAATTTTTTGAGAAAACTTTTATTTTTGGCAAATAGTCGACTTTTTTTCTATTTGCCTCAATTTTTTTAATATTATTATTTTATTATTTCATCTCAAAAATG
>JAGGXV010000011.1 GCA_021162885.1 bacterium | reverse complement strand
GTTAGCCGGATTTACTTGCGGAATCGCAGCTTTTTTTACCGGTATAATAGGAATCACAAAAAAGAAAGATTACTCTATTCTTGTGTTTCTGTCCAGTATAATGGGATTCTTTATGCTACTCTGGTGTTTCGCCGAAATCTTATTCCCACATTAAACAAATTCTAACAGCGTCCAACCCAGAGAAAAACTAATTTAATTAAATTCAAATTAATTTGGCTCCCTTTTGAGCCAATTTTTGTTTGAAAACCGTTGAAAAATTCGATTTTTTATGGAAAAATAGAGGAATGTTAAAACCATTTTACAAAGAAAAAGAAGACTCTAAAAATTTATGAAAAAATCTTTTTCCATCAGAGAAATGCCAAAAGTTGAGCGGCCGAGGGAAAGGTTAATTGAAAAGGGACCGGAAAATTTAAAAGACGAAGAACTTTTGGCAATTTTGTTGAGGACGGGGACAAAAGAGAAAAATGTTTTGAATTTAGCGAGACAAATTTTGAGGAAATTTTCAAAAAAGAAATTTCTGAAATTAAAATATCAAGATTTAATCAAAATCAAAGGAGTAAATTCGGCAAAAGCCACTACCATTTTAGCAGCCATTGAATTAACAAAAAGAATTTTGGGAGTAGGGGAAGAAACTTTGCCAAAGATTGAATCAGTAAAAGATGTTATCGCCCAATTTTCTTATTTAAGAGAAAAACAAAGAGAGCATTTAGCAGCCATTTATTTAAACGCCAGAAACGAAGTCATTTTCAAAAAACATTTATTTGTTGGAACCTTAGATTCCAACATCTGCCACCCAAGAGAGATTTTCAAATACGCTTTAGAAAAAAATGCGGCTTCAGTAATTTTGGTTCACAACCACCCCTCTGGCGACCCCGAACCCTCTCAAGCTGATTTAGAAATCACAAAAAGGATTGTAGAAGCTGGGAAAATAATGGGGGTTGATGTATTGGATCATGTAATAATTACGAAAAACAAAATTTTTAGTTTTAAAGAAAAGAAATTAATTTAGTCTATGTATATTTTTCTGGATGAATCAGGTAATTTTACGGGAGATAAAAACCGCTATTTTATTGTTGGAGGTTTTCTCACTGGAAATGCCCGTCGTACAGCGAAAGCATTTAGAAAATGGCAGAGAAGAAAGTTTCCCAAAAAACTTCGTTATAAAAATGAGGTAAAATTTAATAACACTGGATTGAATGACGAGTTACGTCTAAAAACCCTTTCTTATTTTACCAAACAAGACATTCGTATTTTTTATACTTTTCTTAAAACAAGAAATATTCCCAAAGAATACAGGAAGAAAGCCGGGATAGAAACAGGCTTTCTTTATGCAGAAGTAGTAGCCAAAACGTTGAATCTGCTTTTACCAACCACAGATTTAGAATTTCGTATTTTTCGAGATAAAAGACATCTATACCGACTCACCCAAGCCAAATTTAATGAGAGGATAAAATTAGATTTGCTTCCCAAATTGTTGCCCAGATCGTTATTCCAGATTGAGGCAATAGATTCTGCTACTAATCCAAATATTCAGATAGCCGATTGGATATGTGGAGCGCTTTTTAGATATCATAACAATCGGAAAAATGGAGATAAATTTTTTATAACTTTAAAAAATAACATAGTAGCTTCCGAAGAACTTTTCAAAGATTATTGGGCAAACAAAAAACTCCGATAACTTTATCGGAGTTTTTTGTAGAGCGGCGTCTTTTGAGGTGGTTTCCCTTGACTTAAACCTCCGCATCTGCGAAGGGAACATCAAGGCACCCCAAAAGGTATTATTGCCAGCTCTACTATTTATGATACAAACCCCAAGCCTTTTGTCAAGTCCCTGTCAAGATTCTGTCAACTCCTTGTCAACTCCTTGTCAACTCTTTGTCAAATAAGGCAAACACCAATAAACACGAAATCAATTCTAAACCAGCGAAAATTAATATTTTAGAAGATTATATCTTGCTCACCAAAACTCAGTTCTAAAAAAAATTAATATAGTCTTGTTTTTTTTGTAAAAATTTACTATAATTATAGTAATAAATTACCATATTATGATTTCTTTAAGGTCAAAAATAACTCAAAAGCTTCTCAATTTATTCTTTTTAAATGAGAAGGAACGTTTTTATGTTAATGAATTGGCCAAGCTAATAAAAGAAGACCCCTCTAATGTTTATAAAAAACTCCTTCAATTAAAAGAAGAGGGAATAGTTTCTGACGAATTTCAAGGAAAAGAAAGGTATTTCTTTTTAAATAAAAAATATCCGTTCTTGAAGGAATATAAAAAAATTGTTTTAAAAGGAATTGGTTTTGAAAACATTTTGAAAGAAAGACTACAGGCATTACAAGGCATTGAGTCAGCCTATGTTTTTGGGTCCTATGCTCAAAATAAACTTTCTTCCGAAAGCGATATCGATTTACTAATTATTGGGGATTTTAACACAATAGAACTCCAAAAACAACTTTTAGAAATCCAGCGGTTGACAGGTAGAGAGATAAATTCGATTGAAATGACACCCCAAGAATTTAAAAGCAGATTGAAGAAAAAAGATCCTTTTTTAAAAGATATTTTTTCTAAAAAATATATTAAAATTTTATGACTTACGGTAGTTTCTCATATGGATCAAGCAGTTATGGGGGACAAATTCCCAAAAAACTTACCTTTGAGACAAAATTTTTTCAAAAGAAAAAGTTTGAAAATAAAACAATTTTAAAATATTTTCGGAGCGCACTGAGAGATTTCGAGATTGCTTCTAAAAGCGAACAGCCCGAAGTAATGTTTACTTTCTCTTATAATGCATTGATAAAAACGGGAATTGCTTTAATTGCCTTTTATGGTTATAGAGTGAAAAGCAGGGGCGGGCATCATATAAAAATTTTAGAAAAACTGTCACAGATTTTAGATAATGAAAATATAGAAATTGTTGGGAATAAAATGAGGCAGAAGAGAAACTTAGATCTATATGAAGGTGGAACAATGATTTTTCAAAAAGAAGCCAAAGATTATTTAAATTTTGTAAAAGATATTATTGAAGAGGTAGAAAAATACCTAAAATCCCAACCTTCGTTGTTTGAAACAAACAAATCTTAAAAGAAGTAAATACATAGACCTATGCCAAACAAATTTTACAAGGAAAAAGAAGAAAAAATTAGGCCCGAATTAAAAGAAATTTTGAAAGAAAGCGATGTCCGGATGATTATCGATAGAAAGCTTCGAGAAGCAGGTTGGGAGATTGAAGACAAAAATCAGGTTTCAACCGAGGAATTGACTAAAAAGGGAAGGGCTGATTATCTCTTAAAAGATAGGAGAGGTAGACCGTTAGCAGTAATTGAAGCTAAAAGATTTTCGATTGATCCCGAAATAGGTAAACAACAGGCTTTAGCTTACGCTAAGGATTTAGGTTGCCAATTTATTTTTCTTTCAAATGGCGAAGATATTTATTTTTGGGATTATAAAAATCGATCCGAGCAAAAAGTTGCTACTTTCTTTTCCCAAAAAGATTTGGAAAAGCTTTTAATTTTGCAAAAAACTAGAAAACCTCTTTCTCTAATTCCTATTCCTGGGTTTTATTTTAAAGGAGGAGAGAAGAGAATCCCTCGTCCTTATCAAAAAGAAGCAATGAAGATAATAGATCAAGCTATCGAATCCGGGAAAAGAAAGCTTCTTATTGTAATGGCAACTGGGTCAGGAAAAACTGATGTAATTGCCCTTCAGATTAAAAGAATGTTTCAAGCAGGTTTAATTGAAAGAGTGTTATTTTTAGTAGATAGAATAGAATTGGGTAAACAAGCCCAAGAAACATTTAATGATATTTTGTCCGAATATCCTTCAGAACTTCTTTACGGAGGCAAAAGAAAGAGGGAAAGTTCAATTATTATTGGCACTCTTCCAACAATTTATTCTCAACTCGGAAGCTTTACCAGCGGCTATTTTGATTTGGTGATTTCCGATGAAGCACACCGTTCAATTTATTATGTTTATAAAGCAGTTTTAAATCATTTTGATGCTATTAAGATTGGTTTGACCGCCACCCCTTCAAGATTTATTGACCGCAACACTTACAAACTTTTTGATTGTTGGAATGAAAAGGAGCAAAGAGGTATTCCAACTTTTGTTTATGGCATCAGGAGAGGGATTAAAGAAGGTTATCTTGCCG
>JAGGXV010000006.1 GCA_021162885.1 bacterium | reverse complement strand
TTCAATGATTTAATTTTCAAACAAGAATAAACAAGGTTTGAAAATTGAAAATTTGGTCATTGAAAATTCATTGAAAATTGAAAATTGATAATTGAAAATTAATATATTTCATTATATCCAAAAACTCCCTTCACATCAAGTAAAGAGAGTTTTTGTTTTAACAGTGCTTTAACAAATTTTAGTATTCGGGCATTCCTCCCGACATTTCTGAGGTTTTTTCTTCTTTTTTTGGCAATTCTCCAACCACGCATTCGGTCGTCAATAACATGGTAGCCCCCGACACTGCGTTTTCTAAAGCGTTCCTGACAACTTTGGCTGGATCGACGATCCCCGATTCCATTAAATCTTCATATTTCAGATTCTGAGCATTAAAGCCAAAACCTCCTTTGTGTTTTTTTACTTCCTCAACCACAACTGAACCCTCCAGACCAGCATTTCTAGCGATCATTTTCAGAGGCTCTTCCAAAGCTCTTTTCAAAATCTCCACTCCCACCTTCTCTTCTCCTTTGAGTTTGAGATTCCCCAAACACTCCAGTGTTCTAATTAAAGCTACTCCCCCACCAGGAACAATTCCTTCTTCAATTGCCGCTCGGGTTGCTGAAAGAGCATCTTCGGTTTTGTGTTGGCGAGCCTTCTGTTCAACCTCGGTTGGGGCTCCAACTTTGATCACCGCCACTCCTCCTGAAAGTTTGCCTAATCTCTCTTGCAATTTTTCTTTATCAAAATCTGATTCGGTTGTCTCTATTTCTCTTCTAATTTGATTAATTCTGGCTTCAATATCTGCTTTCTTTCCCTTACCACCAACAATGGTTGTGTTCTCTTTTGTAGCAACAACTTTTCTGGCTTTCCCCAACATTTCCAAGGTTACATTTTCTAATTTCATACCTTTTTCTTCCGAAACTACCTGCCCTCCAGTAACACAAGCAATGTCTTGCAACATTTCTTTTCTTCTGTCGCCAAAGCCAGGAGCTTTAACAGCTAAAGCATTAAGAATTCCTCTCAATTTGTTAACCACCAAAGTAGCTAAAGCATCTCCTTCAATCTCATCAGCAATAATAACCAATTCTTTTTTGCCGGTTTTGGCAACCTTTTCCAAGAGTGGCAAAATATCCTGCAAAGAAGAAATCTTTTTGTCGGTGATTAAAATATAAGGATCCTCAAGAACTGCTTCCATTTTTTCAGCATTAGTTACCATATAAGGAGAGACATAACCTTTATCAAATTGAAGCCCTCTAACAATTTCTTTGCTGAGACCGAATGTTTTTGATTCTTCAACAGTGACTACTCCGTCTTTCCCTGTTTCAGTTATTACTTCAGCAATTAAATCGCCAATTTCCGGGTCTTCAGCTGATATTGTCGCTACTTGGGCAATCTCTTCTTTTTTTACTATTCTTTTTGAAAGTTTGCCCAGGGTTTCAACAACTGCTTTACAACCTTTTTCAATTCCTCTTTTCAAAGCCAAAGGGTTAGCCCCAGCGGTAACATTTTTTAGCCCTTCAGCGACTAAAGCTTGAGCCAAAACAGCCGCTGTAGTTGTCCCATCGCCAGCCACATCATTTGTTTTTGAGGCAACTTCTTTTATAATTTCTGCCCCCAAATTTTCAATCTTGTCTTCCAATTCAATTTCTTTGGCAATACTCACTCCGTCATTGGTGATAGTTGGAGCGCCAAATCCTTTATCTAAAACAACATTTCTTCCTTTGGGACCTAAAGTAACCTTTACAGCGTTAGCAAGTTTATCAACGCCAGCTTTTAATTTTTGACGAGCTCTTTCTGAATATTTTATTTGTTTGGCCATAGTTCTTTTACTTCGTAAAAGAAATCCTAAATCCTAATTTCTAAATCCTAAATTAAATGTTTTGAATTTTGAATTTGTTTAGAATTTAGGATTTCGAATTTAGAATTTCTCGCGATTATTCCAATATCGCGAGAATATCTTCTTCTTTGGCAATTAGATATTCTTTATCACCGACCTTTATTTCGTTTGGACCATATTTAGTGAAAAGAACCGTATTCCCCTTTTTCACTTCTAGAGGAATTCTTTTACCTGAAGGCAATCTCCGCCCAGGACCCACCGCAATCACTTTCCCCTGCTCTGGCCTTTCTTTTTCAGCGGTCTCTGGGAGCAAAATCCCAGATTTTGTTTTTTCTTCTTGAGAAACAGGAGCAATAAGTATGTGGTCAGATAATGGTTTTATCTTCATATCCCTACGAATTACGAATAGAACACGAATTACGAATATTCGTAATTCGATAGAATTCGTAATTCGGGAGGGTAATTAGCAGTTAAGACCTTTGATTGCTAATATTTTAATTTTAACGTTTGAAAAAATATTGTCAAGAACCCTATCTCTCTATTTAAATAATCTTTCTCTTAAAAATTTGCCAGTATAAGATTTAGAATTCTTAGTTATCTGGGAAGGCGGGCCTTGAGCAACAATATAGCCACCCCCATCTCCACCCTCCGGACCTAAGTCAATTATCCAATCTGCTCCCCCAGCAATCAAATCTAAATTATGCTCGGTTACCAAAACCGTATTACCTCTCTTAACCAATTCTTTAAGAACAAACAACAATTTCTTAATATCATCGGGATGAAGTCCGGTGGTTGGTTCGTCCAAAATATACAATGTCCGACCTGTTGATTTTTTGGCAAGTTCGGATGCTAATTTTACTCTCTGAGCTTCCCCTCCCGACAAAGAGGGAGCTGGCTGGCCAAGTTCAATATAGCCAAGTCCAACATCATTTAAAGTTTTTAATTTCCATCTAAGGCCGGGGATATTCTCAAAAAATTTCAAAGCTTCTTCAACTGTCATTTCCAAAACCTGAGAAATATTTTTTCCTTTGTATTCAATTTCCAATGTCTCTTTGTTATAACGTTTTCCCTTACATTCTTGGCATTGAACATAAACGTCAGACAAAAAATACATTTCAATTTTTTTAACTCCCTGACCCTCACAAACCTCGCATCTTCCGCCTTTAACATTGAAAGAAAATCTGCCCGGTTTGTACCCTCGAATTCTTGCTTCTTTGGTTTTGGCAAAAAGATCTCTGATAAAGCTGAAAGCTCCAGTGTAAGTTGCGGGATTTGATCTTGGAGTTCTACCAATTGGTGATTGGTCAACCAAAGCAACTTTATCCAAAAATTCAATTCCTTCAATCTTTTGATGCTTGCCGGGTTCTTTTTTGGAATGATAAAATTTTTGATATAAAGCACGAGCTAAAATATCATTAACCAAACTTGACTTACCACTCCCTGATACTCCAGTGACACAAACAAATTTTCCTAAAGGAATACGGACATCAATATTTTTTAGATTGTGTTCTGTCGCTTTTTTGATAATCAAAAATTTTTGATCTTTGGAATTTGGAGTTTGAGATTTTTTTGGAATTTGAGATTTGGAATTTGGGATTTCTACTCGTTTCCTCCCTGACAGATAATCTCCGGTTAAAGTACGAGATTTCATAAGTTGCTTTGGAGTTCCCTGAAAAACAATCTTTCCTCCCTGTTTGCCCGCTCCCGGTCCTATATCTATTATCCAATCGGCTTCTTTGATGGTCTGAGGGTCATGTTCCACTACTACCACTGTGTTGCCCAAGTCCCTTAATTTTTTTAGGGTCTCAATTAATCTCCCCTGGTCTCTTGGATGTAAACCAATTGATGGCTCGTCCAAAATATACAAAACGCCAGTCAATTTTGAACCAATCTGAGTGGCTAACCTTGTTCTCTGTTCTTCTCCTCCGGATAAAGTTTCAGCCTCTCGGGATAAAGTTAAGTAATGTAAACCGACATCATTCAAAAATTGCAACCTGGAGATAATTTCTTTGATAAGTCCCTTGGCAATTTTCAATTGAGATTTGTTTAGTTTTATTCTTTCAAAAAATTCTTTGACTTTGTTTATCTCCATTTCAACTATTTTATCAATCGATTTTCCAGCAACAGTTACCGTTAAAGCCTCGGGTTTTAATCTCTTCCCTTTGCATTTCTCACATTTTCTTTCTCTCATATATTTTTTTATTTCTTCTCGAGTGGCTTCAGAATCTGTTTCCCAGTATTTTCTTTCCAAATTGGGAATTACCCCCTCAAAAGAAGCTGAACCATACAAAATAATATCCAGAATTTCTTTTGATAAGTTTTTAACGGGAGTGTGTAAAGAAAAATTGTATTCTTCCGCCAGGTCCTGAAGTTGCCACCAAAAATAACTCTGACGCCCAACTTTGTGGGATGCATGGGCCCAAGGAAAAATTGCTCCTTCAGCAATTGATAAGTTTGGGTTGGGAATAACTAATGATGGCACAACTTCTAATTTTTTGCCCAAACCTTGACAAGAAGGACAAGCGCCATAGGGCGAGTTAAAAGAGAAAAGTCGGGGTTCAATCTCTGGCAAAGAAATCCCACAATATTCACAAGCAAAGTGCTCGCTTAAAATTAGGTCTTGAGATTTATTCTTTTTGAATTTTGATGTGAATTTTTGATTGTCGAAGAGAACTTCGTTCTCTTCTCCAACCTCGCTTCTTTTAGAAGTTTGGTTTTTGATTTTTGATTTTTGATTTATTATTACTATCCCTTTGCCAAGTTTTAAGGCAGTTTCTACTGAATCAACCAGTCTTGACCTTTCCAAGTCCTTGTCAATCACCAATCTATCTACTACCACTTCAATATTGTGCTTTTTGTATCTAGCCAAAGTTCTTCCCAAAGCTTCTTCAATTCTTTGAACAACCCCATCAATTCTTACCCGAACAAATCCGGCTCTTTCAATTTCTTCCAAAACTGCCCGATGTTCTCCTTTTTTTCCTCGAACTACCGGCCCCAAAATTAAAACTTCCTCTGATTTAGGAAGCTTTAGAATTTGGTCAACTATTTGGTCAACTGTTTGGCGAGAAACAACTCGATGGCATTTTGGACAATGAGGAATACCAACTCTGGCAAAGAGAACCCTCAAATAATCGTAAATCTCGGTCATAGTGCCAACCGTAGAACGAGGATTGTGGCTGGCTTTTCTCTGATCAATGGAAATGGCTGGAGAAATTCCCTCAATTTTATCAACCTCTGGTTTTTGCATCACTCCTAAAAATTGTCTGGCATAAGCTGATAAACTCTCAACATATCTTCTTTGTCCCTCGGCATACAAAGTATCAAAAGCCAAAGACGATTTACCCGAACCAGAAACTCCAGTAATCACCACCAATTTATTCTTGGGGATATCCAGGTTGATGTTTTTAAGATTATGAACTCTCGCTCCCCGAATTTTAATCACATTTTCTGCCATAAGCAATCTTTTTTTTAGCATAACTACTATTGTAGCCAAAATTTACCTCTCTTTCAAGTTGAATTATTCCAAGAAAAAAGGTGGCTTTTGGCCACCTAAACTAAAATGGGTTTTCCAATAAGTTTGGGGTTCAATTTTCTTACTAATCGCAGAGTATATTCCTTGCTCCATGGCGATCCTACACCTAACGCTTTCCCTAGCTCAAAAAGGGCTTCCTCTTTCGTTTCTCCAGACTCAACTTCCACTTCTTCTCCTTTTACTAAAAATCTCCAAACTAGTCTTTTTGTCATTTCTTTTCCTCCTTATTTTAAAAGTTCTTGTTTGAACATTTATTTTAATATAACATATTTTATTATTTTGTTAAAGGTCTTCCTGAGCCATTCTCTATTTTGAGAAATTCTACACTTTTTTAGATCGGAAGGAATTATAGAAATGATAAACAGATTGAAATCTCAGAGATTTTGATTTAAAATACAAAAGTTATGGCAAGGGTTAGATATTTAGACTACAACCCACCCACCGCATCCTCCCAAGCTTCGCTTGGGCCCCTAAATAAGATATCTTTACTCCCCCAAGAATCGGGGGTTTATATTTTTAAAAAAGCTAAAGAAATTTTATACATTGGAAAAGCTGTCAATATCCGCGAACGAGTGAAAAACCATTTTCAACAACCAAGTTTCCGAGACAATCTTTTTATTCAAGAAGTAGAAAAAATCGGCTATTTAAAAACTGATTCGGAAATTGAGGCCTTGATTTTGGAAGCGAATTTAATTAAAAAATATCAGCCAAAATTTAATATTTTGTGGCGAGATGATAAGAACTATTTTTTCGTTGGGGTAACAAAAGAGGAATTTCCCCGAGTGTTTATCACCCACCAAACAAAATTAAAAATTAAAAATGAAAAATTAAAAATTAATTATATTGGGCCCTTTGTTGAAGGAAGAGCTTTAAAGCAAACTTTAAAAATTTTAAGAAAAGTTTTTCCTTTCAGAACCTGTAAAAAAATACCAAAACATCCCTGTTTATGGTATCAACTCAGAAGATGTCCTGCTCCTTGTCTTTTAAAATCGAAGGTTGCCGCTCAATTACCAAAAGCTAAAGAGAACATCAAAAGGGAGTGTCAGAAAAATGCGAAAAGTATAATTAAAATTCTTCAGGGAAAGAAAACTCAACTCTTGACTGATTTAAGAAAAGAAATGAAAAAACTTTCAAAATCTCAGGAATTTGAAAAAGCAGCAAAGTTAAGGGATCAAATTGAAGCTTTGGAAAATATTTTTGAGCATGCTCGAGTTTCTAGTTTGATTGAACTAGAACGTGCAAATTGGAAAGATATTGAGAAAAGATTAAGAAAAATTTTGGATACAAAAAGAAGAATAGAAAGAATTGAAGGCTATGATATCTCAAATATTCAAGGTAAAAAAGCTACCGGAGCAATGGTTGTTTTTGAAAACGGAATTCCTAATAAAACAGAATATCGGAAATTTAAAATTAAAATTGCTGGCAAACCAAATGATATTGCTATGATAAAAGAAGTTTTAACTCGGAGATTAAAACACCAAGAATGGAAGTTTCCGGATTTAATTTTAATTGACGGAGGAATGGCGCAGCTTAATGCTGCCCTCAAAATCAAAAACCGAGCTTCTAAAAAAAGCAAAGCCAGAGAAGAGAACAAACTTCTCTTCGACAATCAAATGGAGAAGAGAACAAACTTCTCTTCGACAATCAAAAATATAAAAGTGATTGCTTTAGCGAAAAGAAAAAACGAGCTCTATATGGAAGATAAAAAGAAGCCTGTTTTATTAAAAAATCTTCCTCAAGAAATTGCTAGTTTAATTTTACATCTCAGAGACGAAGCCCATCGCTTTGCCCTCACTTACCATAAAATCCTACGGAAGAAAGGGCTTCTGGGATAAAACAGTTGACTTTAATAGAACTTACGTTAAAATAATAAAATGAAAAGGTTGTTGGGCTATATTGTGGTTGGTTTTTTAGGGCTTTATTTAGCCACTTTGTTTGTTCCCGGAGTTGAGGTTCAAGGAACTTTTGAAGAAGGCATTAAAACTTTATTTTTTGCTGGACTCAGCTTGGGTATAGTTAATTTTTTTATTAAACCAATAATTGATCTGGTAACCTTTCCTTTAAGATTGCTAACCTTTGGGCTTTTCAGTTTAGTGGTCAATATGGGTATGGTTTGGATAGTTGATATTCTTTTTGCCAGGTTAATTATTCCAGGGCTGGCTGGTCTTTTCTGGACAGGCCTTATAGTCTGGCTCCTAAACTTTTTTATCCCTAAAAGAAAACCCAAGATTAAAGAAGAATAAAAAATAAATATGAAACAATTAATCTTCATTTTGCAAATCGTTATACCTTGTCTTTTAATTATTTTTATCTTATTGCAGCAACGAGGAACCGCCCTGGGGGCAGCTTTCGGAGGCAAAGGTGGTTTTTATCTCCAGAGAAGAGGGATTGAGAAAAAAATCTTTTGGGCTACAGTTGCTTTGGCGGTTTTGTTTCTAGTCGTCTCTTTACTCAATCTTGTTATTTAAACCCGTAATATTAACTTCGGCAAGGTTTCTCAAAAGAAAACCTTAAAGTTGCAACGCAAGTCGAAGTTGGATTACGGTAAATTTCTGAAATACCTCTTAAAATTCTTCGGGAGATTAAAAATTCATTTCCCTTCCCTCCAACAAGGAAGCCAATTTTTTAATGTGTTAACGAAAAAAGAGAAAGTTTGCTTCTTTAGTTTATTTGCCCTCGCTATAATTTCTGGAATTTTTCTTAACTTAAATTTCTATTTCAAAAACACCAAAATTGCTCCCGCAACCGGTGGCACTTACCAGGAAGGATTAATTGGCCAACCACGATTTATCAATCCTCTTTATCTCTCTACCCAAGATGTTGACAGAGATTTGGTTGAGGCGTTGTTTTCTGGCTTGATGAAATATACTGACCAAGGAGAATTAAAAAAGGATTTAATCAGAGATTATCAAATTAAAGAAGGAGGTAAAATTTTTGAAATTCAATTAAAAGATAATGTTTTCTGGCATGATGGAAAACCTTTAACCGCTGACGATGTTATTTTTACGGTCAATTTGATTCAAGATCCCCAATATCAAAGTCCTTTGAGAGTTAAGTGGTTAGGAATAGGAGTAGAGAAGATTTCAGAGAATAGAATCCGATTCCGCCTACCAAAAAAATATTCTGGGTTTTTGGAAACTCTTACTTTAAAAATTGTTCCCAAACATATTTTTGAGGATATCGCTCCCAAAAGTTTGCCCTGGACTTTAATCTCAGAAGAATATCTCATCGGCTCAGGACCTTTTAAATTCAAAAATCTCAGCCAGGATAAAGTTGGTTATATCAAAAAATTGACCTTGGAAAGAAACAAAAATTATTATGGTAAAAAACCTTATCTCAAAGAAATCTCTTTTCTCTTTTATCAACAAAAGAAGGAACTTTTGACAGCAGCAAAGAATAAAGAAATTCAAGGTTTTTCTTTAAGTAATCCGGGAGATTTAGAGTCAATAGAGAAAGGTGATTTCCATCTCAATTTGCTGGCTTTGCCGAGATATTTTGCTATCTTTTTTAATCTTAAAGAAAAAGGAATTCTCTCAAAAAAACAAATAAGGGAGGCCTTGGCTCTGGCCACCAATAAAGATGAGATTCTGGAAAAAGTTTTTTCAAACAAAGGCGAGAAACTTTCCTCCCCGATTTTGCCAAGTTTTTTTGGTTTTAAAGCACCCTCAGAAATTTACCATTTTGACCCTGGCCGAGCTCAGGAGATTTTAAAAAAAGAAGGATTTGAAATTAATCCCCAAACTGGTCAACGAGAAAAAATTGTTATCAAAAAAAAAGCTTTACCTTTTAAGAGAAATCTAGTCCTGGGTTCTCAAGGTGAGGATGTCCGAGAACTTCAAAAATGTTTATCTCGAGATCCAGAACTCTATCCCGAAGGAATAATCAGTGGCTATTTTGGCTCAAAAACAAAAAAAGCGGTCATTCGCTTTCAAGAAAAATATGCTCAAGATATTTTAATACCAATCGGTTTGACAAAAGGCACTGGCGATGTCAAGACAATGACTAGAGAAAAACTCAATCAAATCTGTGTGGAAACGCCCAAAGAAATTGTTCCTCTGGAATTTACTTTAACCACAGTTGATAAATTTCCCTTAAGTCAAATTGCTGAGATTCTGAAAAACAATTGGCAAAACATCGGAGCCAAAGTGGAAGTTAAAAAAGTTTCCCTATCTGAATTTCAAACCGATGTTTTAGTCAAAAGGAATTTTGAGGTTTTGCTTTTTGGAGAAACCTTGGGCGCCATCCCTGACCCTTTCCCCTTCTGGCACTCAAGCCAAAAAGAACACCCTGGTTTAAATCTTTCTTCCTATCAATCGAAAAAAGCCGACAGACTTTTAGAAGCGGCTCGCCAAACTTTTGACAAGAAAGAAATAAAAGATAATTTAGAGAAATTCCAAGATGTCCTAAATGAAGATTTGCCGGCTATCTTTTTGGTCAGAACCAACTATCTTTATTTTCTTTCACCAAAAATAAAAGGATTTTCGGTAAAAAAAATAACCGAGCCGGCAAAAAGGTTCAATACCATAGAAAATTGGTACATTAAAACTAAAAGAGTATGGATAACACCCTCCCCCCAGCCAAAATAAAGGGTAAGAAACCTGATATTCGGTTTTTAAATGATATGAAAGAGGTTCTTTTTGACGGAAAATGGGCAAAAAAAGCTTCCAATTTTGAACTTTATTATATGTATCGGGGAATAAAAAAGAAAAATGGTTTAAGATACGATATTACAATTATTCCTCCGCGAATGTTGGGGAAAGAATTTGTTAAAACAAAGGGTCATGAACATTTAGGGAAGTTTGGAGAAATTTATATTGTTTTGGAGGGAGAAGCAATTTATTTAATGCAAAAAAGAGAAAACGAGAAAATAAAAGATGTCTATGTTGTGCGAGCAAAAAAAGGAGATATTGTGGTAATTCCCCCTTTTTACGGCCATGTGACAATAAATCCCTCCAAAAAAACTTTAAAGATGGCAAATTGGGTCGCTGAAAAATGCAAATCGAGCTATGATTTGTTTGAAAAAAAACGGGGAGCCTGTTACTTCGCTATCGCTCAGAAATTAAAAGTAAAAAATAAAAAATTAAAAATTAAGTGGATAAAGAATAAAAATTATAAAAATGTGCCGAAATTAAGCTTTGAAAAACCCCTGAAAAGAATGCCAAGAAATTTGGATTTTTTAAAGAACTAAAGCCGGGGTGATGAAATTTGGCTAGACATGCAACGTTCAGAACGTTGTGGAGGAAACTCCATGTGGGTTCGAATCCCACCCCCGGCACCAAGAATTTAATTCTCCAATTTTCAATGACCAATTATCAATGAATTTTCAATGATTTAATTTTTAAACGATAATTGAAAATTGATGCGTGATTGAAAATTGTAAATTGAAAATTATGTCAAATGTAAAAAAAGTAACAAAAGACAAAAATTTAAGAATTGTTCCTTTGGGAGGACTTGGTGAAGTGGGATTGAATATGATTCTTTTTGAATACAGAGGGAAGATTTTGATTGTTGATATGGGACTTGGCTTTCCGGAAGAAGATATGCCAGGCATTGATTGTATTGTGCCCAATATCTCTTATCTTAAGGGTAAGAAAAAAAATATCTTAGGAGCAATTTTTACCCATGGCCATTACGACCATATTGGCGCTATCCCCTATATCATTCCCAGAATTGGCCCTTTGCCAATGTATGCTTCTCCGTTAACTAAAGGAATTATTTTAAAGAGACAGGAAGATTTTCCAAATCAACCAAAACTCAACATAGAGCAAGTCCAAAATGGCTCAAAAATTAGGTTGGGTCCTTTTAGTATTGAATTTTTTAAACTGAACCATAACATTCCCGACAACCTCGCTTTGTTCTTACAAACCCCAGTTGGCAACATTGTTCATACTTCTGATTTCAAGTTTGATGAAACCCCAGTTAATGATTCACCAACCGATTTTGAAAAATTGAAAAGAATTGGCCAGCGAGGTATTTTGCTTCTGATGTCAGAGTCAACCGGTGCAGAAGAAGAAGGCCATTCCCTTTCGGAAAAAACTATCCTGGAAAATTTAGATAAGATCTTCAAAAAAACAAATGGAAGAATAATCGCAGCCACCTTTGCTTCATTAATCAATAGAATCCAACAATTGATTAGTTTATCAGAAAAATATGGCAGAAAGGTAGCCATTGAAGGGCACAGCATGAAAACCAATGTTGAAATTGCCCGAAATCTAAAAAGAATTAAAATCAGAAAAGGAACTCTTATTAAGACAGAGAATATCACCAAATTTCCTGACTCAAAAATAACCATTCTTTGTACCGGTGCCCAGGGAGAGGAAGATGCGGTTTTTATGAGGATTGCCAATCGAGAGCATAAATTCATCCAGCTGAAAAAGGGAGATACAGTTATTTTCTCCTCTTCCATAGTGCCTGGCAATGAAAGAACAGTTCAGTACCTCAAAGATGAGTTCCACCGCCAGGGAGCTAAAGTTTTTCACTATAAAATGATGGATATCCACGCTTCTGGTCACGCTAAACAAGATGAATTAAGAAAAATGATTCAACTAATGAAACCGAAATTCTTTTTGCCTATTCATGGCCAATACTCAATGTTAGTCAGACACGCTGAATTGGCTGAAGAAATGGGAATTCGTAAAGAAAACATATTGGTGGCTGAAAATGGCCAAGTTATTAATTTGACTGCCAATAGAATTTTTATTGACCAGAAACGAGTCCCCTCAAATTATGTTATGGTTGATGGTTTAGGAATTGGCGATGTGGGCGAGGTAGTTCTGCGAGATAGGCAAACCTTAGCCAAAGACGGTATGTTTGTTATCATAGTGGTAGTTGACAGGCAAGCTGGAAAAGTTAGAGGTTCTCCTGATATAATATCAAGAGGATTCGTTTATTTACGAGAATCAAAAGAACTTTTAAAAGAAACCAGACTGAGAGTAATCAGAATAGTAAACAGAGCAACCGGCTCAAGAGGAGCAGTAAATTGGAGTTATGTAAAAGATGAAATAAGAAATAAAATTGGAGAGTTTCTTTTCTCAAGAACAAAAAGAAGACCAATGGTTCTACCAGTCATTATAGAAGTTTAAAATGTAAAGTGTAAAGTGAAAAGTTAGAGTTCAAAATTCAAAATTTTTAATTTTTCATTGTAATTTTACATTTTTCATTTTTCACTTTTCATTTAGCGAAGCGCTTATGCGAGTTTTTTCAGGTATTCAGCCAACTGGCGAAACACATATAGGAAATTATTTGGGAGCAATCAAACAATGGGTCAAGCTCCAAGAAAAACACGAGTGTATTTTTTGTATTGTGGATTTGCACTCTTTAACTGTTCCTTATCCAGTGGGAGAACTCCAGAAAAGAATTAAAGAAAAGACAATTGCCTATATTGCTGCTGGCGTTGACCCAAAAAAATCAATTATTTTCGTTCAATCTCAAGTTAAAGAACACACTGAATTAACCTGGCTCTTATCAACTGTCACTCCGCTCGGAGACCTCCAAAGAATGACCCAATACAAAGAGAAAGCAGAAAAATATAAAAAAAATATTAATGCTGGACTTTTAAACTACCCTATATTAATGGCTGCTGATATTTTACTCTATCAAACTGATATTGTTCCGGTTGGCAAAGACCAAGCTCAACATGTTGAATTAACCAGAGAAATTGCAAGGAGATTTAACAAGAAATTCGGTGAAACTTTCAAAATCCCAAAAGCTCTTTTGCCAAAAGCGGGAGCAAAAATTATGTCTTTAGTAAAACCCAATAAAAAAATGTCAAAGACGGATAATCCCCAAAGTTATATTGGTTTGTTTGACGCTCCCGAAGCAATAAAAAGAAAAATAATGGCGGCTCAAACTGACTCAGAAAAAGAAATTAAATACGATATTTCTCAAAAACCTGGCATCTCAAATCTTTTGACCATTTACAGTTTGTTTTCTGATATTTCTGTCAAAAAAATTGAAAAACAATTTAAGGATAAGGGTTATCAATTTTTCAAAGAAAAATTAGCCCAATTATTGATTGAAAAACTTGAACCATTCCGGAGAAAGAAAAAAGAGCTCGAACTGCGCTCTGGATATTTAGAGAAAATTTTAACTGAGGGCCGGAAACGCGCTCAAATAATTGCCCAAGAAACAATGAAAAAAGTTAAACAGAAGATGGGCTTATAACTTTTATTATTTCTTTTAGTTTTTCTTTCATTAAAGATTTTGTCTTTGCTTCCACTACTATTCTTAAAAGATCTTCGGTATTGGAAGGACGCGCATTAAACCACCAATCTCGGAAATCAACTCTTAACCCATCAAGGTGAGAAATTTTACCCCTTTTATATTTTCTCTCAAGTAATTCAAGAGTTCTTTTTTTATCTTTAACTTTTAAATTTATTTGGCCAGAATGGAAGTACTTTTCAAAAGGAGAAAGCAACTTAGAAATTGGCTTTTGGGTTTGGACTATTTCTTCTAAAATTCTGAAAAAAACAAAAAGAGGCGCCTCGCAAAAATTATGGTCTTTGTGATAATAATGGCCAGAGAATTCTCCAGCGAACAAAGCTTTTTCTTTGACCATTTTTTCCTTTACAAAAGTGTGGCCAACTTTTGTTGAAAGAGGCACCCCCCCATTTGCCCTGATTACTTCTGGTATTATATTACTTGAGCAAATATTGTATAGAATTTTAGCTCTAAAATTTTTCCTTAAAATTATTTGAGAGATTAAGCAAGTTATATAATCTGAGGAAATCATTTTGCCCTTATCATTAACAAAAATAACTCTGTCGCCATCACCATCAAAAGCCATACCCAAGTCACATTTTTTTTCTTTAACAAATCTTTTTAAATCTTTGATATTTTTCTCTTCTAAAGGATTGGGCAAGTGATTTGGGAAATTACCGTCAAGCTTGGGAAAAAGATGATAGATTTTACATGGTAAATATTTTTTTAATTCTCTGACCAAGATTCCAGAAACTGCATTTCCAGTATCAATGACTATTTTCAATCCTCTAAATCTCTTTAAATTTACTCCTTTAAGATTGAATTTGAGATAATCTTTTAAAACGCTCTTCTTTCTCAGTCGTCGAAACTTCGGTGCACACGAGAATCTTCTCTTTTTTTCTTCTAACATCGCCAACTTTTTAATTTCTCTCAAGCCACTATTTTCTCCAATTATCTCTGCTCCTTTGCCAACAATTTTAAAACCATTGTATTGGGGAGGATTATGACTGGCTGTTGAGATTATTCCTCCATCAAATCCATATCGCCAAACAGCAAAATAAAACATTGGGGTGGAACTCTGGCCAATGTCAATTATATCTACTCCTTCCTTTAAAATTCCCTTTTTTAAATTCCTGGAAAGAATAGGCGAAGAAAAGCGATTATCTCTGCCAACCACCACTTTTAAGTTCTTCTTTTTTGAACGTTTTTTTAAGAAACTAATAAAAGCCCTACCCACAATCTCAGCTGTTTCTGGATTGAGTTCATCGGGATAAATGCCCCGGATATCATAGGCCTTAAAAATATTTGGATTGATTTTTAACATATATTTTATATTTTATTATAGCATAGCAAAATTTGACATTAAAAAAGATATAACTAAAATAAAAATATATGCCACTTTACGAATTAACTTATTTAATCTCGCCAGAATTAAACGAGGGAGAACTTAAAGATTTCTCTCGGAAAATTAACTCTTTAATTTCCAAAACTGGCAAAATCAGCAAATCAGAAAGTCCAAAAAAAATAACTTTAGCTTATCCTATTCAGAAAAAGAGAGAGGCTTTTTTAGGAAGTTCTGAATTTTCAGTTGAGTCTCAAAAAATTGAAAATTTGAAAAAAGAACTTGAGAAAGAAAAACAAATTTTGCGATTTTTATTGATAAAAAAGAAAGGCATTGAAAGAACTGAAAAACCCCAAAAAACCAAAGAAGAAAAGTCAAAACCAACAAAAAAGGCCGAAATAAAAGAAATTGAAGAAAAATTAGAAGAGATATTGTAAACATGAACTTAAATAAAGTTTTTATCTTGGGTAATTTAACCAGAGACCCAGAAAAAAGAAGCTTACCCAACGGCCAGACAGTTGTTTCTTTTGGAGTAGCCACAAATCGTTTTTTTACTGACAAAAATCAACAAAAACAGCAAGAAACCGAATTTCACAATGTAACTATGTTTGGCAGATTGGCTGAGATTGCCTCTCAATACTTAAATAAAGGTTCTTTGGTTTTAATTGAAGGAAGATTGAGAACCAGAAACTGGCAAGATTCTTCCGGAACCAAACACTACCGCACCGAGATTATCGCTGAGCGAATGCAACTTGGCCCAAAAGCAGGAGCTCAACTCCCCCAAGAAACACCTCAAACTCCAGAAACCCCTGAAGGAGATATTCCCATTATTGAGGAAAATTCTGACTCTCCAACCAAGGAAGAAAAACCAAAAAAGGAAAATACTCAAGACGAAGTTGACGTAAGCAAAATCCCTTTCTAAAGAAAAATCTTATTATTTAATTTTAATTTGGACAAAACGAACATGCAGTGTCTATTCTGTCAAAGAAATATCAAAGAGATTGATTTCCGAGACACTAAAACTCTGGAAAATTTTATCTCTGCTTTAGGAAAAATCAGGCCCAGAAAAAAAACTGGGCTCTGCGCCTATCACCAACGAAGGTTAGCTCAAGCAATAAAAAGGGCGAGATTCCTAGCTCTTTTACCTTATACCAAAGAATAAATCATCTTTCCCGGATCTTCTCTATTATTGCTTTTTTTATTTCTTCCTCAATTTTTGGATTTTCCTTCAAAAATTCTTTAACGCCACCAATACCCTGGCCGATTTTTTTTGTCCCAAATTGATACCAACTTCCGGCTTTTTTAACAACTCCGTAGTTTAAACCAGTGTTAATTAAATCAGCTGCCTTGGAAATTCCTTCGGCGTGATAGATATCAAATTCAGCTGTCTTGAAGGGGGCAGCTACTTTATTTTTAACAATTTTTGCTTTGATCCTTGAACCAATAATCTGGTCTTTTTGTTTTATTTGAGCAATTCTGTTCAATTTTATGCGAACCGAAGAATAAAATTTTAAAGCCATGCCGCCTGGCGTCGTGGTTGTGTCCCCAAAAAGAACTCCGATTTTCATTCTGGTTTGATTTAAAAAGATGACTAAAGTTTTAGTTTTGGAAACAATTCCAGCCAACATTCTTAAGGCCTGGCTCATTAATCTTGCTTGGCGACCTATGTGCTGATCTCCTATCTCTCCTTCGATTTCTGCTTTTGGTGTCAAAGCAGCAACCGAGTCAATAACAATAACATCAACGGCTCGGGAGCGAACTAAAGTTTCAACAATTTGTAGGGCTTGCTCTCCGGAATCTGGTTGAGAAATCAAAAGGTCCTTAACATTTACTCCAATTTTCTTAGCATAGTCAGGATCCAAAGCATGTTCAGCATCAACAAAAGCCCCTACTCCTCCTTTCTTTTGGGCCTCAGCCAAAATATGCAACGCTAAAGTGGTTTTCCCGCTGCTTTCCGGCCCAAAAATCTCAATTACCCTACCTCTTGGTACCCCTCCAACTCCCAAAGCTAAATCTAAAGAGATGCTACCAGTAGGTATAACATCAACCTCAACCGGTCTGATGCCACTTAATTTCATAATGGCTCCCTCGCCAAATCTTTGTTTTATCTCCTCTATTGCCTCATCCAATCCTTTTTGTTCCTTTTTTTGTTTTGCCATACTAATTTAAGAATATTATTTTGGATGGTAAAAGTCAAAACAAGCTTGAATCAAGAATTACGAATTATGAGATTAATCTTTCATCTTTTACCTTAATTTATGATTCTTACTTTATAATTCACCTATTTATATCTTCTGCCAATCAGAATCTTGGTCATTTTGATCGCTAGTACCTGGAGTTGAAGAATCTTTTTCCAAATACACTTTTCTTGGCTTAGCTCCCTCGCCCGGACCAACTACTCCATTTTCTTCTAACATATCTAAAAGTCGGGCGGCGCGAGCATAGCCAATTTGTAATCTCCTTTGCAAAAGAGAGGCTGAGGCCTTACGGTATTCAATGACTGTCTTTTTTGCTTCCTCATACAAAGGATCTTTTTCAAAAACCATTCCTGGTAATTTTCCCTTCCCTTCTTCTTCTAATTCTCTCTCTAAACTTTCTTCCATCTCCTTTTTCTCTTCTGGAACGTTCTCTTTTTCAATAAAATTAACTACCCTTTTAATCTCTTTAGTAGAAACAAAACTCCCTTGAATTCTTTTCGGCCGAGGAAATTCTGGAGAAATAAAAAGCATATCTCCCCAACCCAAAAGTTTTTCAGCTCCTGCCATGTCCAAAATGGTTCGTGAATCAACCTGAGAAGCAACCTGAAAGGCAACTCGGGAGGTAATATTCGCTTTAATTAAACCGGTGATTACCTCGACTGATGGACGTTGAGTGGCAACAACCAGATGAATTCCGACTGCTCTGGCGAGTTGACTCAATCTGATAATTCCCCCTTCAATTTCCCTGCCTCGAGAAGCCATTAAATCAGCTAATTCATCAATAATTAAAACAATGTAGGGCATCACCTCAAATCCTTCTTTCAAAAGTTTGTTATAACTTAAAATATCTCGAGCGTGACTCTCTCTTAACACATCAAACCTTCTTTCCATTTCTCCAATTAACCAATTTAGGGCATTAACTACTTTTTGGCCATTAAAAATGACCGGCGTTAAAAGATGAGGAAGCCCATTGTAAACTGGAAATTCTACCCTTTTTGGGTCAATTAAAATTAATTTCAAAATCTGGGGAGAATTACGATAGATTAAACTTAAAATTAAAGAGTTCAAGGAAATTGTTTTACCAGAACCAGTAGAGCCGGCTATCAAAAGATGAGGCATCTTCCCCAAATCCTGATAGATTGGTTTTCCTTGAACATCTCTTCCTAAACAAAAAGTAAGAGGAAAAGAAGATTTTTTAAAGTCAGCAGATTTAATTAAATTTCCTATTTTTACTTTAGCCCTGACTTTATTGGGAACTTCAATTCCCACCAGAGCTCTGCCGGGAATAGGAGCTTCAATTCTAATGGGGTGGGAAGCTAAAGCTAAAGCCAAATCGTTGCTCAGGGTTGTAATTTTTGAAAGTTTTACCCCTTCAAATGGTTTCAAAGTATATTGAGTGACGGTCGGACCAATATTTACTTCTCCCATCTCAACCTTAATGCCAAAATTTTCTAAGGTTTTTTTGATAATCAAAGAGTTTGTTTCAATATCACCGCTTGAAGGAGTCTCCTCTTTTAAATCAAAGAGTTCAATTGGAGGAAATCGATATTTAACAAGTCCCTTGGGAAATTCGGGCAGAGAACCTTTAAACTGTCCCGGGGTTTCTTTTTCTGTTTCTGTGGGAGTAGCTGGTGGCCAACTCTCTTTTTTCTTTTGAGAAACGTCAATTGGCTTAATTTCAAACTTTGGCTTGGCTCTAGGAACAACAACCCGACCACCGCCTTTCTTTTTTACAGCGGGGAGAACTCCCTGATCTCTGTTTTCTCGGGCTAAAATTTTTTTCTTGGGCACAAATTCCCAAAGGATTAGCCCTCCAATGAGAACCAAAGCTGAAAATACAACAACACTTACCAAAAATCCAAAATAATTTAAAAATGGCCAAGCCAAAATATAGCCAAGCCATCCTCCAATTCTTTCAGTCAAACTCTGACTCCCTAAAATTCCCGAAATCCCAAAAATCAAAACCAAAAGACCATAGAAAATTGGGGCAAAAATCCTCTTTTTTTGCGGTTTCAAAAGAAGTAAGCCCCCTAAAACCAACAAAAATGGAATAAAAAAGATGGTCTTGCCAATAAGAAAATCTAAACTCTTAAAAATTCCCTCACCGGCTCTGCCTGCTCCTTCAAAAAAAGAGAAAGCAATAATCAGACCAAAAAGAAAAAGAAAAATTGCCCCAATTGTTCTCCTTAACCTCGAGGTCAAAATTGGGTATTTAAATGGCCTCTCTTTCGGCTTAATTGCCTTTTTGGGAAGTTTCTTTTGTTTTTTGGATTTTTTATGTTTAACCACTGTTTTAGTGAAAAATGTAAAGTGAAAAGTTAAAAGTTACAGTTCAAAATTCAAAATTTTTAATTTTACATTGTAATTTTGCATTTTTCATTTTTCACTTTTCATTTTCGGAAGCCGGTGCCAGCAGGTATTAACCTACCTATTATAACATTTTCTTTTAATCCTCGCAATTTATCTTCCTTGCCCTCAAGAGCGGCACGAATCAAAACTCGTGAGGTTTCCTGAAAAGAAGCGGCCGAAAGAAAACTATCAGAACTCAAAGCCACCCGTGAGATACCAAGTAAAATTTGCTGGAATTTTATTTCCTTTTTCCCTTCCTTTTTAAGGAGGGAGTTAAGTTCTTTGACTTCAGCCAAAGGAACAATCTCTCCTCTAACCAAAGGACCATCTCCACCGTCAGTAATCATAACTCGGGAAAACATCTGGCGCGTGATGATTTCAAGATGTTTATCGTGGATATCTATGCCTTCTCCAGTATAGATTCTTTGAATTTCTTTAATAATATAACGCTGGGTGGCGGCTTCTCCTAAAAGTTTGAAAAGTTTTTTCAAGTTCAAACTGCCAGAACAAAGAGGTTGACCAGGCATTATCTTTTCACCTTTTTTGACAAAAACCTCAGTCTCGGGAGGAATGTTATATTCCAGAATTTGAGTTGAGCGAGAAGCCCTTTTCGGATTTGATTTCACTTTGCTCGAAATAAAAATTTTTCTCTTTTCTAAATCAATTTTACTAACAAAACCTTCAGTCTGAACCAACGGAGCTTCAATTTTTGGCTCTCTCAGCTCAAAAATCTCCTCGATCCTCGGTAAACCTCTGGTGATATCTCCTCCACCAGCCACTCCCCCCAAATGGAAAGTTCTCATAGTTAACTGGGTGCCCGGTTCTCCAATTGACTGAGCAGCAATAACACCAACCGCTTCTCCAATTTTAACCATTTCATTCCTACCCATCTCCCAGCCATAGCATTTTTGACAAACTCCTCTCTGAGATTTACAGCTTAAAGGAGAACGAACTTTAACCTTCTTAATTTTGGCTTTATCAATCTCTCGAGCTTTTTCCCAATCTATTATTTCTCCCTTCTTAACAATAATTTTTTCTCCTTTCTCAGATTTGACATTCTCAAGGGCTACTCTTCCGACAATCTTGAAAATAAAATTTTGACCAAGTTCAGTAGCATCTTCCCGGAAAATCTCCCTGCCTTCTTTGTCACCGCAGTCTTCGGAGGTAACGATTACCTCGTGAGCCACATCAATCAACCTTCTGGTTAGATAGCCAGATTTTGAAGTTCGCAAGGCAGTATCAGCAGTTCCCTTTCTGGCTCCATGAGTAGAAATAAAGTATTCCAGAACATCAAAACCTTCTTTGAAAGAATTTTTGATAGGTAGCTCAATGGTCTGACCAGCCGGAGAGGTAACCAATCCTTTCATGCCAGCCATCTGGACTGGTTGGGCCCAAGAACCTCGAGCCCCAGAATCAACAATAGAATAAACCGGTCCGTCTTTCGGTAAAGTTTGAGAAACAAGTTTCTCTATCTTCTCTTTAACTCCCTGCCAAATTTCAATCACCTTGGCAGCTTTTTCTTTAGGAGATAAAAGTCCTTTTTTGAAATGATTCTCAACAAAATCAATTTCTTTCTCTGCCTCCTGAAGCAACTCCTTTTTTTGAGGAGGAACAATTAAATCCTCCATTCCCCAACTCAAACCCGACAGAGTTGAATATTCAAAACCGACTTCTTTGATTTTATCCAAAACTTCCTCAACCACTTCTCTTGGATATTCGCTGATAATCTGAGCGATTATTCGAGAAAGTTTTTTGGCATTGATTTGAGTGTTAACAAAAGGAAAGTTTTCGGGTAAGCAATCGTTAAAAATAATACGACCACAGGTTGTTTCAAGAAATCCTTCTTTTTTCTTTCCCTTAAAACCTTTCGGAAGAGAAACCTTGATCTTTGCTCGCAAATCCAATTTACCCAATTGCTCAGCCAAAATAACTTCTTCAAAACTGCCAAAAACTTTACCCCAACCCTTAACTTCTTCTTTATCCCCTTCTTTTTGACCAGTTAAATAATAACAGCCCAAAATTATATCTTGACGAGGAGAAATAATAGGAACTCCAGTACCTGGTTTGAGAAGATTTTTGGAAGATAGCATCAGCTCTTGAGCTTCTTTTTGAGCTTCAGCAGAAAGAGGTAGATGAACAGCCATCTGGTCACCATCAAAATCAGCATTAAAAGCCTCACAAACCAAAGGATGAATCCTAATCGCTTCCCCTTCAATTAAAACTGGTTTGAACGCCTGGATGCCTAAACGATGCAAGGTTGGGGCTCTGTTGAGCAAAACCAGTTTATCTTTGATAATCTCTTCCAAAATTGCAAAAACCTCTGGCCTTCCCTCATCAATAATCCGTGAGGCTCCCCGAATGTTATAAGCCAATTCTCTGTCCAAAAGTTTTTTGATGACAAAAGGTCTGACTAACTCCAGAGCCATCATTTTGGGAAGACCACATTCAGAAAGTTTAAGTTCGGGACCAGAAGTAATAACACTCCTACCTGAATAGTCAACCCTCTTGCCCAAAAGATTTCTTCTAAATCTCCCCTCTTTGCCTCCCAAAATATCAGCCAGAGATTTCAACAATCTTTTGCCGCCGGTGGTAGCGGTGACCATCTGGCCTTTTCTCATACTATTGTCCAATAAACTATCAACCGCCTCTTGCAACATCCTTTTTTCGTTACGCACAATAACCTCGGGAGCGGCTATCTCAAGCAAATACTTCAACCGATTGTTTCGGTTAATTACTCTGCGGTAAAGGTCGTTTAAATCTGAGGAGGCATATCTTCCTCCGTCCAACTGAACCATTGGCCGTAAATCTGGGGGTAAAACCGGAATTCGAGTTAAAAACATCCATTCCGGTCGGATTTTGGCTCTCAATAATCCCTGTAAGAATTTTAAACGCCTGATATTCTTTGGAGCCGTGGGAGAAGTTGCTTTGGAGATTTCTTTTTTCAATTTGTCAATTTCTTTTTTGAGATTGATTCTTTCACAAATCCTTCTCAGAGTTTCCGCTCCCGTGCCAGCCGTAAAAATCTCTCCGTATTTTAAAGAGAACTCTTGGTATTCGGTTTCTGACAAAATCTGTAAAGGTTTGATGGCATTGAGCTCTTCTTTAACAGCCAACAGCCTTTGTTTCAGTTCTTCTTTCTTTCTTTTTCTTTGAGCAACTTTCAGTTTTTCTTTGTCTATCTTTTTGAGTTTTTCTTCAGCCTCTTGTTCAATTTCTTTTAGTAGAGTTTTTTTGGCCTCCTCATCTACCTTTTCAACAATATAACCAGCAAAGTAAACCACTCTCTCAAGTTTTTGTTGAGGAACATCTAATAAGAGCCCTATCCTTGAAGGAACTCCCCGCAAAAACCAGATATGGCTGACCGGAGCAGCCAACTCAATATGACCCATCCTTTCCCTCCTGACCTGGCTTTTAGTTACCTCGACTCCGCATCTATCACAAATAATTCCCTTATATCTTATCCCTTTGTATTTACCACAATAACATTCGTAATCTTTGGTTGGACCAAAGATTTTTTCGCAAAAAAGCCCATTTTTTTCCGGCCTCTGGGTCCGGTAATTAATGGTTTCAGGTTTGGTCACTTCACCATGAGACCAACTCAAAATCTCCTCGGGTGAGGCAAGTTTTATTCTGATAGATTGTAGGTCAGCAACCTTCATAGAAGTTAAAAATGCAAAGTGAAAAGTGAAAAGTTACAGTTCAAAGTTCAAAATTTTTAATTTTACATTGTAATTTTGCATTTTTCATTTTTCACTTTTCATTTAGCTTTCTCCTTTGTCTCTTCCTTCTCTTCAGAAACCACTCCCTTTACCTCAACACTCAATCCTAAAGATTTTAATTCAGAAACCAACAGATTAAAAGAAGCAGGAATGTTTGGTTTTTTAATTTCCTCGCCTTTTAAAATTGCTTCGTAAGCAGCCGATCTGCCGGGAACATCGTCTGATTTAATGGTTAACATCTCTTGCAAAGTGTGGGCAGCACCATAGCCCTCCAAGGCCCAAACCTCCATCTCGCCAAACCGCTGTCCTCCAAACTGGGCTTTACCACCCAAAGGCTGTTGAGTAATCAAAGAATAAGGGCCAATTGAACGCATATGAATTTTATCTTCAACCATATGAATCAATTTCATCATATAGATATAACCGACCGTCACTTTTCTTGGAAAAGGCTGACCAGTCCTTCCGTCATACAAGACAACCTGACCATCTTCTGGTAGGCCAGCTGCTTTCAACTCAGCTTTAATGTCTTTTTCAGTAGCTCCCAGTAAAGATGGTGAGATAGCCAAATAGCCAAGTTTTTTGGCTGCCCAACCCAAATGGGTTTCCAAAATCTGTCCAATATTCATTCTAGAAACCACTCCCAAAGGATTTAAAACAATATCAACCGGGGTGCCATCTTCCAGAAAAGGCATTTCCTCTTGGGGTAAAATTTTGGAAATCACCCCTTTATTGCCATGCCTCCCTGCCAATTTATCACCAACTTTTATTTTTCTAATCTGAGCAACCTCGACCCGAATTCTTTTGATAATACCAGGTTCCAGTTTATCACCTTTTTCTCTTGAAAAAATCCTCACCCTAACTACTCTCCCCTTTTTGCCGTGTTCCATGGTTAAAGAAGAATCCTTCACCTCTTTGGCTTTCTCCCCAAAAATGGCTCTCAGTAATCTTTCTTCAGCCGTTAAAGTTTTTTCTCCTTTGGGAGAGATCTTGCCAACCAAAATATCATTCGGCCCAACGCTGGCTCCCACCCTAACAATCCCTTCCTCATCAAGATCTTTCAATCTTTCTTCAGAAACATTGGGAATATCGCAAGTGGTAAGTTCTGGACCAAGTTTTGTTTCTCTGACATCACAGGTAAAATCTTCAATATGCAAAGAGGTAAAAACATCATCTCGCACCAATCTGTCTGAGATAACAATGGCATCCTCAAAATTTCCTCCCCGAAACGGCAAAAAAGCTACCAAAACATTTTTGCCCAAACTCAACCTACCATCGGCAATACCTGCTCCATCAGCCAAAATATCTCCTTTTTTTACTTTTTGGCCCTTTTTGACTCTGGGAATTTGGTGGTAAACAGTATATTGGTTGCTCTGGGAAAAAGTTTGAAGTTTATAATTTAAAGTTTTTCCATTTTTTGCTTTGAGTTTAATATGGTTGGCATCAACTTCTTGAATCTGGCCTGACTCTTGAGCAATTATTTCTTCACCGCAATCATACCCGACACTTCTTTCCACCCCTGTACCAACTAGAGGAGGTTCGGGCCTAACCAAGGGCACGGCCTGCCGTTGCATATTAGATCCCATTAATGCCCGGTTGGCATCGTCATTTTGTAAAAAGGGGATCAGGGCAGTAGCGACGCTAATTGGTTGTTTTGAAGAAACATCGATAAAATCAACCTCCTCTCTCTTAACCAAAACTGGCTGTCCTCTCTTTCTAGCTTCAACCTCTTTCGCTAAAATCTTACCATCTTTGCCAATGCTCACTCCAGCATGGGTAATTTTGTACTTTTCTTCCTGACTGGCGGTCAGATAGCAAACCTCCGAAGTCACCTTGCCCTGTTTCACCCTAAAATAAGGAGTTTCTAAAAAACCAAAGCGGTTAACTCTGGCAAAACAAGCCAGGTGGTTAACCAAACCAACATTTTGACCTTCTGGTGTCTGAATAGGACAGATTCTGCCATAGTGAGAAGGTTGAACATCTCTGACCTCAAAACCAGCTCGTTCTCTGGTTAACCCGCCAGGCCCGGTGGCTGTTAATCTTCTTTTATGCTCAACAGACGAGAGAGGATTCTCTGCATCCATAAACTGAGAAAATTGCGAAGAGGCAAAAAATTCTTGAACAACCGCCATTACCGGCCTGGGATTAATAAGTTGAGCTGGCGTTAAAGTGGCTGGGTCAAGAGTTGACATTCTATCTTGAATTATTCTTTTCAATCTCATTAAACCAACCCTGACCCTGGCCTGGCAAAGTTCAGACAAACTCCTTACCCTTCGGTTGCCCAGATGGTCAATCTCATCGGGCTGAGCTTCCGGATCATTATTTAACCTGATAATTTCTCTTAAAACCTCAAAAACATCTTCTGTCTTCAAAACTCGGTCTTCCTTGGTAATTTCTTCCTCAATTTTTAATTTTTCATTTTTATTTTTAAATTTTAAATTTGGTAATCTCTCAAGCATTTTCCATCTACCAACTTTGCTTAAGTCATATCTCTGAAAATTAAAGAACATATTCCAAATCAATTCTTTAGCCGCTTCGGGAGTGGTTAAATCACCAGGTCTGAGTTTGCGATAAATCTCAAGCAATGCTTCCGCTTGAGAAGCGGTAGCATCGCGAGCCAAAGTTTTTTGAATATACTTAATTTCCCCTTTGTCAATATCTTGAAATTTCTTTTTTATCTCCTGAGCCGACAAACCACTAAAAGCTTTAAGCAAACAAGTCGCTGCTACCTTCCTCTGGCGATTAATTTTTACTCCAATAAAGCCGGAGGCATCTGTGTCAAATTCCAGCCATGCGCCTCTTGAAGGAATAATTTTTGCTCCAAAAAAATTCTCGCCTTGAATCATTCTGGCTGTAAAGAAAACCCCTGGTGAACGTATCAGTTGGGAAATAACCACCCTTTCCACCCCATTAATAATAAAAGTCCCTTTCTCTGTCATCAAAGGGAAATTACCAAGAAAAACTTCTTGCTGTTTAATTTCTCCTGTTCTTAAATTTTTCAGCCTGAGCTTCACCCGCAAGGGAGCATCAAAAGAATCATCATTCTCTTTTGCTTCAATTCCTGATTTATATTTTGGCTTTTCTAACTTGTAATCTTGAAACTCAAGTTGAAATTGTTTGCCGGTATAGTCCAAGATAGGGAAAACCTCCTCAAAGACCTCCCGTAAATCTTCCTGCCAGAAACGTTGATAACTTTCTTTCTGATAAATTAGCAAAGGCGGCAGATGAAAAGTGAGTTGAGACCTAGAGAAATTTTTAACTTTCATAGATAAAAAGATAAAGATAAAGAAATTTAGAAAAGATAACACAAAAACTCCCCCATCAAAAGAAGGGACTTTTTTAGAGATTTTTTAGTTAAGTTTAAAAATAGTCAAGGAAGACAATTTTAAAATATATTTTTTAGTTTAATTATTTTTAAGATCTTGTCAACCTTTGTCATTTTATCACAGAATTTTAAGACAATCAAGCCCGCCGACTCAAACTCATTAAAATCCCCAACCCCAAATAAAGAGCTAAAAGCTGCGACCCACCATAACTTACTAAAGGCAAGGGCAAACCAACAACCGGCACCAAACCAAAGGTCATTCCAATGTTGATGAAAATCTGAGAGAGTAAAAAGAAAAAAAGGCCAGCTGCAAATAAACGGGTGAAGTTATTGGTTGAGTCAAGTGCTAATTTAATTATCCGCCAAAAAAGAAAAAGAAAGCCGAAAATCAAAATAGTCACCACCAAAAATCCCATCTCTTCAGCTATAGCTGAAAATATAAAATCGGTCTGGGGCTCTGGCAAAAAGCCGTACTGAGTTTGAGAACCCTTGCCAATTCCTTTCCCCAAAAGCCCTCCAGCCCCAATGGCAATTTTTGATTGGTTGACATTCCAGGAAATTCCCTGAGGATCAATCTGGGGATTCACAAAACTAACAATTCTCTGGCGTTGATAATCTTTGAGTAAAAAACTCCAAGAGAGCCAAAAAATTATCAAAAAAACTAAAATTAAAATCAAAAAATGGCGAATCTTTATACCCGAAAACAAAACCAGGCCAAACCAAATAGCAATTAAACTTAAAGTCGAGCCAAGGTCAGGTTGGAAAAGAATTAAACTGATGGGAATAGCTGCATAAAGTCCAGAAAACAAAATTGGCCGGAATCTTTGGATCTCCACATGCCGGGTTGAAAAATACTTGCTCAAAACAATGATTAAAATAATGGCAGTAATTGGCACGGGATCAAGAGAAAAAGCACCTATCTTATACCAACCCTTAACTCCTCTGATTTGACTACCAAACAAAAAAAGGCCTACCAAACTCGTCAAACTCAAAAAATACAAAGTTAAAACCAAATAAGAATTGGTCTTCAAGAATCTTAAATCAAAAAAACTCAAAAAAAACACCAAAAAAATGGAAATGGCAAAAAAGATAATCTGTTTTTTAAAATTTAAAAAATTTCCTTCACCAAGTGAAGAACTGTAAATTGACAAAAGCCCCAGACAACTCAACAAAAAAGCTGGTAAAATTAAAAACCAATCAATTTTTTTAAAAAAATTAAAAAATTTCATATTACTTTATCATTTTTAAAAATTCTTTTTCCCCAATAATCTTAACCCCTAATTTTTTGGCGCGGGTCAATTTTGAGCCGGGATTTTCACCTGATACCAGATAGTCGGTTTTTCTAGAAACCGATTCAGAAACATCACCCCCTAAGGCCCGGATTTTTTCTTTGGCTTGTCGGCGAGTTAAAGTTTTTAAACTGCCGGTAAAAACAAATGTTTTGTCTTTAAGTTTTCTTGATACTCCAGAAACAGTTGGGTTAATTATTTCTATCCCAACTTTCTCTAATCTTTTTAAAAACTGAATGTTTTTTTCTTGACGAAACCATTCATAGATATCTTTACCAACAACTGGACCTATATCTTTAATCGATTGTAAATCTTCCAAAGATAATTTTTGGAATGTTTTAATCAATTCGTTAATTTTTAATTTTTCCTTTTTAATTTTTAATTTTTGCGCTAAAAGTGCCGATGTTTCTTCCCCAACGTTTCTGATGCCCAGAGCATAGATAAATTTTGGTAAACTGATTTCTTTTTTTGATTGGATAGCTTTGACTAAATTTTTAGCCGATTTTTCAGCAAATCTCTCCAAAGGGATTAAATCGCCTTCTTTTAGTTCAAAGAGGTCAGCGGGAGAAGTGATTAGATTTTCCTTGAGCAGCTGGTCAATAATTTTTGGACCCACCCCTTCAATATCAAAGGCACCTCGGCTCGCAAAATGATAGAGATATCTTCGCTGTTTGGCTCGGCATTGGGGATTGGGACAGCGCCAAACTACCTCTCCCTGGGGCTTGACAAGTTTTGAACCACAAACCGGACAGGTCTTGGGCATCTTAAATTCTTTCTCTCTCCCACTTCTTAAATCTTTGAGCACTTTAATCACATCAGGAATAACATCCCCTGCCCGCCCAACTATAACTGTATCGCCAATACGAACTCCCAATCTTTTTATCTCATCCTCATTATGAAGGGTTGCTCTGGTGATAGTCACTCCACCAACCTCAACCGGTTTTAAATAAGCCACCGGGGTTGCAGCTCCAGTTCTGCCAATTTGAATTTTGATGTCTTCAACCTTGGTGGTGGCTTGAGCCGGAGAAAATTTAAAAGCTCTGGCTCCCCGAGGACTTTTACCAACTTTCCCTAATTTCTGAAAAAGCAGGTTATCATCCACATTTACAACTATTCCATCAATCTGAAAGGGTAATTTCTCTCTCTTTTCAGACACTTGACGCCAAAAGTCAACTACCTCTTTTAAATCTTTGCATATTTTTCCCGGATCTGTTTTAAAACCCAAACAAGGCAAAATCTGATGCTCTTGAGAATGACGGGATTGTCCTAAATCAGTGACAATATCATAGGCCAAAAATTTTAGGGGACGGGAAGCTGCTAATTTTGGGTCAAGCTGGCGAATAGAGCCAGCGGCCAAATTTCGGGGATTAGCGTAAGTTGGCTCTCCCTTCTTCTTGCGCTCTTGATTAAATTTCTCAAAGTCCTTCTTTTCCATATAAACCTCCCCCCGAATTTCAATTTCCCCCTTTTTTGTAAATTCTTTTAATTTCTCTTCAATATGTTTAACATCATAAGTTAAACAGTTAGGATGAATCTGGAGTTTTAGAGGAATACTCTCTATGG
>JAGGXV010000017.1 GCA_021162885.1 bacterium | reverse complement strand
TTCTCTTTTTCAGCTTTTAATCCTTTATAGGTTAATCCTAAGTAGAAAGCATTGTGATAAATTTTTTCTTTGTGGTTATTTCTAAATTGTTTGTAAATATCATAGGCAATTCCGCGGATAATATATGATTCTTTTTTGTATAAAAGTTCTGTCATAATTCTGCGTTTGTTCTGCGTGAGGTTCTGCGTGGTTCTGCGATTTCATTTAACTATTCCCTGAAAGAAATCTCTTATCTTCTGGGGAAAAGAGGGTTTTTTCTTTGATACTTGGAATGTTCCTTCGGGTTTAATTGAAATTTCAATGCCGCCGGCACTGTCTGAGGAGTAGGTGGTGACTTTTAGAGGGCCAATATTTTTTGTTTGAAGTTCTTGCTGACTAAAATCTCCCGGCACTTTTTGGAAATAATTCTGAGAAGAAAAAAACAAAAAAGCGCCAACTCCAATTAGAATTGCCGCTCCAAAGCTGATAAAAAGCATTCTGGGACTTACTTTAGAAAATAATATATCTTTTATTGGTAGAAATTTTTTAGTTGAAAGATAATTTTTTACTGCTTTCTCAGTAGTGAACCAGTCTCTGCCAGCCCTCTTCCCTTCTATTTTACCTTTTCTAATCAAATAGCCCAAATAATCTGGGTGATAGCCAGATATTTCTGAGGCTTCTTTAAGAGAAATTAACTCACCGGAAAGAAGTTCTTTTCGCATTGAAATAACTTTTCTCGGCTAACCGAGATTAAGAATTTTAGCAGCTCGGCTAACCGATATTTATTCTATTTTCTCAATTTTAAAAGGCCCTGTCAAGGGCCTGGGTGCGAACAACTTTCTTAGCGGAATTTATTGAAATTCCTTGAAATTATACTCGCTTCACTCGTGAAATTTATTGCAATTAATTTCTATCAGCTTCGTTTGCCATGGGCAAACAAGTTTCAATAAGTTCCTATTAACTTTTATAAGTTTCTTTTCTATGTCTTCTTCTAAGAATGTAAACTGTAACAGCTGCTCCCACTAATATCAAAATATATATCCAAGTTTTAAAGTTTTTGTACCAAGGAACTTCCGGGAGAGCTTCGATTATTGTTTTCTCTACTATAAGTTCTCCGGTGATTGTTTTTAGGGTTTGGTTTTTGAAATCCAAAATATAAATAGTTAGAGGATAGATTCCAGGTTGAGGAAGAACTAAAGTGGCTAAGTACTTTGTTTTTTCTCGGTTTATTCTCAAAAGAAAAGAAAAGTACTTGTTATCTTTTTCTAACGTTACCATTATGGTTTTTAAAACCTCAGGAACCTTTTCGTAATCAATGGAAACAGTCAAAGGTTCTTTTTCTTTAAGTTTTATCTTTTTTTCTTCAATCAAAGGAAGTTTTTTCTCTTCTTGCCAGAAATCAAAATCCTCTAAGTTTAGTTTTTCTACCTCAGGTGGCAGTGGAACAACTGGTGGTTTGACTGGCGGAGGTGGCTTAACTGGGGGCTTTACTGGTGGAACCACGATAGCTTGGGGAGTGCCAGCTACAACTGCCCCCGATGAGTAATTACCTGCTCTATCATAACTGAAAGCTGTGTAATAATAAGTAATCCCATTAGTCAAATTTATGTCCTCAAAAAAATTCCCACTTCCTACATAAACCAATCTCCCTTCCCAAGGACTTGTGGGATAAAATTTAGTGCTTCTGAATATTTTTACTTCTTTGAAATCAGAGTCAGGTGGACTTTGCCATTTTAAGGCAATTTTTTTATCGCCGGGAATTGCTTCAAAATTGCTAATATTTGAGGGTGGAACAGTATCGGGGAGAGTTAAGGTGGTAAACATTTGGTCAGTTGTTTCTGATTCGTTGTAATTGGTGTCTTTGCAAACAACTTTAAAATGATAAGAAGTTCCAGGTAAAAGATGGGTTATTTTTGTTGAATGTTCTCCGCGAGAAAAAGCATCTTCGGAAATAATTTCTTCTTTGTACTCCTGGGTCCTACCCCAAAAAAGTTGGCAAATAGCTTGTTCATCTACTCTCCAAGAAATAGTTACTGAATTCAAAGTAATTTCTTTAATAAATAGATTGTAAATAAGTGGCGGGGTGGTATCGGTGATAAAAACCGCTCCACCTACACCTGGAGTAGGAACAAGAGTAGGACAATCATTAGGACAATTGGTACTGTTTTCTAATCTTGCTGGCTCACAGATTCCATTGTTATTGCAACCGCAGTCAGCAGAACAATTAGTTTCTGTCTCCCCCCTCGCTGGCTCACAAATTCCATTCCCATTACAAACCGGAGCGATGCCGGTTTCAACCTTTAAGTCAACATTAGTAGAGTCAGAAACAGCAAGTACAAAAAAAGGGGTAAAGAAAATGCATATAATAACCAGAAATTTATAGAAACTCATTGAAATTTATTGAAATTTATTGTTGATATTTTCTTGCTTTATAAGTTGAGCTGATGAAGTTATTGAGTTTTAAAGACAATTTCTCAGAGATTGATTTCATTTTCTTAAAATCTTCCTCTTTTATTAATTCTCTTTCTTTTAAAAGCTCCAACCAGTGACTACAACTTTCACTAAGTGAACCCCTTGCGTTGTAATAAAATTTTATCTGATCTAAATAATGGTATCGGGAGTAACCTTCTGTAATATTAGCACCTATAGAATCTAATGAAGTTATTAACTGGTCACCTACGACTTTTTTTGTTCGCCAGTCCATATTTTTGTAAATCTCCCAACCTATTTTAGATAGCTCTCTTGATAGTTTATAAACCTCTAAATCCTTTAAGTGAATGTATTTTTTCTTAATTTCCATAGAACAATTAACTTCTATCAATTTCTATTAGTTTCTATTAGTTTCCAATAGATTTAATTCGCTATTGCGGTGAATATTATCGTTGCTTGATATCCGCCAGCCACCTGAATATGCTGAGTGCCAGATTCCGCTCTGAATTTTATAATTGTTTGAGTGCCTGAAGGATGGTTAGCAGAATAAGTTTGAGCAATTGTTTCATCGGTGATTGAAAAGTTGTACCAGCAAGCGTCGGTAGTTTCACTGGAGCCAGTGTTGCAAGCATTACTTCCATTGTCTAAAAACTTTTGGACAACATCTTGACCTTCGGGAGTAAAACCGAATTCAGAAGTAGTTGCCGGTACTGACCAAGTGTAATCTGGAGTACCAGCAGTGGCTGGGGTGTAATCAGCAAAGGCATAAGTAGAGGTTGCCATAGCAGGAGAGCTACTTGCTCGAACACTTAAGGTATAACCACTGGGGCTGTCAGTGGTTACGGTGGTTGTCGCCAAACCGTTGCTCTGTCCTCCGCTTACTCCTCCGATATCCGGACTCATCGAGACCCCTGAAGGAACAGAAAGAGCAAGATAAACTTCCTGCATTTGTTGATAACCAGCTTTTAATTTATAGTTTGTTGAAGTTGATATGCCAGATGAAATTTCCCCAAGTGTGTCTTCTATTATATAGTTAGTTGAGGTCTGTCGAGCCCCTCCAATATTGATTGAGTCCGATTGAATACGGTAATTGGGGCTCGAAGCAACATAAGCAAAAATAGGATAGGCAATAATAATTAGCGAAAAGATGATAATGAAAGAGAGGAATTTCTTCATAAAAAATCGCGGACCTTCACGCAGAACCTCACGGCAGAACAAACGCAGAATTTTATGCGTCGTTTATTTGTTCCGCGGGCTTCTGCGTACCGTTCCGCGTGGTTCAGCGCTTTCTTCTTATCTCAAAGTGAGTAGCGATCCACCAAATGAACCAAATGATAAAGAATATTGCAATTCCAGCGATTAAAAGAATTTTCCAGGGAAGAATCCAAAAGTTTATACTAGCCCTATCAATTATATTTTTGTAGCCACGATTGAGAGACAAAGTGGCAGTATAACGACCCAAGGCTAACCCCCTTTCCCATTTCACTTCTCGGTATCGAAGAGATTTTGGCATAGCAAAATAAGGATCAATCTCTATCTCACCGATTTTCTTTCCCAAGAGATTTTTTATCTCAATTAACCCATAAGGGTCTAAGTGAACATTTCCTGTGTTTCGGTAAAGAATAGAAAAAGAGATTGGACCTTTCTGGTAAAATCTTTTTGAGTCAGCTGTATCAAACTTCTCTAACTTCCCATCTTCTTTCGCTTTTCCTTTTACCCTAACAAAGAAAAGAGAGCCAATTCTGCCAACTATTCGAATTTGTCCCTTAACTTTACCTGCTTCTTTTTTTAGTATTTCTTTTGGAGGGGAGGTAGAAACTAAAACTGAACCATAAAGCCCACCCGGCTCCATTCCTTCGGGAATAGAAATTTCAACCGGCAAAACCATTCTCTCTCCATGAGCTAAAGTGAATTCGCTAAGTTCGGGATTTAAATAATTTTTCAAAGAATAAGGACCACGTTTTCCACCCAAAAGCACGGCTGCTCTTTCACCGGTTGGTGAACCTTCAAAATCTTCAATCTCAACTTTAAAATCCATTACTTTCCCTAATCGGTTGGTAATAAGCAAATTTCTGGTGGTTGTGGATCCCGGATCTAAAAGAACTTCAACTTTCCCAGGACCTAAAGTGAAATCATTTTCTACGGGGACATTTGCTAATTTTTGGATGCTATAAGCACAAACCGGGGAAACAATTCCTATTCCAAAATATATTACTATTCCCCAAAATAAAATTGTGAGAAATTTTTCTATTTTCATGCCTTTACAAATTATTAATTCAGCTATCTCTCTCCGTAAAAAACCGATCTTTTATTGAGCAGTGGCTGTCCCCGTAATGGTTGTAGAATAAGAACCATCGGGAGCGTAAACATTGCTTCCTTGAGTGGCAGCTACACACATAGTGCTGTCAGTGCCGGATGTTCCAGTCTCTGAGTTCGCTGAAGCTATTTGGATGTCAGTGGTTCCATCGAAACCCCTGTAGTTAAGATCGTTGTTAGGAAAACCACTGGTGCAATCGTTTCCAGTTCCCCAGGTACCATCGGGCACATCGGGACCATAAGCAGAGAATCCAAAGATATAATTATTGGGATCTTCACAGGCAGTATTCCAGGCTCCCGGCGTAGTGGTTGCACAATCAGTAAATGCTTCTCCGGTGCTGCTATCGTGCAACGCATTTGTCTGATCGGCATGCAAACTTAAAGTATATCCAGCTTGCGAGTTTGTCTTAACATTCCAAGCGCCCCCTCCAGTTGAAGTAGAAACGCTCATGGTAATATCCGGACTCATACTGATAGCAGCAGGCGCGGTAAGAGAAATCTCTTCGGTTACCGTCAAACTGACGGTAGTGGTATCAGTGACAGCCCCAACTTGTAATGGTTCCACGAGAGCGTAACCACCGAAAATCAAAAATCCTATGCCAACAACGCTTCCAGCGATTAAGGAAAAAATAGTATTTCTTCTCATAGTTAATTACTCTTAATTTTAACTTTTGACCTTTTATTTTTATTCTTTTAGCGGCACCATTAAATAAATATATTTTTGCCCTTCTTTCTCTCTAAATATTGGTATTATTATACCATAGTTTTCATCTTTTGGTATCACCCTTACTTCATCAGAAAATGATGTCTTTATTTTTTGAATCGTCTCCTCGTCTCTTCCAGTGGAAGGAATCGTTATCAAACCTTTTTTCTTGGATTTTGGAAGAAGTTTTTGCTGTGGGATTTTGGCAGGAAATTCTTTTCTCTTTTTTGGTTTAAATGTCTCAACAATTTTTTGAGGAGTTTTTTCAATTATAATATATTTTAGATTGTCAGCAAATGCTTCTATTCTTTTCCAGAACATCTTCATGCTTGCCATAATCTTCTGGAGCTTAACTACTCCCCTGTAAATGTTCTCGCTAACTTTTTTAGATATTTTTTTTAATGACTGAACATCCTGATGAATATAAAATGCAAATTTGTTTTTCATATCGCTAAAAACTCTGAACCCAGCCAAAAACGCTTCTGAACTATCCCTAACAAATTGATGCGACCGTGCCAGATTGTTGTAAAAGTTTTCTGAAAAGTTATCGCTGATGTCAGCAGCATTTTGCCCGATGCTCTCTCCAATATTACTTGAAAATTCTCCAATAGTTATTACAAAATTTTGGGTTCCATTTTTAACAAAATTGCCAACTGACTTTAAAATCGGCCCATAATAGGGATAACCAAAGAGCAATCCAATACTTGAAAAAATAAAAATTAGGGCACAGACAACGGCAATGACCCGCGTTCTGCGCCCTAAGTGAAAAGAAGTGGTAGAAGTGAAGGTTGGTGTAGGTATTGGCTCGGTTAGGAGTGTCTTCTTTTTCTCAACTTTTTTAACTTCTTGAGCTTTTTTAACTTTCCTATCGGCCATTCGCTTTTTGTAATTGTTAACTTGCTTCAAGTATTCATCAACCCATTCTTTTTTGGTCGCCCAGTTTCTGCCAATTTTTGTTGCTTTTAACTTTCCTTGGCGAGCCCGCAATTTCAAATAATCTTGCGAGTAAGGACAAAATTTAGCAGCTTCTCTTAGGGAAACATATTCTGATTTTGTATTGTTGTTGGAATTCATATTGCCTTTTTGAAGTTGGTAAAGATGCTTTAACTTAGAAAAGTCGTCTCCTTACCGAAAAAACCGAAAAAATAAGATAAAAAAATTTTTTCAATCGCTCTATAGCTGAGAGTCTAATTTTTCACGAGCCTTCTTTTATTTTCCTAAACTCCTTTTTGGATTTCCTTAACCGGGCGCTTCTATCGGATACTAGGGGTTATTACATTTTCGCATATCAAAATTGCTTGTCAAGAACCAACCTGGGAAAAATTAAAATGCCCTTTTGAGAAAATTTTATGGGCTTTTTTGAAGTATCCAGAATCGGATATAGCACTATTTAACTATTTTGCCAAGTTTTAAAAACTCTTCTCCGGCCAGGATTTTTTGAATTACTTCTTTTAATTTTGAGATTTCAACTCTTATCTGTTTCATACTATCTCTTTCTCTTATCGTGACTGTGTTATCTTCCAATGTCTGAAAATCGCAGGTAACGGAAGCAATAACCCCTACTTCATCTCCCCGACGGTATCTCCTACCGATTGAACCGAGTTCATCGTATTGACAAGTGAAATTGGGTTTGAGCATTTGATAAACTTCTTTTGCTCTTTTAGCCAATTCTGGTTTATTTCTGACCAAGGGCAAAACAGCAACTTTAATTGGAGCTAAAGTCTTGTGAAATTTTAACAAAATTTCAACTTCCTTGGTCGGTTTAGTTGTTTTTGTTCTGCCTCCTTTTATTTCTTGATAAGCTTCACACAAAAAAGCAAAAAGAGATCTTTCAACTCCTGCTGAAGTTTCAATAATATAAGGAAAATACTTATCTTTTGTTTCTTCATCAAAGTATTTTAAATCTTCTCCAGAATGTTTGGTGTGGTTTGAAAGATCGAAATCTCCCCGGTTGTGAATTCCTTCAATTTCCTTCCAGCCAAAAGGAAAATGATATTCAATATCTATTTGTCTTTGAGCATAATGAGCCCGCTCTTCCTCTGGCACCTCGCGAACTCTTAAGTTTTCTTTTTTAATTCCTAAATCAAAATACCACTTTATTCTCTTTTCTGCCCAAAAATCAAAAAACCTATTAGCTTCTTTTGGAGAACAAAACCATTCCATTTCCATTTGCTCAAACTCTCTTGTTCGGAAAATAAAGTTTTTTGGGTTAACTTCGTTTCGAAAGCTCTTGCCGATTTGAATTACACCAAAAGGGATTTTTAACCTCATTGAATTCAAGATATTCAAGAAATTAACAAAAATACCCTGACAGGTTTCTGCTCTTAGATAAGTTGTAGTCGTTTCATTTTCAACCGGACCGATAAATGTTTTCATCATTAAATTAAATTTTCTTGGTTTAGTGACAAGCCCTCCGCATTCTGGACATTTATTCCTTTTTATTTCATCTAATTTAAATCTTTTATGGCAGGATTTACACTCAACCAATTCGTCTGAGAATCCAGCCGTTAAATGGCCGGAGGCCTGCCAAACTTTAGAATTCATTAAAATAGCGGAATCTAAAGGAACAATATTTTCTTCCGCAGTCATTGCTCTCAGCCAAGCATTTTTAATATTTTTTTTCAATTCAACCCCTAAAGGTCCAAAATCATATACTCCCCCAAAGCCCCCGTAAATCTCAGAAGAAGGGAAGATAAAACCGCGACGTTTACAAAGAGAAATAATTTTTTGAGTTTTATCCATGGTTTGAAAATTGAAAATTGAAAATTTTTATTGGACTACCCCTTGCTCTTTACTCACTGTTTCATCATCAGGTAAGGTGGTGTCAACTGGAGGAGCCTTTTCTTGGAGTATTTCTAAAGTCCAAACATCCTTTCCTAAGACTTCGGCTTCGCCGACTAAATTAGGTATCTCTCCTTTTTGGAAAGATTCTGGAGTGAATTCAATTTGGAAAGCCAACGTCAAAGGCACATCTTGCCCGCCTAGCCAAGCTTCTATCTCGCCAATGTTCCAAAGGATTTCTCGTGATTTTGAGTCAAAGGTAAATTTGGCATCCTCGGGAAAAATCTTGCCGGTTGCTTTAACTCCGGTTGGTAAAATACTTTTTACTTTGACTTTTTTCAAATTATTCCAAGAATTTTCAACTTGCCACAAAACAGTGTAAGTTGTTCGCTCTCCTACCTTTGGTGGAAGAAAGCCGGAGTTGCCAAAAAATTCTTCTTGAAAATAAACTTTTTGACTGAGTTTTATTTGAGAATTAACTTTTACTTCAAAAATCTTTTTAACTCCTCCCAGGGTAATTTCATCTCTCAAGCTGGGATTCTTCAATCCAAGAGGAATATCTCCAGCTTCTTTCAATTTGACCCAAAAATCAACCTTGCCTTCAGCACCTGCATCAAGAAAGCGAAGGGCTGGTACAACCTTCCAATCCCAAATAATAGTGTTGTCTCCTCGACCGTATTCCCCGGTTTCTGACTTCAAACTAAAGAAGTCGAAAAATTCCCCCTCAAGTTCAACAAAAAGAAATTTTTTCTGGATGGGAGTTTTGCCAATATTTTTGAAGAAAATCTCATAATGGAGAAAGTCACCGGCTCTGGCAATATAATCTGGTGAATCATTGACTAATTGAGAGATATAAATGGAAGGCTCAATTATTTCCAGAGCCCGGACTGTTTCTTTCAACAACCAGAATTCTCCGTTTTCTATCAAACCAAGTTTTGCCCTGAAAATCTTTTGAGTCCCCTCTTTCCCCCTAACTATTCCTTTTATTTCTATTCTGCCACCATCAGCCTGAACTAAAGGGGCAATTTTCCATTCCGTCTCATCTAAGGGTTGGGGGGAGGCACTGACAAATTCAAAATCCTCAGGATACTCAATTTTCACCCTTAAATTTTCCAAGAGATAGTTGATGTTTGAAAAGTAGTTCAAAGAAAATTCTATCTTTTCATCTTTTTCAACTTTCAGGGGTAAATCAAACTCAAAAGTTAAAGGAACAAACTTAATCTGAGTGGTAAAAGTTGTTTTTGATTCATAACGGGCTTTCAGATTTTTTGGCTGATATCTAAGCCAAGCCTTAGCCGTTAGGACTTCATTTTCTTTACCAAAAACCCGGACCTTAAAGCTGTAAATCTGCTCCTGTCCAGGATAAATATCTTCCAATTTCCTAACTATTCTCCGAGCAGGAAAATCCTGGGGAATAGAATGCTCGGGGGCAGAAAAAATCAACTCTGAATTTTCCAATCTAACCTTGCCATTGTTTTTAAATCTAACCAAGTATTCAACTTCATCTCCGGCCTGAGCCACCTCCGGCCCCAAAATCTCAAGCTTCAAAATTTCTTTGGAATATTGATTTTTCTGCCAAAACCAAAAACCGGTAATCCCTGCTCCGGCAAACAGAAGTAAAATTAAGATTATTAGAACCTTCCTCATAATTTTCACCTATCAGAAGAATTTTAACTGCCTTGGACAATAAGTATTTTGTCTTGCAAAATGCCAGTTAAAATTCTCATCTTGGATTTATTTTACCTTACTTTTCCATTTTTGCCAATTCTTCTTTTAAAAAAGAAAGGTAAATCTCTGATACTTCTTTTAAATTTCTCATGGTCTCTTCTGTTATTTTAATTCTTGGCAATATCTCTTCAGACAGAAAAAGTCGCAGAACTTTCACCGTATCAACAGTTATCTCTTTCATTAATTTTTTATCTTCTTCGCTGAATTTTTTAAGACACTTCCAGCAAACTATTCCACCTTCTTTTGGCAAGAACCAAAAAGTTTCTGGTAAAAGTTTTTTGCCACAAACAGGGCAAGAATAAAGCTCAGGCCTGAATCCTAAAATTGAAAAAAGATTCCAGAGGAAATAATAGTAGATAATTCTCAATTTACAATTTTCAATTTTCAATGAATTTTCAATTTCACAATTTTCAATTTCTCGAAAGCTTTTCAGTAAAAGTTCCCAGATTCTGTTGTCTTTTTCTTCTTTGCCGGTTAAGGAATCAAGGATGTCAGTAATTTCATAAGCCATTTCTAATTTCTTTGGGTCATTTCTGATGTTTTTAAATTTTTCAATTAAAATCGCGTCGGTCAAGGTTTTATAAGTTTTCCCTTGAATAAATTCAATTTCAGAGAAATAAAAAAGGTCAGTCCCCGACCTCAGTTTTGATTTGATTTTTCTGATCGCTCTTCCCAAAATCTTAAGTTTTCCATAATCTTTGGTAAAAACAGTAAAAAGTTGGTCGGCCTCCCCCCGATCTTCCCTTTTCAAAAAAATCCCCTGGGTTCTGTAATGAGTAAATGGCATAACCTTACGAATTACGAATTTAGACGAATTACGAATAAAATAAAAAATCGTTTAATTCCCAGTTTTCCTTTAACAACCCCCAGCACTTGCTGGAGTTTCTTTTAAAATGATTTTTTGTTTTGGCATTTATTTAAAACTCATAGGGAGATTTCTTTTCTCTTAAAGTTTGTCAAATTTTTTTAATGGCAAGAGTAAGGTGGGCTTGGTCAATTTTAATTTCTTTTTTTTCTAAGAAAAGTTCTTTTTTAGGAAATCCTTTTTTAATATCTTTTGCTTTTGTGTCTTTTAAAATATTTCCTTTATTTTTTTCTAAAATGCTTTCCAGAGATTTTTCACCTTGGTAATAAATCACAATTTTATCTTTTGGAGTAAGACTTTCTTTTTTGCGGAGACCTTGAATGTGCCGGATGAGTTCTCGAAGTTGGCCCTCCTCTTTTAATTCTTTAGTAATTTTTGTATCCAGTTCTATTTCTTCTTTAATTTTCGGGTCAAAAATAATTTCTTTTACATTCACTTCATCCTTAATTAGCTGTAATAGTTCTTTATTATCTTTGATTTTTGATTTTTGATTGTCGAAGAGAACTTCGTTCTCTTCTCCAACCTCGTTTCTTTTAGAAGCTCGGTTTTTAATTTTGAGCGAAGCGATTGGCTGGCGGACTTTTATCTTGGCTTCGGCTCTGGCTCGCAGCCCCAAACTTACAATCTGACGAACCAAGTCCATTTGTTGCTCAAGGGGTCGGTTAATCAACTTTTCATTTGCTCTTGGCCAATCTTCCAAATGAACCGACTGTTTAACACCGTAAGTTAAACATCGGTAAATTTCCTCTGATAAAAACGGAACAAAAGGGGCAGTTAATTTGCTTAAGATTAAAAGAACATATTCTAAAGTCCGAGAGGCCTCTTTTAGTTCTTTTTTATTTTTTGGTCGCTGAAATCTCTTTCTTGACCTTCGAATATACCACAGAGAAAGGTCATTGATTACAAAATTCTCCAGTGTTCGTGCTGCTAAAACCACATCGAATTTCTCTAAGCTTTCAGTGACTCCTAAAATTAATTCATTTAACTTGGAGAGAATCCATCTATCCAAAATATTTCTGCTTTTGATGCTGTAATACGATTTCAATGGTCGCTTGTCTATTACATAGGTTTGGAAAAATGAATAGCAATTCCAATAGGTCATCAGAAATTTCTTTAAATTTATCTCAATATCTTTTTCTGAAAAAAGTTTAGGTTCGGCCGGCTGATTGATGGTGTAAAAATACCAACGCACAGCATCAACTCCGTATTTTTCGGCTATCTCAAAAGGCTCTACAATGTTGCCCTTAGATTTTGACATCTTATGTCCTTTCTTGTCCAAAACAATTCCAGTAACAATAACATTTTTGTAAGGTGGTCCAAACTTAAGCAGGGTTGAAACAGCCAATAAAGTATAAAACCAGCCGCGAGTTTGGTCTATTCCTTCACAAATAAAATTGGCTGGGAAAAATATTTTTTTATCAATAAAATTCCTGTTTTCGAAAGGATAATGCCACTGAGCATAGGGCATAGAACCTGAATCAAACCAAACGTCAACTACTTCTAAGGTTCGTTTCATCACTCCTCCGCATTTTTCACACTTTAAATTGACTTTATCAACATAAGGTCGGTGGAGATCTTTAATCTTTTTACCACTGAGCTTTTCCAATTCTTTAACCGAACCAATTACTTTTATCTCTTGGCATTTTTGACATCGCCAGATCGGTAAAGGTGTTCCCCAATATCTTTCTCTGGAAAAATTCCAATCTTTAAGTTCTTCCAACCATTTCCCGAATCTCCCTTCTTTTAAATAAGAAGGTATCCAATTTATTTTTTGATTATTTTTAATCAAGTCATTTTTTATTTTTGTTGTTTCAACAAACCAGGAAGAATGTAAATAATACATAAGAGGAGTTTCGCATCGCCAACAAAAAGGATAATCATGCTCATATCGCTCTTCCTTGAAAAGAAGATTTCTTTTTTTTAGGTCTCCAATAATAAGTTTATCAGCCTCTTTAATAAACTTTCCCTCCCCAATTATTCCTTTTTTCATTTTCCCATCTTCTGTAACTGGAATTGGGATTTCCGCTTCTTTTATTATTTTTTGAGATTTGCAAAGCTCGTAATCATCTCCACCAAAAGCTGGGGCAATATGAACCAGACCTGTTCCTTCCTCCAAAGAAACAAAAGAGGCGGGCAGAACTTCATAAAAGTTTGCCGTTTGATAAAGGGGTTTATATTTTAAACCGATTAAATTCTTACCTTTGAATTTTTTAATAATTTGATAATCTTTGTTTTTAAAAACTTGCTTTACTCTTCCTTCGGCCACGACAAAAAATTCTTTATTTCTTCTCAAAAGAACATAATCTAATTCCGGATTAATCGCCACTGCCACATTCCCTGGCAAAGTCCAGGGGGTTGTCGTCCAAATTAAAAGACAGGTGTTAGGTTTTAGATGACAGATTTTAGAATGTTTAACTCGGAATTTTACATAAATAGCTGGTTCTTTTATTTTCTTATATCCTTGAGCGATCTCATGTGATGAAAGGGAGGTCTGACACCTCGGGCACCAAGGAATAACTCTTTTTGATTGATAAAGTAATCCTTTTTGCCAAAATTGTTTTATTATCCACCACAAACTTTCAATATAATGATTATCGCAAGTAACATAAGGATGTTTTAAATCGAGCCAGTAGCCAATTCTCTCGGTAAATTTTTCCCATTCTTTTTTGTAAGTAAAAACATTTTTTCTGCAGACTGAAATGAACTTTCCAATTCCTATTTTTTCAATATCTTTTTTTGTTTTAATACCTAAAGTTTTTTCAGCAGCAATTTCGGTTGGTAAACCATGAGTATCCCAACCAGCTTTTCTCTCAACTAAAAATCCCCGCATTGTTTTGTAACGCAAAATAATATCTTTGAAAGCCCGAGCTAAAAGGTGATGAATTCCCGGTTTGCCGTTAGCATAAGGTGGCCCTTCAAGAAAAACAAATCTTTTTTGCTTCTTTCGTTGAGAAGTGCTTTTTTCAAAAATCTTGTTTTCTTTCCAGAACTTTAGAATTTTTTGTTCAATTTTTGGAAAATCCATATATCCTACGAATTACGAATTTTATCGAATTACGAATAATTTTATTCGTGCCGATTGTCTAAATTCGTATTTGGCAATCGGCGGAGTTCACCGACTCGGAGAGAAAGTTGAGATTTTTGTTCTAAAAGCTCATCTTCGTTTAATTCCTTCAATCCTCCTTGCAAGAGCCATAAAGGACAGCCGTGGCTGACAATTAAAATTTTCTTCCCCTGGTATTTTTTGTCAATTTCTTTTATGAAATCTAATACTCTTTGTCTAACATCATTCCAGCTCTCACCTCGAAGAGGAGGCCTGAAGAATTTCTCTTTGGGAATAGGAAAATCTCTCTGGTATTCAGTTTTTGGTCTTCCTTGATAAATCCCAAAATTTCTCTCGCGGAGTCGGGGATCAAAAATTATCTTAATTCCAAGTTCTTGGCCCACTATTTCAGCAGTCTGGCGAACTCGGGAAATATCTGAACAATATATCAAATCAATTTTCTCTTTCTTTAATTTTTCAGCTGCAGTTTTTGCCTGCTTTCTGCCTTTCTCAGTTAACAAAATTGGAGTTGATTCTGGCCAGGGGTATAATATTTTCTCTCCTTGAAGTTGATAAAGAGTTTCTCCATGCCTTAAGATAAAATAAGTATTTTGCATACTACATTTTTTCGGGAGCAGAAATGCCCATTAAATCCAAAACGTTTTTTAGAACAGTTTTTGTGGCTAAAATTAAATTTAATCGAGCTTGGCTCAAATCTTCATCCTCAGAAAGTACTCTGCAATCCCTGTAAAACTGGTGAAACTGGCGGGCAAGTTCATGGGCATATTGGGGTAATCTTTGAACTTGATAATCCCTGACTGTATCTTCTATAATCTCTGGAAACCTAATAAGTTGTTTAATTAGATTTAATTCGGTTGGTTGATCTAATAATTTTAAAATTTTTTTATTTTTAATTTGTGTTTTTGATTTTTGATTATCGAAGAGAACTTCGTTCTCTTTCCCAACTTTGCTTTTTTTAGAAGTTCGGTTTTTGATTTTTGATTTTTTGAGGATGCTACATATTCTGGCATAGGCATATTGGATATAATAAACCGGATTTTTCTCTCCTTCGACTTTAGCCAAATCTAAATCAAAATGTAAATGAGTATTTACTGATTTTTGGAGAAAAAAGAATCTTACAACATCAACTCCTACTTCATCGAGTAATTCATCCATAGCCACATAAATGCCTTTTCTTTTTGACATTCTTTGTTTCTCTCCTCTTTTAAAAAGGGTAATAAATTGATGCAAAATAATCTTAAGTTTTCCTTTGTGACCTAAGGCCTCAACTCCAGCCATTAAACCGGGAACATCTCCGTAGTGGTCGGCTCCCCAAATATCTATTACCTTGTCAAATTTTTTCTTCTCAAATTTGTACCGGTGAAGAGCAATATCCCCAGCTAAATAAGTTTTCCAACCGTCTTTTTTCACCAATACCCTATCTCTTTCATCACCAAATCTTGAAGAACGAAACCACAACGCTCCTTCCTTCTGGTAAACCAAATCTTTTTTCTTTAAAATCTCTAAGACTTCATCCACCTGTCCAGATTCATGAAGTTTTCTTTCTGAAATCCATTCATCGTATTTAATTCCCATATTCTCGGTTGTCTTCCTAACTATCTCATCAATGATAATTTTAGCGGCTTTTTGACCCGCCTTGTAAGGATCTTTTACTTTGATTCTTTTTCGGAGTTCATCAATATATTTGCCTTTGTATTTTGCCTCAGAATCCTTTAAAACCGAATGTCCCAGAGCCAAAATTTGCATTCCATAATCATTAATATAATAAGCTTTTTCTATCTTAAAACCTGCTTTTTCCAGAACGTTGGCCAATGTATCACCGAAAGGACCGCCTCTGGCATTTCCAACAGTTAAAGGACCAGTGGGATTTGCTGAAATGAACTCAATCTGGACCCTTTTGTTTTTTCCAATATCTAATTTGCCAAATTTTTCACCTTTTTTTAAAATCTCACCGAGTTCTTTTTGTAAATATTTCTTAGAAATAAAAAAATTAATAAATCCAGGATGAACCACCTCAACTTTTCCGAACATAGGGTTATCTTTGATCTTCTTTATAATTTTCTCAGGATCAAGCTCAAATACTATAGCTATATTAGTTGAGTAATCACCATGCTTAGCATCGGCTGGATGTTCTACCTTTGCTTCTTTGCCAGTAATTTCTTTGAGTAATTCTTTAATTCCATTCCTTATCATATGTTTTAGTTTACCCCGTTAGAAATTTTATTTCAACTTCCTTGAGATCGCAGTCATTTTAAGTTAAACTAAAAAGAGAGATTTTTAACGGGGTTTACCCCATTCTCTGTCAAAATTAAAAAAGGTGATAACCATAATCGAAAATAAAAAGGCTTACTTCAACTACCAGATCTTGGAGAAGTTTAAAGCAGGAATAGTTTTACAAGGCCAAGAAGTAAAATCTATTAAAAGCGGGAAAATAAGTTTGCGAGGTTCTTTTGTGGTGCTCCGAGGAGAAGAAGTTTTTTTAATCGGAGCAAACATTCCACCCTATCAACCAAAAAATGCACCAAAGAATTATAACCCGCAACGCTCACGAAAACTCCTTTTGAAAAAAACGGAAATTCGCCATTTGATTGGCAAAGCCAAACAAAGGGGCTTGACTATGGTGCCTTTAAAGGTGTATACTGATAAAGGCAAGATAAAATTGGAGTTTGGAATTGCTCGAGGGAAAAAGAAAGTTGACAAAAGAGAGTTAATTAAAAAAAGAGAGATTGAAAGAGAGATAAAAAGAGCATTAAAAGGGGGCGTACGGACTTGATAGAAGTTTTTCTGAAGTAGGCAAGCTGAGGTGTGGTTCCTCATTCACCCTGTTAAATAATTTCACCAAGGCGAAATTCTCGCTTTGTAGGGTTTAACAGGGTAAACTTCCACAAATAAAATAAGTGCAAACTTATTCGCACGACCCGCTTACGCTGTAGCGTAATGCCATCCGGGTTACTGATTCTCGATAGGTAACTTTGGGTGTCATAAATATCGAGATAGGCAATTGTTTCGCCCCAAACAATTGCTAAAATTTATGGGGCTCGGATATTAGAGCTTTTGTCTACTTTTTACTCTAATATCTTAAAAACTTAAGTAGACTAAGCTTGTAGACCTACTCCAAGAGAAACTTCTACACGTGGGTTCAACTCCCACCGTCTCCACTGGGTGGTCAAATTCCCCCCGACCCCCCAACTTAAGACACTTCTGCTCTTACTCCAATTCCGCTTTTAGCGGAATTGGAGGCCACATGCGGTCTCCAAAATTCGCTCTGCGAATTTTGGAGGAATATTTTGCGTCGCTCGCTTCGCTCGCTCCTATTTTCCTCCACGGGGGGAATTTGACGAATCGCATCGAGGAGCAAGTGGTATCCCAAACTCCTTTCTTCCAAAATTTTGCCAAAAAGAATTTTTATCAACAACCAAATAAAGGCAGATAAAGTTAGGTTAATTGGCCCAGACGGCAAGCAGCTTGGGATTTTTAATTTAGAAGAGGCCTTGAAGCGAAGTCGCCAGGCCGGATTGGATTTAATTAAAATCACTGAAAAAGTGCAACCCCCAGTTTGCAAGATGATGGACTATGGAAAGTATCTCTATCAACAAAGTAAAAAAGAAAAGAAACAGCGGCGAGTTCAAGCTGGTGAGTTAAAAAATATCAGGCTGACTTTCAATATCTCAGAACACGATATGACAACCAGAGTCAAAACAGCTGAGAAATTTTTGACCAAAGGATATAAAGTCAGAATTGAATTAGTCCTCAAAGGTAGACAGAAAGCCCATCCTGATTTTGCCAAACAAAAACTAAATCAGTTTTTAGAGTTTTTGCAAAAATCAATCCCTATTAAGGTTGAAAGAGAATTAAAAAAACAACCACGGGGATTTAACATGATTATTTCTAAAACATAATGAAGAAATCATTTAAAAAAAGGTTTAAAATTACCAAAACCGGTAAGGTCTTGCGAAGGGCGACCGGGCAGGATCATTTTCGAGCCAAAAAATCGGGTAAAAAGCGAAGAGAAACTCGAAAGTGGGTAGAGGTTCCAAAACCTTTGGCAAAGAAAATAAAGAAGTTATTAAGTTATTGAGTCATTGAGTGATCAAGAAGTTCAATAACTCAATGACTTGACTACTTGATTACTTATAGTTAACTTATGGCGCGAGTTAAACGAGGGAAAATTGCTCACAAAAAAAGGAAACGTCTCTTAAAAAGGACAAAAGGTTTTCGCTGGGGCAGAAAAACAAAATATAGAGCAGCTAAAGAAGCTTTGATGCATGCTGACAAATATGCCTACCGAGACAGAAGAACCAAAAAGAGAGAGTGGAGAAAATTGTGGCAAATTCAAATTGGAGCTTTCTCTAAAAAATTGGGAATCTCTTACAGTAAATTCATTGCCGGCTTGAAGAAAAATAAAATTGAACTTGACAGAAAAATTTTATCTCAACTCGCCCAAAAACACCCAGAAATTCTCAAAAAAATCGTAGAAATTTGTAAAGAATCTTCCTGAGATTTTATTAAAACAAGAGGCCTCTCAAGGATTTCGAGAGGCCTTTTTTAAATTAAAAAATTATAAAGGATATTTTTCTCCAAAACAAGCTAAACACAGCTTTTCTTTTGGTAAACCGATAGCTCTTACAAAATCATCAAGTTCGTTATACCTTAAGGTATCTGCTCCAATCATTTTTTTTATTTCATCAAGCGAGTGATTAGCAGCTACTAACTCTGCACCCTGACGAGTGGAAATGTTATATCTACAAGGAGCAACCAGAGGCGGAGAAGCAATTCTCACATGAACTTCCTTAGCTCCTTTCTCTTTCAGTCTATAGATTAACTTCCTTATCTGGGTTGCTCGAACAATAGAATCATCTATTATAATAATCCTGTTTCCCTTAATAGTTTCATCAATTTCAGAAAGTTTCTCCTCGGCTATCTCAGTTCTCTTTTCTTGTTCAAGTGGCATGTAACTCCTGTCCGAATAACGATTATATTCAAATACTTCTTCATAAGGAATACCAGAGGCCCGAGCATAACCCAAAGCATGTCCGATACCCGAGAAAGGAATCGGAGCTACTAAATCTGCTTCTACATTATCTCTGGAAGCAAGAGCTTTCCCCATATTCATTCGAGCTCTTTTTACGGGAATACCTTCTAAAACTGAAGAAATCCTGGCAAAATAGGCCCACTCAAAAGAACAAAATGCCTCTTTTCTCATTAGTTGATTAACTGTTTGAAATCCATTCTTCGTAATTAAAACAATCTCTCCGGGTTGTAAATCTCTAATAACTTTCATTCCTATCTTCTCTAAGGCCACCGATTCTGAGGCTATGGCAAATTTTTTGTCTCGTTTTCCAAGAACACAAGGCCTAAACCCATAAGGATCTCTTGCTGCATAAATTCCCTCGTTGGGACTAATAATTACTAAGGAATATCCGCCTTTGGCAATCTCAAAGATCTTCTCTATTCCCTCCGCAAAAGTGCCATTCCTCCTGATTATCTTTGCTAATATTTCTGTGGAAGGAGCTCTCGAAGAAAAAATTTCATATTCTTCCTCTAATTCCTCCCGATTGTAAATCTTCCCACTAAATGCTATCGCAAACTCCTCTAGTTTAGATTTCTCCACCAATAGAGGCTGACGTTCTTTCAAACTAACATGGGCTATTCCCATTTCTCCTTTAAACTCTGCCAGAGCTAAACCTTGCTTCACCAAACCAGATAAGGGCTCTTTGAAATATAGTTTCTTCCCATTGGAAGTGGTCATCCCACAGAACCTTTGACCTCGGTGCTGGAGCTGGAAAATTCCTTTCATCAAAGAAGAAATACATTCTTTATCCTGACAAATTCCATAAATCCCACACATTTTTCTACCTCCTTATTATTTAATTTTTAATGATGCTCTTTTGGATTAATTTTTTTATTCTGTTGAAGGATGGATGTTAGGGAATTTTTGAGCGTTTCGGAAATCTCTAAATCCCAACTAATCTCTAATCTAAAATGTTTGTTTTAACTTTCTCTTTCTTCAATAAAGCAATTTTCTTTTTCATCCCCCTGTTATATCCACCAACTTTTCCATTGGCTCTTATTACCCGATGACAAGGAATCTTTGGGTTTTTATTTTTAGCTAAAATATTTCCAACTGCCCTCCAAGCTCTCGGTCTCCCTGCTCTTTCAGCTACTTCTTTGTAGGTCATCGTATTACCTGGCGAAATTTGTTTTACAATTTTGTAAACTCGATCTTTAAAATTTTTGATTTTGAATTGTAATTTTTCACTTTTCATTTTCTGTTTCTAATTTCAAGTAGTCATTTGCTTTTTTTAAAATTTCTTTGGCATTTTTGAAAGTTAATTGTTCCAGCGCTTCTTTATAAGGAAGCCATTTAAAACCTATATGTTCCCAAGATATTTTCACTTCTTTTTGGTGAGTTTCGGCTAAAAGATAAGTAACAATTTTGAAAATGTTTTTTCCCTCTCTTTTATAAAAATATTTAATCCACTCTTTAAATCTTTTAACGAATTTAATATCTTTTATTCCTGTCTCTTCTTCAACTTCTCTTCGGGCAGTTTCTTCGATTGTCTCTCCTTTTTCAATATGGCCTTTTGGAAAACCCCAATGGCCCATTTCGTAATGTAAAAGAAGGTAATAAATTTTACCTTTCTTTCTACAAAAGACAATCGCTCCAGCTGACTTTTCTATAGGCATGTTCCTTCGCCGCCTCTGGCGGCTCAGTTAAGTTAAAAAAATTAATTTTATTTATACAACCAAGATGACAAAAGCCAGATAAGCAAAATTCCAACTATTCCCAAAATAATCCAAATAAATTGGTTTGATTTCTTAATTTGTTTTTGTTTCTCTTTGGGTTCAATCATTTTAGATTAATTTTATTCTAAAAATCGAGAAGTAGAAGTAGAAATATAAAGAGGTAAAGGTTCTTGGAGAGCACTCAAATTTTTGGCTTGTTGAATGATAATTGCTCCAACAATTGTAGCCAAGACAATAATAATCATCAAACTCAAGAAGGTGGAAACTTTTCTGAGAAAAATTGCTTGATAGGAAATAACCATAATTTTATTTAAAAAACGTTAACAATTTTCCCAAAGATTGAGTATTGATGATGTCTTTTTTTTCTGCCCAACCTCTTCTGGCGGTGGCCACTCCGTATTCCATATATCTCAGGTGGTCTTGGTGGTGAGAATCAGTATTTATTACCAATTTTATTCCAAGTTCAATTGCTTTTTTGATGTTAACATCATTTAAGTCTAATCTTTCGGGATAGGAGTTTACTTCCAAAATCGTTTTTGTTTCTCGGGCGGCTCTTAAAATTTTTTCAATATCAATCTGATATTCGTCCCTTCTCTTTAAAATTCTTCCGGTAGGGTGAGAGATAATCTTAATATAAGGATTTTTCATAGCTTTAATAATTCGCTCTGTCATTTTTGATTTTTCCATCTTAAAATTTGAATGAATTCCAGCGATTGCATAATCTAATTTTTTCAAGGCATCGTTTTTTATATCAATCGAGCCATCATTCAAGATATTTGCTTCACAGCCCTTTAAAATTCTAAACTTCAGACCCTGGCTTTCAAATTTTTTATTTAATTTATCAATTTCTTTATCTCTTAATTCTAATTGCCTCTCATCTAAGCCATGCTCGATTTTTAAAAACTTAGTGTGGGAAGCAATACCAATGTATTCATAACCCCTCTCCATTGCTTTTACCGCCATTTCTGAAATTGTATTCGCCCCCCCATCCCAACGACCTTTCCATTTAATATGACAATGTAAATCGCCATTGATATCTTTTAATTCAACTAATTTTGGCAGCTTTCCTTCCAAGGCGGCTTCAATCTCTCCCCGGTTTTCTCTAATCTCTGGGGGAGGACATTTCATTCCCAAAACTTGGTAAACTTCTTTCTCGGTTTTCCCAGCCACTTGCTCAGCTCCTCTAAAAACTCCATATTCATTAAGTTTTAACCCTTTCTCAATGGCAATTTTTCTGGTTTGAATATTGTGCTCTTTACTTCCGGTGAAATACTGAAGAGCTGACCCATAAGATTTTCTGGGGACAACTCTTAAATCAACATCAAATCCTTCTTTCAATCGGATCGAAGATTTGGTAATTCCTTTGCCCCAAATTTTCTCTATTCCTGACAGAGAACAAAAAAAGTCCATTACTTTCTCTGGATTCTGAGTGACCACCAAAAAATCAACATCACCAATTGTCTCTTTCATTCGTCTAACCGAGCCACAAACACTGATTTCTTCCACTTCCTTTAGATTTTTCAAATTATTTTCAATCTCTCTGACTCTCGGCAAAATATCTCCCAAAAGAAATCTTCCCTTACTTCTTTTTAAAAACTCAATTCCTTGTAAGATATTTTTCTCGGTAGTTTCACCGAAATTTGGCAAGTTTCTAATTCTGCCGGCTCTGGCCGCTTTTTCTAGATCTTTTAAATTTTTAATTTTCAGATATTTATACAAATCCCTAACCATCTTTGGCCCTAATCCTTCAACTGAAGTAAGTTCAGCCATGTTGACTGGATATTTCTTTTTGTAATCCTGATAATATTTGATTTTACCAGTTTCCAAGTATTCGATAATTTTCTCAGCAATACTTTTGCCAACCCCAGGAATTTCCTCAACCGCTTTGACCCCTCCTTTTTTGTAAATCTCCTTAATATCATCGCCAAGAGTTTCCAATCCTAAAGCTGCTTTTTGATAAGCATAGGGTTTAAAAGCCACTCCTTCCATCTCCAAAAAATCAGCGATTTCATAAAGTATCTTTGCAATTTCCTGGTTAAGCATATTTATTTTCTATCGCGGTGGAAAATATCTTTAAAGTGAAAATATAATCCATGGTCTAAAAGTTTGTGATCAAAAACTCCTTTTATCTCGTGCCTTAAACCAAAAAGTAAAGCTACTCCAATTAAACCAAAAACTCCTACTACAATAAAAACCGGAGTGAAACCAAATTTAGTTACTGCCCAACCACCAACTGCTCCAGCAATCCCAGTACCAATACCAATAGAGGTAGCATCCAAACCCCACTCAGTTGATTCTCTACCTTTGTCGATATGACGAGTAAAAATCGCTGTCCAGCCAGAAAGCGACATAGCCAAACCAAACCCATGAATTCCCTGCAAAATATAAATATGCAAAGGGACTTTAGCAAAAACAAACCCAAAAGGGACTAAAGCAGCAATGAAGAGTCCGACCACTAAGCTGAAATAATCATCTCTCTCTGAAGGACAAGTATCTAAAAATATCCCTATAGGAATTCTTAATAAAGATTTAACAATCCAGTAAACAGCCGAAGCCACTCCAACCACAAAAGCACTTCCTCCAGCAATTTTATCAACGACAAAAATGGCGAAAATCGGAGAAATCAAACCCCAACCGGTCCAAAAAGTTAAATCACTCAAGATTAAAAATTTTATAACTTTGTTGGGAGTTAAACGAATTTTCATTTTAATTTTTTTAGGCCGTCAATAAATTGTAAAATTTTAACTTCGGCTAAGTCAGCTCCGAATTTGACCAAAAAGACAAGCCCGATAGCACACAAAAACAAATCGGCTCCCCGCCAAACCATGCCGAAAATTGTTCCGGTGCCAAAACCCAATCCTAAAGTCCCGAAACTGAAAGCTGAAGCTGCCTCCAAGCTTCCAAGACCTGCTGGCAAAGGGAAAAGCAAAGCCAAATTAGTAAAACCATAAATGGCCAAAACCCTTGTCACCTCAATTCCTTCTTTCAAAAAGAAAATTAAGAGGGCGGCTCTTAAAAAAAGTAAAAAGTATCTCAAAAAGCTTAAACCTAATCCTTTCCAAAAAGCTTTTTTCTTTGGCGAGAAAAACTGGATAACTTCTTTTTCAGTATCAAATATTATTTTTCCGTTTTTGGTATTTTTAATTTTCTCTTTGCGGACTCCAAAAAGTTTTAAAAACCATTCCAAAACACTTTCTCTATTCATGGCTTTAAAATAGAAAAACAACGAAAGTCCTGAAAGTCCTAAAATTATTAAAGCTACTAACCAAGCCATCATCCGAGAAGGAAAATAGCCGTAAAATAAAAAAGCCAAAATACCCACGATTAGAAACATCAAAAATAAAGTTCCGTCCAAAATTTTGTCGATAGCCACCGAGGCAGCACTTTTTTCCCAGCTGAAATTAAGTTTTTTCTTGGTTAGATAAATTCGGAAGGCCTCTCCCCCAAAAAGAGCAACCGGACTAAGATAACTCACAGCAAACCCTACCGACCACAACTTTCCCAAATCTTTTACCCTGGCGTCCAAACCTTGTGCCCTTAAAATCAGTTTCCATCTCAAAATACTGATTGCTGCTATAATTAAAGTTAAAAGGACAATAATTAATCCCTTACTACTTAAAAATAAAGTTAAAGCTTCATTCAATTTTTCCCAGCCAGCTCTTCTCATCACAAACCAAAAAAGAGAAACACCAATACTGAGAGCAATCAGAAATTTTATGATTTTTTTCATAACTATAATTTTATATTATAGCAGAAAATCAACTTTCTAAAAAATTGAGGAGTTCGCTGGCATTTTCAATCGCATAGCCGCAAGCATCATTGTTGAAATAGCAATAAATCTCTTTTCCTTTTCTTTGCCATTTTTTTATTTTCTCTGCCAAAGAGCTAAGCTCCTTTTTGGTATATTTTGAAGAAAATAGAACTTTTGAACCGTGCATCCTTATATAAACAAAATCGGCAGTTATCACATCGGCTCTCGGGTATTTTGGGGAATCAGCAATCACCCAAGCAACCCGATGTTTTTTTAATAAGTTATAGATTTTTTCATCACACCAGGAGTAGTGGCGAAACTCAAAAGCATATCTTAGTTTATAGTTTATAGGTGGAAGTTTATAGTGGGTGATTAAATCTAAAAAACTTTCTAGTCTTTTGATATTTTCCTCGGTTGCTTTAAAACTCGGAGGGAACTGAAACAAAATAGGCCCTAATTTTTCTTTCAAATTTAGGGCGTTTTCTAAAAAAGTTTTCCAAGCATTTTTTACTCCTTTTAATCTTTTTATGTGAGTAATAAATCTTGAAGTTTTAACAGCAAATACAAAATCTTCAGGAGTTTGGTTGTGCCAATTTTGATAAGTAGTTGGTCGAGGCAAATGATAAAAAGAATAATTTATTTCGGTTGTTTTGAAATGTTTTGAGAAATATTTTAATTTATCTTTTGACGGTAAATCTTTGGGATAAAAAATTCCATCCCAATGTCCATAAATCCAACCCGAAGTGCCAATAAAAAGTTTGCTCATAATTAAGAAGGTTCTCCTCTTTTGCAAAATTTCTTCTCCAGTTCTGCCATAAATTTAATTAAGAGGGGGTCATCTACTTTTTCTGCCGTACCAATCCACCAAGATTTATAGGGAGGACGTTTGCTCTCTCGGCCATATTCAAGAGCCTGTAGAAGAGTTTCTATTCTATTAACTTGCTTAACAAACCGAGCTTCTTTTGAAGATAGCTCTTGATATTCAGCTTGAAGATCTTTTACTTCCTCTTTTAAATCCTTAGGTAAATTAGCGATAAGTTTTCTTAATGCCTTTTTTTCCTGTTTCTGTTTTTTTTGGACTATTTTCCTCTTTTCTCTCCTTGAGAATCTTGGCCATTTATCAAACAATTCCGGCCATTCTTTTTCATCTTTCGGCAGGATTTTATCATAAAGAGTTATATCGCCAGTATATACCTCGCAGATATCATGGATTAAACCCATCTTAAGGATTTTTTCAAAATTAAGTTTGGTTCTTTTTTCTTCTGCTAAAACCCAACTCATAATCGCCACTCTAAAGCTATGTTCAGCGATTGTCTCAGGATTCTTCGCTTTTATTAATATCGCTCCTTTCCTCATTATTTCTTTTAACTTTCCTATTTTTATCAGAAAATTTAAAATTTCGTCTATCTCCCCTTTCCTTTTGGTTTTCTTTTGGACAAACTTTTTTTCAATCGCTTGTTCAAACTCTATTAATACTGGGATATCAAAAATTTCTCTTGCCCATCTTATCCAAAGATCTCGTTGAATCCTGCCATATTTCTCCCAATATTCTAATCCCTGTAAAAGATTTTCGGCTTTATCTATTTGTTTGGTAAATCTTGCTTCTCTGGAAAGCCCTTTCTCAAAATCAATCCAAAGATTTCTTATTTCTTCTTTTAGATTGCAAGGTAGTTTTGAAATAAGCTTTTCTAAAGCCAAACGTTCTCTTTTTTGTTTTAAAATAATCTTTCTCTTTTTTTGGCTGAGAGAAAACTTTGGCCATTTTTCTAAAATTTTTTTGGCAGTTTTCTGGGATTGAGGCGAATCAATACGCTTTGGTAAAAGAGGATCATAGGGCGTTTCATCTCTGGTAAATATCTCACAAATATCATGGATTAAAGCCATCTTAAGTGCCCTTTGTAGGTTAAACCGCTTTTTCCTGCCTAACATCCAGGTTAAAATTGCCATCCTAAAGATATGACTGGCTGTACTCTCTGATTTTTCTATCTGGTGCAAAAGCCATCCCCTCCGCTTTTTATTCTTTAGCTTCCCAATATCAATGAAAAAATTAATAACATTTTGCATAAAAAAAGAGGGCAAGCCTCTTTAGAAATAAGTTAGTACATTATTTTTTTTATTTTATAAATTACCCTTACTGGAGAGCTAATAACAACTTCTTCTCCTACTTTACGGTTCATAAGAGCTTTTCCAACCGGGGATTCATTGGAAATTTTACCTAAAGAAGGGTTTGCTTCTAAAGTTCCAACAATGGTGAATTCATCAATTTGACCATCTACTTCAACTTGAACTTGGGCACCCAGATGAATCTTGTCTCTTTCTTTTCTGGGAGGAGGTTTAATAAATTCATAATTTTTTAAAATATTTTCTAACTCGGCAATCCTTGAGTCCAAAAAATCAAGGTCGTCTCGATAAGAGATAAATTCAGTGTTCAATTCTTCTGAATGCAAAACCGGAGGAACCTCTCTTTTTGATTTAAGTTGCCTCAATTTTAACAGTTTCTTATATTCTCTTTTTATCTTTTTCAATCCTTCTTTAGTTAAGTAATATTTCTGGTCTGACATATTTTTTACACTCCATCATAACTCTTTCAGACCCCTTGTCAATAGATATGGTAAAGGTAAGATAAAATAATGATTGAACTCGATGGCTCAAAATATGAAGGAGGTGGGGCTATCCTCCGAGTAGCAACGGCACTTTCAACAGTAACTCAAAAACCCTGCCATGTTTTTGATATTAGACGAGGCCGTCCTAAACCAGGGTTGATGACACAACACCTTCTGGGAATTCGAGCTTTAAATGAACTTTGCCAAGGAGAATTAAAAGGAGATGAATTGGGTTCAGAAGAAATTTGGTTTTCTCCCAAAAAAATTCAAGCAAAAGATATTCAAGTAAAAATTGAAACAGCTGGAAGCATCAGTTTGATTTTGCAGAGTTTAATTTTACCTTGTTTGTTTGCTCCAAGCCCAGTAAAAGTTTCTTTCCGGGGAGGAGCAACTGATACTTTTTTCTCTCCAACTATTGATTACTTCCGATATGTCTTTCTGAGAATTTTAGAAAAGATGACCCAAAAAAAGGTCGCTGATATTAAAATAAAAAAGAGGGGATTTTATCCCGAGGGTGGAGCTGAAGTTGAGATGAAGATTTATCCTACAAAATTAAATCCCCTTAATCTAACCGAGAGGGGCTCTTTGAAAAAAATCACCATAATTTCTGGTGCTTCAGAATTTTTAAAAGAGAAAAAAGTAGCAGAAAGACAGATTGCTGGAGTAAAGGAAGTTTTAGGAAAATTTAAATTACCAATCGAAGAAAGACTAGAATATTACAAAACCCAATCTCCAGGAAGCCAGATTAATCTTGTGGGACATTTCGAAAACACAACTATCGGGGTTGATAATTTAGGGAAATTAGGTAAATCAGCAGAAGAAGTCGGCAAAGAGACAGCAAAAAATTTTCTTCAAGAGGGGAAATCAAATGCTCCTTTAGATAAACATATGGCTGACCAAATTTTACCTTTTATGGCTTTGAGTTCTAAAAAATCTCAAATTATGGTTTCAGAGATTACCAATCATTGTAAAACCAACATCTGGGTAATTGAAAAATTTTTAGAGGGAAAATTTGAAATAAAAGGCAATTTAATATCTTGGCTTCCGAAAACCGCCTGAAGTTTAATAAAAATTTACCGGGACCACTTCCTTGTATTTTTATCGGAAATAAGTAGGTTAAGGCAAACTTTTTAACAAATTTATCAGCAGGATGTTTTTTGGTTTATCACATTAATTAATGTTTTGCTGGACACAAAAACCCGCCTCTAGGCGGGTTTTTGTTAACCTCATTTTTATCTTCGGGCCCTTCTTTTAGCCCAGCAATCTCTACAATAGATAGGTCGGTCAGGATCGGGTTTGAATGGAAGTTCAGTAATTTCTTTTCCGCAGTCAGCGCATTTCCAATTGCCTTTGAACATTTTTCTTTCAAATCCCCCTCGAAGACTTTCTTGAGGTTGAGATTTTTCGTTTGCCATAAATATTATAACTAACAAAAAAGACCTTTGGGTTCTGGCTAAAACTCCCAAGGTCATCTAAATTTCAAAATTTAGCGACTTAAGTTTTCGACCACGAACCACTATTTCAAGTATAATCATTCCTGAAGTAAAGTCAACCTTTAACAAGTCAGATGGAAAAGCCCGATAACTTTGGTTTTCTTTTCAAGAGTGCGTTCGCGAAGCGAGCCGGGCTCCGATCCCTCCGTCTCCCTCTTCGAAGGCACCTCGGACGCGGTGGGCGGGCTGTAGCCTTTTTCTGACTTTTTATTAATGATATTGAAGCTTTTAACTGCCTCTTCAGTCCTATCAATTATCAATTTAATTCCTTTTTCTTCAATTTCTTTTTTTGCCTCCTCTGTCACTCGAGCCATCCCCGACTCCCCTGTCCCAATAACAATCACCTCGGGACTCTGCCCCAGGGCTCTCTTTATATCTTCAACAGCAATCAGATGACTTTCTTTTCTCCGCCAATCCAAAACCTCACCACTCCATCTAACTTCCACATCGTGGTTGTAGGTTTTTCCATTGATAGTTATTGAACCAAAATGATATTTTTCAATAGCCATATATTTTTATTTTAAAATAAACTCCTTTGGCCAGAAACCTCTTTCTTCTCTTCTTCCGAAAATATTTTGATTTTACCATAAACTCCATCATAACCCGGAATAACTTTAACCTTACCCTCTCTCACTCTTGAGATAGCTTCAGCAATTTCTGGTGAGGTTAGAGATTTTAGATCAGGAACTGAAACATTCAGGAGAATATCAAATTCACTACCAAATTGGCTAATTAACTTTTGGTATTCACTCTCGACCTCTTTAGTAGAATCACCTATTCCTAAAACCTCAGCAATGATTTCTTTCAAAGGAATTAAACTTTTATAAGGGATTGCGTTTTCTGGTTGAAATCCCTCTGGTCTGTCAGCTAACTGCTCAACTCTATTTAAAACTCCAACTGTTAAAGGTCGACCACAGCGGGGACAAATTCCATTGTATTTTTTAGTTTCAGCCGGACTCAAACTTATTCCGCAAAGCCGGTGCCCGTCATAATGGTATTTCCCTTCTTCGGGGAAAAATTCAATAGTATAGATTAGTTGGAGGTTAGAGGCCTGCTCCGTAGGGAAACGAAGTTTCTCGTTCAGGGTTGGAGGTTGGAGGTTGGTTTTAGAACTTTGTTTTATAGCATTTATGATAACTTTGTAGCTTAATTCGTCACCTTCAAAAACATTGGCTTCTCTACCCAAGTGGGGAAGAGAATGAGCATCACTGTTTGAGATTAAGGTAATACGTCTGCCATCGGGCATCCGCCAGAGCATCTTTGGATTCGCAGATAATCCGGTCTCGCCAGCAAAAATATATTTAGAATATTCTTCAAAGCACTCTTTTAATGAATCAAATCCTGAGCGCGAGCCAAATAAAGAAAACCATGGAGTCATTAAATGAGCGGGGACAATTAAGCAATTTCCAGAAATATTCAAAACAATCTTTGCCAATTCTTTGGCATCCAAGCCCAAAATTGGCCGGCCATCGGCTTTCAAATTTCCTATCCAACCCAATTGAGTATTTATTTTCTCAACTGTGTCAAAATCTGGAGCAAAAATTAAAATATGAATTTTACGGACTCTGCCATTTTTAGAATAAATACAACTCACTTCTGAAGTTAAAATAAACCTCGTTGCCTCGCTCTTGGTTCCTAATTCTTGATTCTTAATTCTAAATAGTCCTGGTTCAGCCGGCTCTAATTTTTCTTTAAGATTATTGAACCACTCGGGATGAGTAAAATCACCCGTTCCCATCAATTTAATTCCCTTTTGATGAGCAGTCTCTGCTATATGTTCTAAATCCATCTGAGAGGAAGTAGCTCTTGAGTACTTTGAATGAATATGGAAATCGGCAATGAATTTCATGTAAAACTCTACGAATTACGAATATAACGCGAATTACGAATTTATTGGCGGGAGTACAAACCGATTAGTTCGGCTTTATCTAAGATATGGCCTTCCATTGCTTTTTCAAGATCCACTTTTTTGGCTGAAGAACTCAAACCCAAAGTGGTGTCTAAAGCGTAAAGTTTGAAAAAGTAGCGATGAGTCCCAGAGGGTGGACAAGGACCTCCATAGCCGGGCTTACCGAAATCCGTCATTCCCTCTATCGCTCCTTCTGGAACACTATTCTCGGGAATTTCTGTTGTTTTTGAAGAAACATTCCAAACTGTCCAGTGAACCCAAGTGCCCATCGGAGCATCGGGGTCATCAACAATCAAAACTAAACTTTTAGCTGCTTCTGGAACTTCGCTAATTTTCAAAAGTGGATTTACATTTTCTCCATCGCAAGTATATTTTTCTGGAATGGATTGATTCTCTTTAAAAGCAGAACTTTCAATCTTCATAATTTTTGGCAAAGTTATTTCTGGTTGAGAAATTTCTTTTTTAGACCTTTGAGAAAAATACCAAAAGATTCCCCCACCAATTAAACCTAAAATAATTAAAATAATAAAAATTTTTAGAGAAGCCCTCATATAGTTTTAATTTTGTTTCTCGGTCTTTTCAGATTTGCCTTTTAAGAAAGATAATACCAGAGCAGAAAAAATTATTACTGGAATCAAAGTCACTAAAGTAGTTAAAGCGATTGTCTGATTTATAGTAATTTCTTGGCCTAGCATTGAGAAGTTAGTGATTATCGAGTAAAGAGAAATCAAGACAGTATAGAAAGCTAAAATTTTTAAAGTTTTTTTCATTTTGATTTAATTAAATATTTTGTTATTGTAAAGTTTTATTTATCTTATCATTTTCTTTTATTTTATTAAAAATCGCCATTTCCGACGGGACCAATAAGTTCCAGCGTAATCTATGCCAATTCGTTTGGTAGAGGTAATTTGAGAGGGTTTAACTTTTTCTCCTCTATCTTCTAACCAAATCCTTTTACTCTTTGTTAAATCTTCACCATAAAACGACTTGTTTAATTTTAAATATCTGCAAAGTTTCCCCGGCCCATCTGCTAAACTCTTTAAATTTGAATCCAAAGCTCTAATTAAAACACACTCTGGTTTACCTTCCTTAAAAGTTGAGATATTCATCTGCCAATACATCCCATAAACTAAATAAATGTAAATATGGCCACCAATTAAATACTCCGCTCTATTCCGAGGAGTAACTTTACCTCCGTAAGCATGGGAGGCTTTATCTTGAGGACCAATATAGGCCTCGGTCTCAATAATTTTGCCAACTAATTTTTTCTTTCCTCGCTTTCTGACAATGTACTTCCCTAATAAATCTTTTGCTACCTTTAAAGTCGGTCTAATATAAAAACTTCTGGTCAGTTTTTTGTTCTTCATTTTCTCTTTTTATGCCTCATTTTCTTTCTCAGCTTTTTTAGTTTGTGCTTTCTTATCTTTTTTCTTTTTTGTTTCTTTTTCGTTCCCATAGTTTTATTTTAATTAATTCCTCGACTTTTGGCTTGGTTGGTTAAAACTGCCTATTTTTTAAACGAATTTTCCTAAAAACTAACTTATCAAAAAAATCTTAAAAATTTTTTCAAGAATTCAGGAATATTCCGGTTTTATCTGTGGACTGCTTTCACCCGATTTTATTTAATAACTTTGACTATTATCTTTCGAGTTCTCGGCCCATCAAATTCAGTTAGAAATATCTGCTGCCAAGTTCCCCTTATGATTCTTCCGTTTTCAATTGGTAGAGTTTTCCCCTGGCCAACTAATCCAGAAAGAATATGAGAATCAGCATTGTCATCAATTCTATTATGTAAAAAATCCAGCCCAGAAACTATCTTCTCAAAAATCTTCAAAAAGTCCTGTTTTAACCCAGATTCATTTTCAGTCAATAAAATTCCGGCCGTAGAGTGAGGAGTAAAAATCAAAACTAAACCATCTTTAATTTTACTTTCTTTGACTATTTTTTCAACCTTATTGGTAATATCAACTAACTGATGTCTGTTTTCAGTTAAAAGAGTAAATTCTTTAAGCATTTTTGCTTTGTTTAATAAAATTCTTAATCGAGTCCAGTTTGTCCTTCCTTGCCGCTTTCTTCGGGAAGTGTCTTCGGTTTTCATCCCCGGATTTTGTCCCCGGCTTTCTTTTATTATGCCTCGCTTTTAGCGGTTTGTAAAGAAGAAGCGCCTCGCTTTTAGCGAGGCGCGCAATCTGTCTTCCAGAAATCTTGTTAAACATCTGTTGATCCTTCAGAGGTTTTAGGGGTTTCTGAAGTCTCTGGAGTTTCAGAAGTTTCTGGAGTTTCTCCTTTCGTCTCTTCGTATTTTCTCCAGGCGGCTGAAACTGAAGGTTCAACATTATCTAACTCGCTAAGAATCTTCTCTTTGATTTCGCTGGTTGCTATTTCCTCTTTGCTATCTGCTAGCTCAATGGCTACTTTAGCAACTTGTTCAACTACTTCATTTTTCCTACCCTCTTCAAGACCGGCCTCTTGGCAGGCAGCTCTAATTGAATTTCTAATTTTTTCAGCATCAAATGGTTCTCTGGAACCATCTTTTTTAATGACTTCATTTGCCATAATAAATTTTTCATTAAACAAAAACTACCACGACCTTTATTCTGCGCTAATTTAATTTTTGCATTTTTAAAAAAGTTTGTAAAGCAAAATGTCTCACTGGAAATAATAAATGATTTGAGAGATAGCACCGAAAATAAAAATTAAAGGTATCAGATATAATAAGATTTTTGGGATTTTTAAACTGTATTCTGGAACTCTCTCTCCTAATTTTTTTGCGTTTTTGTAAACTAAACAAATCACTGTCCCTTCAATTAATCCCATAAAAGTTCCAACAAAAGCAATAACCCAAATGAATTCTCGGATTCCAGTTAGAAATAGCGCCAGTGGGCTAAAACAAGCCAAAAAGAAAGCAAGAAAGCGAGGAAAATGATAATCAAAAATCAAAGCATTTTTAAGATAGTTCCCTAGAATTAAAAAAGAAGTTGAAACGCAAAATAATCCAAAAAGTCCTCCTAAAATCATAATTTTTCGTCCCAAAATAGGCAAAAGACCCTGAAAAGCCTCTTCTGTCGTATTTTGGCCGGTTACTCCACTGATGATTAAACCAAATAAAAAATAAAAACCGACAACAAACACCATTGAGGAAATTATCACTTTTTTGAGGTTCCCTTTTTTACTCAAAATTCTTTCAATCTCTGGAACAGCATTCCAGCCGACCAAACTGAAAAGGATAATTCCATAAGGTAAAAAAATATAGTTTTTGTTAGCCAGAACAAAATTAGCAGGATTAATTTTGGGAAAACTGAAAAAGAAAATCAGAAAAATGACCACTAAAAAACCAATGTTCAAAAAAACTTCTGTCCAGGCAATTGATTTTATCCCTAAAAGGACGAAAAAAGATAGAATTATCCATAGAAGCAAACTTAATTGAAAAGTAGAGAAAGGAGCAGGAAAAATAATTTTTAAAAAATCGCCCCCTAAAATAATATAAGCTAAAAGGGCTCCGATTGTACCAAAGATAGTTGAGAAAGTTATTAAAATTTTAGCTTTCTTTCCTAAATATTTTTCAGCATAGCCAATCAATCGATGTTTTTCGTTTGTTCTTAAGACAATTTCGCCAAAAGCGGAATGTAAAAATAAAACAATAATTCCCAAAATTAAAAAATAAAAAAGGCAAAAAAGAACTCCACTCTTTGCCATTATATAAGGAATTCCAAAGACTCCAGCCCCGATTATTGTTCCAATTAAAGAAGCAGCAGCTAAAAGGGAAGTTTTATCTCTCATAATCTTCGTCTGGGAGTTTGTGAAAGAATTTCTTCTCTATTAATCTGAAACCAGCTAAAATTCCGATAGTGAGAAAAGTTCCTAAAATTGCTAAAAAATATAATCCTATCCCAACTCCAATACCAATGGCGGCCGCTGCCCACAAAGCAGCAGCTGTGGTCAATCCTTCAATCTGACCCTTTTGGTGGATAATCAAACCCGAGCCAATAAAACCAATACCGATAGCCACGGCCTGAATTACTCTCCCTGGATCAATTTGCACAAAACCTGCTGCTGAAAATGGGTGAGAACTAAGATAAACAGCAACAGCAGCGAAAAAGCAAGTTCCTAAACTAACCAAAGAAAAAGTTTTAAGGCCCGCTTCTTTTCTCTTATATTCTCTTTCCAAACCAATTAAGCTTCCTAAAAGAGCGGCTAATAAAAGCTGTAAAAATGGCTGAAGTTGTGAAATATCAAAGAACATAAAAGATTAAACCCTAAACTCTAATATCTAAATCCTAAACAATATCTAAATTCAAATGTTCAAAATTCAAAACTGTTTTGGTCATTAGGATTTTGGATTTTGGATTTGTTTAGAATTTAGGATTTGGGATTTAGGATTTACACTTTATACACCTTGTAGCCTTCTCTGACTTTTTCTTTTACTTTCAGACCAACTGAATCTCCCTTCTTGGCTTTTTGGATTTTTTCATGCTCCATTTCCATTGACTCCACTTTTTGAGTAAAATCAGTGGCTTCTCCTCCAACAATTCTGATGGTATCGCCAACCGATAAAGGGGCAGATAGTTCAATAACCGCTACTTCAATTTTGTCAAAATAGTGAGTTATTTTTCCAATCAATTTGCCTTCTTCGATTTCTTCTGGCATATTGGAAATTAAGAATTGAAAATGGAAAATTAAGATTTATTCGACCTTTTTACCGAAGCCGCGGTACGAATTTACGAATCTACGGCTTCGGATACGAATTTTTTTCTTTTTTTATTAAGGAAATTAATTTTTTAACTAATTTTTTGGGGTCTCTATCGTAGACAATTCTTGTTTTTGGCCGATAACCTTTTTCTAGAATTTTTTTAATTAAATCGGCCGTTCCTCCAGAGCCTTGCAAAACTCCAATGGGAGTTTTTGACTCAAAAGCAACAGTAAATTCATTTAAGGTGCCGGTTCTGCCACAAATAATAATTACTCCATCAGCCGCCTTGGTTAAAATAAGATTGCGGCCAACATAATCAAAGCCGGTGTAGACAATTAAATCAAATTGATCAATTGGTAAATG
>JAGGXV010000015.1 GCA_021162885.1 bacterium | reverse complement strand
CTGTTATATTTCATCTTTTAAGATTTCTTTCTCTTTGATTTATAGATTAAATTTGGTAAAATGATAGTGAAAGTTTGAAACCGATTAATTTCACGTACCAAATGGGTTGATAGTTCAATGGTAAAGCACCCGTCAGAATTTTTTAAGGGCCTATAGTTCAACGGTAGAACACCGCTTTTGCACAGCGGAAATGGCAGTTCGATTCTGCCTAGGTCCAAAAATTTTAGCAGTGAAGTTAAGAGCGAGACTCTTTCGTTTCGTTTTTTATTGTTTATGATCTAGCTCTTTTTGCGAAAAAGGTTTTGTCTTTGTTTGTTGCGGTTCGTTCAAAGTTTTCCACACTTGACAAGGAGCTTTTTGAGGTATAATGGAGTAATATTTTGTTTAAAGGTCGCCGAAGTTTTTAAAAAATCAAATTATATGGTTCAAGATTGGACAACCGTTACTTTGCAAGCTTTACAGAATCTCTGGCAGGGATTTTTAAATTTTCTCCCCAAGTTAATTGGAGCGATAGTTGTTTTTGTTATTGGCTGGTTTATTGCCGTTTGGATTGGTAAGTTGGTGGCTGAGATCCTGAGAAGATTAAGAGTGGATCGCATTTTTGAAAAAAGCAAATGGGATGAGGCTTTGGCTAAAGCAGAGTTCAAGATGAAGGTATCTGATTTTATCGGTGGGATTGTCAAGTGGGTTTTAGTTATTGTCTTTTTGTTAGCAGCAGTTGAAATTTTAGGACTGACCCAGTTTGCGGCTTTCTTGAGGGCAATTGTCATGTGGTTGCCGAACTTGGTAGTGGCTGCTGCCATCTTTGTGGTGGCGGTGATTGTGGCTGATATTGCTGAGAAACTAGTTAGAGCAATTGTCGGTAAGATGAACGTTGGTTATGTCAAAATGATAGGTTCGATTGTCAAATGGGCTGTTTGGATTTTTGCTATCTTAGCTATTTTGAATCAGCTCGGTGTGGCTCCAGATATTGTTCGGATTCTCATCACCGGTTTTGTTGCTTTAGTAGTAGTTAGCTGTTCTTTAGCTTTTGGTTTGGGAGGAAAGGATATGGCCAGAGAAGTTATCGAGAATTGGCGAAACAAACTTAAAGAATAGAGATTTAAAGTAAATAAAATTTAAATCCAGTTTAAGGCAAATTGCCTTGACAAAAGTTTTTGATTTGCTAAACTACAGTTGTATGAGGTTTTTTGGATTAATTTTGAATAAAGGAAGCGGCTAAAATCATATTTATTTATGTTATTTATGATTGAAGCCGCTTCCTGAGAAGCGGTTTTTGGTTAGAAAAAAGTAAGAGATTTGAGATGATTGAGTGATGTTCTTTAAAACTAAATAATGGTTGTTGTTAAGCCTGGTAATACAACTTCGACTCGTTTTGCAATGTTAATTTCTTTAGAAAAATTTTGTCGAAGTTGATATACCGGGTAAGATTTTAAAAGCAGATGGAGGATGTCTTGGGAGCGGAAGGCGATGAAGGACGTGGCGTGGCTGCGATAAGCCTCGGGGAGGTGCTTAGCAACCTGTGATCCGGGGATTTCCGAATGGGGAAACCTGTCGCGGTAAAATCGCGACATCGCGAATTTGCACGAATCTGGTCACGAATTTCCACGAATAAATAAAAAATAAAATTCGTGAGGATTAGTGATCGAATTCGTGTAAATTCGCGAGGCGATACCCGGGGAAGTGAAACATCTCAGTACCCGGAGGAAAGGAAAACAAAGCCTTGTGCTTCGCACAAGGAAATTCCAAATCACAAGCACCAAATTCCAAGCAATATCCAATGACCAAAATTCAAAACAAAAAGTTTTGGTCATTTGAAAATTTGAATTTTGAATTTGTTTGGAATTTGGAATTTAGAAATTGTTGGGATTTCCTCGCGCGGAGCGCGAGGCATATTCCCTGAGTAGCGGCGAGCGAAAAGGGAAGAGCCCAAACCCACCATTGCTTCGCAATGGAAGCACCAAATCACGAACTATAGGTAAAATATTATATTCCTTATAGTTTGAAATTTGGAATTTGTGATTTGGAATTTCCACTGCGGAGCAGTGGTTGGGGGTTGTAAGGAGATAGCGTCGGGAGTAAATCTGGGTTATTGAAGATTTCAAAATTCTAACGAATTTTGGAGTGAAGCCCAGATTTACTTTTGAGGGAGAGCACTTAGGTGAAGTTTCGTTAGTTGAATGTCCCTGGAAAGGGCAACCAAAGAGGGTGATAGTCCCGTAGGCGAAAACGACTTCATGCTCCTTGCTATCTTTCTTGAGTACTTCAGGAAAAGAAAGTCCTGAAGGAAGCAGGCTCAACTATGAGCCAAGGCTAAATACTATCCGCTCACCAATAGTGAACTAGTACCGTGAGGGAAAGATGAAAAGTAGCCCGGTGAGGGCGGTGAAATAGAACCTGAAACCATCTGCTTACAAAGAGTAGGAGCCACCGCACTTCACTGCGTTCAGTGTGGAATTTCTAATTGCTAATATCGAATTTCTAATAAAATGTCCAATGTCAAATGTTGAATGTCTAATTATTTTTTGGCATTTGACGTTTGGAAATTTGACACTTTATTTGTCATTAGACATTAGGATTTAGTCATTCCACCGTGCTGAGCGCAGTGGAGTGCGGTGGTAACTGCGTACTTTTTGCAGAACGGGCCAACGAGTTTGAGTAGATAGCTTGTCTAAGTCTCTCTGAGACGAAGGCAAAGCGAAAGCGAGTGTTAAAAGCGCGTTTTGAGCTATCTATTCAAGACCCGAAGCCAAGCGAGCTTGCCATAGTCAGGGTGAACCCTTCCGAAAGGAAGGGGGAGGCCCGAACCCGTGAGCCGTACAATACTCTGGGAGGAACTGTGGTAAGAAGTAAAAAGCTAAACGAGCTTGGTAATAGCTGGTTCTCCCCGAAATAGCTTTAGGGCTAGCCTCCGCTGAGATTTTGTTTTCCAGGGGTAGAGCACTGGAAGGATTATCGTGGGTTTTCCCAGGTTTTCCTACCAAACTCCGAATACTGGAAAATTTAAGCGGGGAGTTAGACTATGGGAGCTAAGTTCCATAGTCAAAAGGGAAACAGCCCAGAAAACACCCCAAAATTCGCTTCGCGAATTTTGGGGACCCCAGAGTTTCGCGGCTGACTCACTTCGTTCGTGCTCGGCCGCGATCAAAGGAGATTAAAATCTCCTTTGGAATTCTCTTTTTGCAATGGCGAGCACGAGCCCTGGAAGGGCGAGTCGCCATTGCAATTCGGGGTCCCCATTGCGAAGCAATTGGGTGGAGACCACCATCTAAGGTCCCAAAATTCGAGCTAAGTGTTCAAAGGAAGTGGATTCTCTTTGATAGTTAGAAGGTTAGCTTAGAGGCAGCTACCCTTTAAAAAGTGCGTAACAGCTTACTTCCTAAGAGGATCTGCGCCGAAGATTTTGGGGGCTAAAGCTCGATACCGAAGATGTGGCCCGCCCAAGTTTCTTCGAAATTTGGGCGGGGGTAGGGGAGCGTTCCCCACTTGATGAAGCCGAGCCGTGAGGCAAGGTGGAGGGTGGGGAAGTGAGAATGTTGGCATGAGTAACCACAAGACAGGTGAGAGTCCTGTCCACCGGAAGCCTAAGGTTTCCTTGGCAATGATAATCAACCAAGGGTTAGGCGGCCCTAATCCCTCGGCCGAAAGGCCTCGGGAGATGGATAGCCGGTTAATATTCCGGCCCACTGCTCAAATTTTCTTGGGATGACGAAGAGTAGTAACTTGGGCGAGTTATTGGATTCTTGTTTGCGACATAAGGAGCAATCCAAGTGTCGTGAAAACCATTTCCTTTGGGAGATGGGATTCAAGTGAGCGCTCTTCCTAGAAAAGTTCCAAGAAAAAAATTTGGGTAGTTCCGTACCGCAAAACCGACACAGGTAGGCTGGCGTAAGTGTGCTGAGGTGAACGGGTGAAACCTGGTTAAGGAACTCGGCAAAAAAGCAGCTGTAAGTTCGCAATAAAGCTTCCCGCCCAGATTTTTGGACAGACTTCGTTAAAAATAGTGCCATTAGGTAGGGCACTAGTCCAAAAACCTGGGCGGGCGCAGCGAAAGTTTCCCTGGCGACTGTTTATCAAAAACATAGGTCCCTGCTTAACTGGTAACAGGATGTATAGGGGCTGAGGCCTGACCAGTACTGGAGTGTTAAACTCGGCGGTGTCCACCAAAGTTTCTTCGAAATTTAGGCGGGCGCTAACCGAGGTAAGCCTCCAGTGAACGTCCGCGGTAACTCTGACCGTGTTAAAGTAGCGTAATCCCTTGCCGTTTAATTAACGGCCCGCATGAAAGGCCTAACGACTAGGGAGCTGTCTCAACCAGGTGCCCGGTGAAAATGCAATAGGGGTGAAGATGCCCTTTACCTGCGGCTAGACGGAAAGACCCTGGGAGCTTTACTATAGTCAGATATTGAGCTTTGATTTTAGATGCGTAGCGTAGGTGGGAGACGTTGAATCTCGACTTTCGGGTCGGGACGAGTCGCCAATGAAACACCACCCTTCTGAAATCTTGGTTCTAACCCGCCCAAATTTTTGGACAAGCGGAAGCTTAGTTGGAGCTTGTGGTTCCAGTCCAAAAACTTGGGCGGGAACAGTGTCTGATGGGTAGTTTAAGTGGGGCGCTTTTCTCCAAAAAAGTAACGGAGAAGTTTAAAGGTCGGCTAGCTCCGGATGGAAATCGGAGTGGTCCTGCAAAGGGAAAAGCCGGCTTTACTGCAAGGCGGATATGCCGCGCAGTTGGGAAACCAGAACTTAGTGAACCGACCCCAATTCATAGAATTGGGGGAGATAATCAGATAAAAGTTACCCCAGGGATAACAGGTTAGTAGGATCCGAGAGTTCCCATCGACGATCCTGTTCGACACCTCGATGTCGGCTCATCACATCCTGGGGCTGGAAAAGGTCCCAAGGGTTTGGCTGTTCGCCAATTAAAGTGGTACGTGAGCTGGGTTCAGACCGTCGTGAGACAGGTTGGTCCCTATCTACCGCAGGCGCCGAGTCTTGAGGGGAGTCCGGAATAGTACGAGAGGACCTTCCGGAGTTAACCTCTGGTCTACCAGTTGTCCCGCCAGGGGCATTGCTGGGTAGCTAAGTTGATTTGGGATAACCGCTGAAAGCATCTAAGCGGGAAGCCCACCCCAAGATTAGGACTCAAGCGTTCGTGCTTCACTTTCGTCCAGCACTCACTGGAGGAGCGAAGTGGCGAATGGGAGCGAGGCACGAGCGCATAAGATTCCTCAGAGATGATGAGGTTGATAGGTCCCAAGTGGAAGTCCCGTAAGGGATTGAGCTGAGGGATACTAATCAATCAAAGTTTCTTACCCGGTATATCAACTTCGATAAAGTTTTCTTTAGAAAAACTTAGTATTGCAAAACAAGTCGAAGTTACACTCTCTAATCAATAACGACCATTTTCAATAGAACCTTAGTATTTGGTGGCGATACCGGGGTTGTTCCACCCGTTCCCATTCCGAACACGGAAGTGAAATACCCCAGGGCCGATGATAGTGCATTTTGCGCGAAAGTAGGTCGCCGCCAATTACTAGGGTTTTATTTTTGACCAAATTTTTCTATAATTAAATAAAAACTTTCTATGAAACTTAGAAGATTAAAACTTTTTTTGGTTTTTTTGGTAATCCTTTTGGTATTTTTCAGTTTGAACAAATTTGGGATAAATAAAATAAGAAATACTATTTTTCGGGTTTCTTCTCCTATTCAAGAAGCGTTTTGGCAAGTTGGAAAAAAACTCTCTCTTACCTTACAGGTTTTATTTGAAATAAAAGAGCTAAAAAAAGAAACAGAAGAAGTTAAAAAAATGAACCTCCGATTCCAGCATCAAATCATTGCTCTTCGAGAAATCGCCAGAGAAAACAAAGTATTGAGGAAGGCTTTAAATTTAGATCTCCAAAAACCATTCAATCTCACCTTAGCTAATGTTGTCTCAAAAACTACCGAAGGCGATTTTATTTTAATCAATCAAGGCAAAAAGGAGGGACTTTCTCAAGGTATGCCAGTGATTACAGCAGAGAAAATTCTGGTGGGTAGGATTGAAAAGGTTTTTGATGATTTCTCCCAAGTTTCTTTGATTTCAAACCCAAAAATCACTTTCGATATTGAGGTTCTCGATGAAAATGAAAAGTTCTTAGGCATAGCCAAAGGAAAAGGGAATTTAAGAATTCAATTCCAATTTATTGACAAGAAAGCTCAAATCAAGAAAGGAGATACGGTGGTTAGTTCTCGTTTGGCAGGAAACTTTCCCCCAGGCCTTTTGGTAGGTACCATTAAAACCATTAAAAAAAGTGATGTTGAACCATTTCTGGAGGGAGAAATAAATCCCTATTTCAAGGAATTAGATATTGAAATTTTATTTGTTATTAAGGAATTTTAATGAAAAAATTCTTAATTTTAATTTTATTTTTTTATTTTTTGCTAATTTTTCAAGAAAGTTTTCTCAGTCATTTCACTCTTTTTGGTCGGACACCCAATCTCATTTTAATCGCTGTTTTTCTCTTACTCTTTTTTGAGGATTCCACCCCCCTCACCCCTCCCTTCCATCCTTCGCTTCGCTCAGGATGGGTCCCTCATTTTCGCTTAGAAAATCTGGGAATTTCTGCTGGCTTTTTAGCGGGAACAATTTCAGATTTATTCTCTCATTTCCCTTTTGGCATATTTGCTTTCAATTTGACTTTGAGCGTTTTTTTGGCAAAAAGAATTTCTAAATTTTTCAAAAAATCAAATATCTTGGCTTTCTCCCTTCTCTTTTTAGGTTATTTCAGTTTTTACAAAGCCCTTTTAATTTTTGAAAATTTTCTTTCCCTTTTGTTTTTTAAAAAAAATCTTGGTTTCTCAACAACAGTTCCATGGGGACTGGGTCTGTCTTCTTTCTTTTCAGAAATTTCTTTAAGTTTTTTAGTAATCTTTTTGGTTTTGCTTCTTACTAAAAAATATGAGATTTTCTTTCAAAAATAAAAAAAAATCTCTCGCCGATAAGGAACTTGAGGTTGAAGAGATTTTCTTGGACAGTCTTTTGAAAAAGAAAGAATCAGAAGATGAGATTTCCGAAAGAAAGCTCGAATTCCCTATCAGAAGGAGGGCTTTTTTTCTCCTTTTTCTTTTTGGGACTTTTCTTTTGCTCTTGTTGCTGGGCTTCAGTTTCAATTTACAAATCAAAGAACATCAAAAATTTGAAACTCTAGCCAAGAAAAACAAATTCATAAATATGAAAATTAAAGCCGAAAGGGGAGTGATTTATGATAGAAATATGGAGCAGTTGGTGTTTAACAAAGTCAGATTTGATGTAGCTGTTAAAAAGTCTGAACTCCCGGCTAATCAACAAAAACAGGAGGCGATTTTAGGAAAAATTGCTGAAATTTTACAAGAGAACCTTGAAAATTTAAAAAGAAAAATCAGCCAAACCTCTCAAGATTTGGTTATTCTTTCAGAAAATCTTTCCCACCGAGATCTAATTTTGATTGAAACAAAAATTGACAATTTGCCAGGGATTAAAATAAAAAAGAGAACCCAAAGGTTTTATCAAGGAGACGGAACGCTCAGCCATATTTTGGGCTATCTTGGCAAGATTTCTACTGAAGATCTTAAGAAATTAGATGGAGATTATGGCCTGGGGGATTATGTTGGCAAAGAAGGATTGGAGAGGTGGTATGAAGAAGTTTTAGCTGAAAAAAAAGGAGTACTTGAAATAAAAAGAGATGCTGAAGGCAGAGAAATTTCAAGAAAAATAGTCAGAGAACCCCAGTCTGGACAAAGTTTAGTTTTGACTCTGGATTTACCGTTACAAAAAAAGATTGCGAGTGTATTGCAAGAAATTTTTGACGAAGTAGGTTCCCAAGCTGGAGCAGCCGTTGCCCTTAATCCCCAAAATGGAGAAATTTTAGCCTTGGTCTCTCTTCCAACATTTGACAATAACCTTTTTGCTAGAGGAATTACCAAAGAAGACCTTAAAAAACTCAATGAGGACAAAAGAAAACCCCAGCTTAACCGGGTGATCGGAGGGAATTATCCCGTTGGCTCAACTATTAAACCCTTAATTGCTGCAGCTGCTTTAGAGGAAGGGATAATTTCTGAAAGAGAAAAACTTTACTGCCCTTTAGAGCTTTGCCTTGAACATAAATACACAAAAGAACTTAAATGTTATCCTGACTGGAAATTTCATGGCTGGTCTGATGTTAAAAAAGCAATAGCTGAATCGGTTAATCCTTTCTTTTATATGGTTGGGGGTGGTTATCTCCGACCCAAAGGAATTGATGAAAGATTGCCAAAAAAATTTGATGGTTTGGGAGTCGCCAAAATCAAAGAATACCTCCAGCTTTTTGGCTGGGGTGAAAAAACCGGAATAGATTTGCCAGGCGAAGTTTCAGGAAGAATTCCTGATCCTGAGTGGAAAGAAAGTTATTTTGCTGACCGACCGAGAGCAGAGCAAATCTGGTATTTAGGTGATACCTACAATCTGGCTATTGGCCAAGGTTATATTTTAGTTACCCCCCTTCAAGTAGCCACTGCTTTTTCTGCTGTTGTCAATGGAGGAAAATTACTCGTTCCAAAAATAGTTAAAGGGAATCTGGAGATCAAAAAAGAAATTCCTATCTCTCAAGAAAATCTTGAGATTGTCAAAGAAGGAATGAGGCAGGCAGTTAGTTCTCCTGGAGGTTCAGCGGTAATGCTCAACTCTTTGCCCGTTAAAGCCGCTGCTAAAACCGGTACCGCCCAAACTCCCCGAAAAAATGTCTATCATAATTGGATAACTGTTTTCGCTCCTTACGAAAATCCCGAAATTTTGTTAACGGTTGTTATTGAAAATGTCAAAGGTACCCGGATCGCCGCTCAAAAAGCCGCCAAAGAAATCCTTGAGTGGTACTTTCAGAGATAATTTTCAATTTACAATTTTCAATTTTTCAAATATAATAAAATATATGGCAAATTTACCAGAGATAAAGAAAAATCGGTTGAAGAAGTTGAAAAAAATCCTGGAATCAGGGCTAAACCCCTATCCTCAAAGAACAAGAAGAACTCATCAAATAAGCGACGTTCTTAGGGATTTTTCAAAATTGGTCAAAAAAACTCAAGAGATAATCATTGCTGGAAGGGTAAGAAGTTTAAGAACTCATGGCGGAATGACCTTTTTTGATATAGAAGATAGTTCAGGGAAAATTCAAGGACTTTTACGAAAAGAGAAAGTAGGGGAGAGAGGTTATCAGTTTTTTAAAGAACTGGTTGATATTGGCGATTTCCTTGAGATTAAAGGAACTTTAATGAAAACAAAGACCGGTGAGAAAACAATTGAGGTCTTTGATTTTAATTTTTTGGTAAAATCTCTACTGCCCCTACCAGAAAAGTGGCATGGGCTCAAGGATATTGAAGAAAGATATCGAAAGAGATACCTGGATTTATTGTTCAATAAGGAAGTTAAACAAAAATTTGAATTGAGGTCTAAAATTATAAAACTAATCCGGGAGTTTTTAGAAAAAGAAGGATTTTTAGAGGTTGAGACGCCGATTTTGCAGCCAATTTACGGAGGAGCAAAAGCAAAGCCATTTAAAACTCATTTAAACGCTTTGGACCTGGATTTATATTTAAGAATTTCCCCCGAACTTTATTTAAAACGACTTTTGGTTGGTGGTTTTGAAAAAATTTATGAGATCGGAAAATGTTTTCGGAACGAGGGAATAGACAAATCCCACAACCCCGATTTCACCATGTTAGAATTTTATTGGGCTTTCGCTGATTACAAAGATATGATGGCTTTAACCGAGAGGATGTTTGAAAATTTAATAAAGAAAATTTTTGGCAAGCTTGAGATAAAATACAATGGCAAAAAAATAAATTTTAAAACTCCTTGGCAGAGAATTGAATATTCTGAACTTTTCTGGAAAGAAGTCGGCTTGAATTTAGAAGAAATATCCAAAGAAGGTTTAGAAAGAGAAGCTAAAAAATTAGGTGTTAAAACAGAAAAAGGAGCCCAAAAAGCAGAGATTGCTGATAAAATTTTTAAAAAAATCTGCCAACCAAAAATTTGCAACCCTACTTTTTTAATCCATCATCCTCTCGGAGCTTTCCCCTTAGCAAAAAGTTTCAATAAAAATCCCAAAAAATTGTCTAATTTTCAAGTTGTGATAGCTGGCTGGGAAATAATAAATGCTTTTTCTGAATTAAATGACCCGGTTGAACAAAGAAAAAGATTTGAAGAACAAGAAAAATTACACAAGGCCGGTCTGGAAGAGGCCCAAAGAATGGACGAAGATTTTTTAGAAGCCCTTGAATATGGTATGCCTCCAGCCGCTGGCTTTGGTATGGGCATTGACCGATTAGTCGCTTTATTAACTGACTCCCGTAGTTTGAGGGAAGTGATTTTATTTCCAACAATGCGCCCCAAAAGATGAATTATGAATTATGAATTTTGGGATTAGATTTTCCCTAATTCATTATTCCTGATTCCTAATTCAAGATTTTATGTTAGATATAAAATTTATTCGTCAAAATCCCCAAATTGTTAAAGAGGGCTGCCAGAAAAAACATTTTGAGGTTGATATTGACAAACTTTTAGAATTGGACAAGCGGAGAAGAGAAATTTTAGGAGAAATTGAGCAACTACGGCATCAAAGAAATATAATTTCTGAAAAAAAAGAGTTAAACGAAGAGAAAATAGAGAAAGCCAAAGATATAAAAAAAAGAATAAAAACTTTAGAGAACAATTTCACGCTAATCGATGAAAAATTCAATGAGTTAATGTTGCTCATCCCAAATTTGCCTCTTAATGACACGCCCGTAGGAAAAGATGAAAGTGATAATGTGGTAATAAAAAAAGTGGGCAAAATTCCCAAATTCGATTTCAAACCAAAAGGGCACTTAGAAATCGGCCAAAATTTAAATCTCATTGATGTTAAAAGAGCAGCCAAAGTTTCAGGAACGAGATTTGGTTATTTAAAAAATGAAGCAGTTTTACTTGAATTCGCATTAATAAAATTGGCATTTGATTCTTTAACCAAAAAAGGATTTCAGCCAATTATTCCACCGGTAATGATGAAAAAAGAGATGATGAGGGGTATGGGCTATCTTGAACAAACAGACAGGGAAGAAGCATATTATTTAAAAAAAGACGATTTATTTTTAGCGGGTACGGCCGAACAACCAATTGGAACAATGCATGCAGAAGAAATTTTTGAACAAAATGAATTGCCAAAAAGATATCTTGGCTTTTCTACTTGTTTTCGGAGAGAAGCAGGAAGTTATGGCAAAGATACTCAGGGAATTTTTAGAGTTCATCAATTTGATAAAGTTGAAATGTTTAGTTTTTGCAAGCCAGAAGAATCCCAAAGAGAGCATAAAATGTTTTTATCGCTTGAGGAAGAACTAATGAGGAAATTAAAAATTCCTTATCAAATAGTGAACATATGCACTGGAGATCTTGGCAGGCCAGCCGCAGCAAAATACGACATTGAAGCCTGGCTACCATCTGAGAGTCGTTATCGGGAAACTCACTCTACTTCAAATTGTACTGATTTTCAGGCAAGGAGATTAAACATTCGTTATCGAAATAAATTTAATAAATTAAATTTTGTCCATACCGTAAACGGAACCGCTTTTGCTATCGGCAGAACCATAATTGCCATTTTAGAAAATTATCAAAGGAAAGATGGAAAAGTTGATGTGCCTAAAGTTTTACAAAAGTATATCGGATTTAAAACAATTCCCCAAAAGAGATAACTTTACTTAACAAAGAGGTGAGCAATCTAAATTTTTATGAAAACTTTAATTATTTTACACGGTTGGCAAAGTTCAAAAGAAAAATGGCAGAAAGTGAAAGAGAATATCGAATCTGATGAAATTGAAGTTATTGTGCCTGATTTACCCGGCTTCAAACCAGAAACCCAACTAAAAGAACCCTGGAGTTTAGATGATTATGTTGATTGGTTAAAAGATTTTTCTCAAACGAAAGAGAAATTTTTTTTGATGGGTCATTCATTTGGGGGGAGAGTGGCGATAAAGTTTGCCCTCCGTTATCCTGAAAAACTTTATGGTTTAATTTTAGTTTCAGCCGCTGGGATTAAGAAAAAGAACTCTCCAATTTCAAAAATAATTCCCTTTTTTAAAAAATTTTCATTTTTGCCAGCTTATGATTTTTTTAGAAAACTCTTTTATCGTTATATTTTAAGAAAAACTGATTATTTGGAAGCTTCCGGAATGTTAAAAGAGACCATAAAAAATATCTTAAAAGAAGATTTAACTCCTTTTTTAAAAGAAATAAAAGTTCCAGTTTTAATTTTATGGGGTGAAAAAGACAAAATAACTCCCCTAAGAGATGCCCTTTTGATGAAGAAAGAAATAAAATTTTCCCAATTAGAAATTTTATCTGATATTGGCCACGCCCCCCATTTACAAGCCCCTCAACTTCTATCTCAGAAAATCAAAACTTTTTTGTATTAAAATAAATAGCAAACCTATTTAAAGATGAAGATATTTATTGTAATTGTTTGGTTTTTGATTTTCACTAAAGTTCTCTTTTTTTGGGCTTGGCTTTGGCAGCTAAAAGAGTATCACTACGGTCGGTTTCGGGCTCATTTTGAGACTGGGGCTTTCCAGAAAGCATCTTCGAGTTTTTGGTGGATTAAATTTCCCAAATTTACTAAAAAAATAATTGCCATTTTGGGATTTGGAATGTTATTTTTGGGATTAATTGTTTTTTATATTTTTCCCTTGAAAGGCATTGCGTTTTATCTTTCACTCTTTATTCTACTTTGTTTGTCTCCCTTAATTTCTTCCCTAATCGTTTTAGTTTTTCAGATTCCAACGGTCATTTTAACAACCAGAATTTTAAAAAAAGCGGCAAAAAAAAGAGAAAAATTTAAAAACCTCTTGGTTATTGGCATCACCGGAAGTTATGGCAAAACTTCAACAAAAGAATTTTTAGCAAAAATTTTATCAAAAAAATTTAAGGTTTTAAAAACTCCTCAACATATCAATGCGGAAATTGGCATTGCCAAGATAATTTTAAACCAACTTAACAGAGACCATCAAATTTTTATTTGCGAAATCGGAGCTTACGAACGAGGAAAAATAAAAGAAGTTTGTCAAATGATAAAACCAAAAATAGGAATTTTAACTGGCATTTCAGAGCAGCATCTTTCAACTTTCGGCTCTTTGGAAAATATTATTAAAGGAAAATACGAGCTAATTGAGAGTTTGCCTTCAGATGGTTTGGCTATTTTTAATGGTCAAAATAAATACTGCCGAGAGCTTTTTGAAAAAACTAAAATCCAAAAAAAGCTGGTCCGACCAGAAGATTATGAGTTTGAATTAACTGGCACAAAATTGTTTCCTTGGGATATTGAAAACCTTGCTTTAACAGGAGCTTGTGCTGAATATCTTGGACTAAAAAGAGAAGAAATCGAAAATACTCTCTTAGAACTTGAAAGTCCAATAAAAATCAAAAAAGGAATTCAGGGTTTAAATATTGTAGATAGCACTTATTCAGCAAATCCCAAAAGCGTAATTTCTCATCTTGATTATTTAAAAAAAATGGGAGGTAAAAAAGTTATTGTAATGCCTTGCCTTATTGAATTAGGTAAACTAGCAAGAGAAATCCATAAAAGAATAGGAGAAAAGATTGGAAAAGTTTGCGATTTAGCCATAATCACCACCGGAGATTATTTTAAAGAACTGAAAGCAAGCGCTCAAAAATCTGGAATGCCAGAAGACAAAATTTTACTAATTGAAAAACCAGAACAAATTTTCGAAAAAATAAAAAGTTTCTGTTCAAGCGAAGATATAATTCTTCTTGAAAGCCGAGTTCCCAAAATTTTAGTTAAAAAGTTAATTGAATAATTTATGGAGATTAGAAAAATTGAGAACAAAAACCTCTGGGAAAATTTTCTTTTAGAATGTGAAGAAAAAACTTTTTTGCAATCTTGGAATTGGGGAGAATTTCAAAAAAAGATGGGTAATAAGATTTGGCGATTGGGAATATACGATAAAATGTCAAATGTCAAATCTCAAATGTCAAATCCGATAGCTATTGCTTTGGTTATCAAAATTGAGGCAAAGAGAGGGAGGTTTTTGTTTGTGCCGCATGGACCAGTAGTTAAAAATCCTAAATCCCAAATCCTAAATCCTAAATCCCAAATCCTAAACAAATTTTTAGAAGAATTAAGAAAGATTGCCAAACAAGAGCAGTGTAGTTTTATTAGAATAGCGCCGATTTGGGAAAGGGTGAAAGAGTCAGAGGAAATATTTAAAGATTTAGGTTTCAGGCCTGCTCCAATGCATACTCATCCAGAAGTAACATGGGAATTAAATCTTGAAGAACCAGAAGAATCTCTTTTGATGAATATGCGAAAGACCACCCGCTATTTAATAAAACAAGGATTAAAAAATGAAACTCTTCAAGTAGAGAAATCTCAAGACCCCAACGACATCAAAATTTTTAACGAACTTTACCAAAAAACAGCCCTCAAACATCATTTTGTTCCTTTCTCCCTCAGCTATTTAAAAAACGAATTTCTGAGTTTTCTTCCAGATAATCAAATCAGTTTATTTTTCGCCAAATATAAAGAAAAAATCTTAGCTTCAGCTATTATTATTTTTTGGCAGAAGATTGCTTTTTATCATCACGGTGCCTCATCATTAAAGTATCCAAAAATTCCAGCCTCCTATCTTTTACAATGGGAAGCAATAAAAGAAGCAAAAAGAAAGGGCTGTAAACTTTACAATTTCTGGGGAATCGCTGATATAAAATCAAAAATAAAAAATAAAAAATCAAAAATAAAAAAACATCCCTTTTGGGGATTAACTTTGTTTAAAAAAGGATTCAGCGGCTATGAGAAAAAATACCTTAGAACCCAAGATCTCCCTCTCAGTTTCAAATACTGGTTTACTTTTTGTTTTGAAAAATTGCGAAAGAAAAAGCGTGGCTTTTAAACCATCGTAAAATAATTGCTATAGCAATGATTCAACGATAGTTTTAACGATGAGATATAAATCAAAAAAAAGACTTAAAAGATATAAAAAAAGATTGCAACCTTCTCGTCGTATCCTCTTGCGCCAGAGGCGCCAGAGGCCGTCGATTTTAAAAAGACGATTTTTTTGGGATGTTATGTTAATTTTTGTTTTGATAATTTTAGTTTTTTATTTTTTCTTTCTCTCTCAGGTTTTCAAAGTTAAAGAAATCAAAATAGCCGGTCCGAGGGATATTCCTTATTAT
>JAGGXV010000020.1 GCA_021162885.1 bacterium | reverse complement strand
TAACTATATTGCAAATCTCTTGAAAATACAAGATAGATTTAACTTCTGTTGAAAACTTGGGGATAATTTGTTAAAATTGTAAATAATGAGTATTACCTATCAACCAAAAAAGAAAAAAAGGAAAAAGGCCCATGGCTTTTTGAAAAGAAAGAAAACCAAAACAGGGAGAAAAATTCTTGCTCGGAGAAAGAGAAAGAAAAGAAAAAGATTGACTGTCTAACTAAAAATGCTAACCAAAAAATACTCTCTTAAAAAAAAGAAAGATTTTGCCAGGGTCTTTAAAAAGGGAAAGGGGCAAGCAGAGAAATTTTTGATTTTGAAGTTAGTTAAAAATAACTTAGAGTTCCCGCGGATCGGTCTTGTTGTTTCTAAAAAAATTTCCAAAAAAGCAACGCTCCGCAATAAAATAAAAAGAAGATTGAGAGAAGGGGTTAGAGCCAATTTGGCGAGAATAAAGCCAGGATATGACTTAATTTTTTCTGCTCGAAAAGGGATTGAGGAAAAAAGTTTTTGGGAAGTTAGAAAGGAAGTTGAAAAACTTCTCCAAAAGGCAAAATTGTTAAAAAACGGTTAAAATAGTGAACAGAAAAGTTTTTATAAAAATAATAAAAATTTATCAAAAATACATTTCCCCTTACTCAAACAGGCACTGTAAGTTTTATCCCTCTTGTTCAGAGTACGCCAAACTTGCTTTTGAGAAATACGGAGTTTTTAAGGGTTTGATTTTTTCTTGCCGGCGAATCTTAAAATGTCACCCTTTCAGTAAAGGGGGAGTAGATATGCCTTAAAATTTGCAATTTGCAATTTTCAATTTTTAATCTTCAATGGAGGCAGTAATACAATTTTTTAACATAGTCCTCTATCAACCATTATTGAATGGTCTGATTTTACTTTATACTTATTTGCCAGGACATGATTTTGGGATAGCAGTGATTGTTTTAACCTTACTCGTTAGATTAATTCTTCATCCTTCTTCAATCCAGGCTATCCGGAACCAAAAGGCTCTTGCCAAACTTCAGCCGAAAATCGAAGAGATTCAAAAAAAATACAAGCAAGATAAACAAGCTCAGGCCCGAGCAACTATGGAGCTTTATCAAAAAGAAAAAATTAGTCCTTTTTCAGGTTGTCTACCTCTTCTTTTACAATTACCAATTCTGATTGCTTTATATCAAGTTTTTTTAAAAGGGTTAAAACCAGAAGTTTTAGCTGGCTCTCTTTACAGTTTTGTTCCTTCCCCTGGCGTTATTGAACCAACTTTTTTAGGAATAGTTAATTTGGCTCAACCAAATTTTATTCTGGCTTTATTGGCTGGGATTTTTCAATTTATCCAGTCAAAAATATCTTTCTCGAAACATAAAGACAGTTTTCTCTCAAGGAGTGCTTCTTCTCGTTCAGGTCAAAAATCTAAGAGTGATTTTTCTTCAATGATGCAATCTCAGATGCTTTATTTTTTTCCAATTTTTACCGTTTTTATTGTGTGGAAACTTGGTTCAATTATCGGACTTTATTGGATAGTTTCTACTTTGTTTTCAATTGGGGAGCAGTATATAGCAAAAAATCAAAAATAAAATATAAAAAATAAAAAAACACAAATAAAAATGCAAAATAAAAAGAATATAGAAAATATTGTGAAGGAGTTTTTTAAGAAGATGTCTTTTGAAGTTAAACTTGAAGTCGGGCAGATAAAAGAAAATACCTTACCTTTAAGTTTAAAAACAAAAGAGCCCCAAATTTTAATTGGAGAACATGGCCAAACTTTAGTTGAAATCCAGAGGGTTTTAGGAAAGATGCTGAGAAAGAAAATTGGACAACAATTTTTTGTTGATCTTGATATAAACCAATACAAGGAAAAGAAAATTGGGTATCTAAAGGAATTAGCCAAGAGCGTTGCCGATCAGGTGGCTTTGCAAAAAAAAGAAAGAGCTCTTTCTCCTATGCCCTCTTACGAGAGAAGAATAATCCACTTAACTTTGAAAGACCGAGAGGATGTTAGAACCGAAAGTATTGGCCGAGAACCAGAAAGAAGAGTAATTATTAAACCCGCTTAAAATTCCCCCAAAACCGCTTACGATCACTGGTCATTTAAAGAGATTAGAGAACACAGAGATTTGTTCTCTCTTTTTTATTTTATAGGATAGACGGCGATGGTTGAGGGACAAGGTTGGCACATCCAAGCGAAGACCCCTCCTAAACACTTACATTTGCCGCTGGGATTATCAGAGAGGTCAGGGTCATTCTTGGTGAAAACTTCACTTTGTTTCCCAGGGAATTTATCTGATGAGGCAGAATGTTCAAAAAAAACGACTAAACACTTTCCATCAATTTCAATTGATCGAACCGAGTCGTCCCAAAACTTGTCGCCACAAACATCTTTAATATCGACGGGTTTTAAAATAGGTAGTTTAAAATTAGTTTCTTTACTTACAACCTCATTGCCATCTTTATCAAGAACACCCATAGTGGTTTTTTCGGTGGTAATTTTACAAAAAGGGAGATTTTCAGTGACAATAAAGTTAGGAGCAGCATAAAGTTTAATCCCTTGGCAGTTTTCGTTTTCTCCTATTTGGAAAACGTGGGCTGAAGAGACACCATCAACTTTCCCATACTCATCTTTGTCTCGAACATTTAAGACAGGATACTCTGGAGGAATATTTCCTGATGTTCCCTTGGCTAAGTACATTTTCACTCCAGTAAAACTAATCTCTGGAGGGATGGGAGTAGTAAGTAATAATTCTGTACTGCTTTCCACACTAGCTACTTTATATATTTTATCTCTAATAGGTGCCACATCAAACATTACAAATTTTCCCACTAAACTACTATCAAATGTAGTGTCTCGTCCGAAAACTTGGTTTTTAACTCGTTGAATTGAAACAGTCCCTTGGAGTAGTTCTTTACTTTCTATTATTGTTGGCACAAATATTCTAAGTTGGCCTTTAAAATAAGGGTCTTCGTGTAAAATGGCAGCGAAATCAGTTCTCTTTTCAGTACCAACTATTAAATTTTTGATTTCAATCGTTTCTGCTTTATTGTCAAAATCATCAACTTTATGAAAATTTGGCAAGTCAGTAACCAAATGGAGTTCTTTCTCTTGAGGGCCGTGAAGATAAATTCCTGGGCCAATTCCCTTAACCAGAAGAGATTTTATGGTCCAGCCAGTATTGTCTAGCTTGCTGGTTATCCAATCGGTTTTATCTCCTTTATAATTTGGTTTTTCAAAAGCTTTTACTTTCAATTGACCCCTTGATTCTCCGTAAATTTCAATTTTTGTGGGCAAGTAGGTTTTTCCAAATAGCTTTTGGATGTTAGGGATACTTATTTCGGTAACTTTTTCTCTATCAGGACCAGTTTTAGTGGGGTCAGTTAAAACTACTCCCCTTTCGATGGACTCAAGAGTAGTTCGAATAATCGTTAGTTGGGGATTAACGGTATTTAATATTAAATAAGAGCTAAGTAAAATAATAAGACCCCAAAAGGCAGCATAAATTCGGCTTTTTGCTTCTCCTAATTGTTCGGGGTTGCCGGTTGAGCTAAGGTATAAAAAGCCAGTGTAAATCAAAACTCCGACGGTGATTAAAACTCCAACGATAATGGCGAAACTGAATATATAATTTATATATTCCCCTAAAGTGGTGGTTGCGGTTATTTCTTTGGTGCCGATTTTGGGATATTTAATTTCCGGGATTAATTGAGCTGAAACAAAACTAAAGGTGATAAGTGTCAAAAATAACAAGATCGCAAAAGAGACAATAAATTTTTTGAATTTCTTTTTTTGAAACATATTTTAATAAGAATAACAACTGGTCCAGTTAAGTAAACTTTCGCCACAAATCCATTTTTGGCAAGCCACCACTTTACATTCCTTTTCGCATTCCTCGTCGCAGGCATCTTCACCTCCGTGTTGCTGGACACATTCTTTGGCTGGGAGAAGTCCCTCACAGAGGCAGTTGAGGCATTCTTCTTTTTCTTTTAGAGAAATAGCCTTTTCACATTTCTTTCGGCAAGCGCCGTAAAACTTACAGCCAGTTGCTTTTAGCCAAGAATATTGGTGAATAAGGTTTTGGTCAAGACATTCTTGACATACAGTTGGATCAGCTTCAACCCCTCCGGTATCAGTGCAACGTTTGTTGCCAGTAGTTGACTCACATCCTCGGCAAAGACAATCTTGGCAGCCGGTTTTGTAAGGATTATCCTTGCATTTTTCTTCACAATCGTCAGTCCACCATTTGGGCCAGTAAATTCTTTCTTCCAAGGCTTCAAGACATTTCATAGCAGTTCTGGGAGTAGTTTCTCTGCGATAAACTTTTTCCCAGTCATCGGGTGACATTCGCCATTTATAAAAATCACTTCTGGTTCTTTCTAATTTTCTTTGGGCAAATTCAATTTTGGTTATTTTCCCAAGGTTTTCTATACATCTTTCAAGTTCTTTTTTGGTTATCTTGGTTGCCTCATCTGACCAGCTGCCTTTTGCTTCCTCTAAACATTGTTTGAAGTTTATGCTTTCTTCTTCATTCATTATATCCTCTTCAATTATTTCTGTCGAGCTGGTAAAAACATCATTAATGTTTTGAATTGATAAAGTAATTGAATCTAAAAAATTTGAGATTTGAGAAAGTTGACTTTCTAAACTGGGGCAGGGATCTCCTAAACATTGAAATCTTTGATTGCAAATTGGAATACCAGTTGGATAGTTGGCAAGACCAAACAACCAGAGTAAGGTGAATTTAAAAGTGATTGGTGCTTGGATATTGGGACACATTGCTTTACAGGTTTTATTTGAAGTGTCACATTTTTCAGCTTCAGTTAGGGCACTGTTTGCTGTTTCAATTTGGTTAGAGATATCATGGTAGATATTGTTGGTTTCTTTAATCAAAACATCCATTGCCTCTAAAGTGGCGTCCATCGAGGAGCCGATGGCTATTGGTTGACGGCAAACTAAATCTGCTTGAGGTTGGGCATAAATAAGGCCAGCCAAGGAACCAAAAAGAGCCAAAATGAGAGTTAGAGGGATAATGGTTTTTTTTCTTGGAATTTTCATAATTTTTTGGTTTTTTATTCGCTAATCATTTTATAAATTCCGTTAGCGATTCCAATATATAAGTTATTATTGAATTCTTCCATACAACGAATATTCGCTTTTCCCTCAAAAGTACCGATTAATTCCCAATTGCCTCTTTCTCCGGTTGGAGAACGATAAAGATGGGTAGTGCCGGTTTCTTTCCATTTCGGGCCAGTTCCAGCATAAATTTGATTTTTGAAAATAAAAAGACTGTGAAGATGGGGGTCGGGGCTATTAAATGCCAGGGTAAGGTTTCTGCCGTCGTATTGATAAATATCCCCTTTAATGCCAGACCAGAGTTTTCCTCCCCAGGAAATTCCCCAGCTCCAACTACCTTCTTTCCCACCGAGAGCAGAAACCTCAGACCAGTCGGTTCCGTTAGAAGTTTTTCTTGCTTTTGTGCGCATATTATTTCCTTCGCCTTCTTTTCCTAAAGCATACAATTCATTATTATAAACAACCAGATGAGGAAGCCACATTCCCTCCCACTTAGCAGCAACTTCCCAGTTTTCACCATCAGAGCTTCTGATTAGTTTGTCTCTATCCCCATAGGCGGACATCAAAGCATAAAGATAACCATTGTAAACCGTTCCTCCTACACCCAAAACATAATCTTCATCATCTTGATAGACAATATCCCAATGGGTTTTGTCATTGTTTAAACGATAGACTTTCCCGGTTTTTTCAGTGATAGCGTAAAGCCGATTTTTGAAAACTATCAAATTATGGATTGACTCTTCTGCTTCGGTTAGGTTTTGCATATGTTCCCAAGGAGGATAACGGTAAATTTTTGGACCTTCACCTCCAAGTTGGTAAGTGCCAGCGTATAAATTGCCTTGAAATGATTTTAAAGCCCAGAACCATTCATCGCCAGTTTCGCCTACTTGAACAAACTTTTCTTCCTCTCCTTCTATTTCTTTTCCTTCAAGACCACTGTTTGCTTTTTCCAGAGCATCGGCTTTTAGCCGGATAATCTGTCGGCCGAAAAGCCAACCGAGCCAGCAGTAAGGATTTTGAAGAGGGTCAAGAGCGCCGGGAATAGAGACTCCCGAGATACCGAGAGTTAATCGACAATAACTTCGACCGCAGCGGCAGTGATCAATCATATAATTTAGAAAAATGGCCCAATCCTTGAGATAAATGGATTTTTCCCAAAGTTGAAAAGCCTTGTCTTTTACCGGTCTTACTTCTGGATAACCTTCTCTTTCCATGTCTCGAATTTTGTTAAGATTTTTTTCAATAAAGAATGAGATGCTACGCAATTGGTTAACTGCTGGAGTAATATCAGGGCAAACTTGACCACCAATATAAATTGAAGAAGTTGCATATTTCCATTTTGTCGTAGTTGAAGTGGTGCCGTTAACAGTAGTGGTCGTTGTTTGTATTTGGAAGGGACAAAGGATTTCTTCCTGGGAATCGCCGAGATAGTTGTTATATATTCCTTTGGCTGGCAAGCATTTAATAGCTTCAAAAATTGAGCCTATTTCGATATCAACTGAAGAGAGAATATCTTGCCAGGAGGGTTGGTTTTCGAGGTTCACCTTGAATTCTTTGGCTTTTTTCTCAAATTCTTCTTGGCCACTTTCTCCTTCTTCGATAATTTTTCTTGCTTTCTCTACCAGTTCTATGAAATCTTCGATAAGTTCGTCTTTGAGGTCTAAAATTTCTTTAAGTGACCTTATCGCTTTTAAGAAATTAATTATTCCCATCGCCTTTAGGGCTTTTTCTTTAAGCTCATCAATTTTCGGCTTGATTTCGTCAGCTTCTGTTTTAACTTCATCAATATCTTCTCTTTTTACATCAAAATCAATTAGTTCGGGCCTAATTTCATCAATTTTAGTTTTGAGTTCTTGAAGCCCCTCTTTTATCTCCTGGCAATTCTTTTCAATCTGTTCATTGGTTGTTTCTAAGCTGATTGCTGTTTCAATAACCTTTTGGTTTAATTCTTTAAGGAGCTCTAGTATTTTATCAAGTTTTTGGAGGAGAGATAGATGTTTGGCTAACCGACAGGTTTCTTCAGGGGGCCAAGGTTCTTCTTCTTGAACCACTTCCCGGCGTTCACATTTATATATGCCGTTTTTGGTAAACACACAGAAGGGTATTCCGCAGTAAACATAGCGCTCGATTCCTCCATATTCACCATCGGTTCCACCTTTTCTGATATTGCCATACTGGCGAGGGTTACATTTAGTTTTACTTCCACTACAGCACCAGCCCTGGTCGGTGCCAATTTTTTTCCAGTAATATTCCAGGCATTTTTCATTAAAACACCAACGAAAATCACCACAACTTGAACTATCGGGTTTTCCTTGGCAGGATTCAACATTCTGTATTTCCCCGCTTTCTAATTGAGAGATTTTATCGGAAAGTTCTTCAAATATTGGTTTAATATCATTAATTCCAGTTTGGATAATATCTAAATTATCTGAGTCAGAAGCCTGGGCAATTTCAGCTTCGAGTTTTTCAAGGTCAGAAAGGATACCTGAGATTTTGTCTTTTGTCTGACAAATTACCTCCACCAAACCTGTCATAGCGGTTCCTAGCATTTCTTTTTCTCCCGTTTGATAAAAATCATAAAGAATTTGTTGGATTTCGTCATTTTTAGCAATAGAGCTGGTAGCCAGTTTTTTTATATTGTCGCAGTGCTCCCCACAAGTGAGGTGGTCTGCAGCTTCCTTTATTTCTTTAAGCTTTTTTTCAATAAAAGGTCTTTCCTCTCCGTTTTCTGGATCAGGAGGTTGTCCTGGCTTTAAAATATTATTGGCTAGAATTTCCCCAATTTCGTTGATTAGACGATAAATTCCTTTTAACTGATTCTCCGAGAAAACTCCTACTTTGTTTTTCATTTGGCAAATTTTACCACTAATTTTAATGATTTCATTTTGAATTTCTGCTTGGAGACGAATTAATTCAGAGAGAGTATCATAAAACTCTTGGACCTGACTTAAATCAATGCCTCGGACAGTTTCTATAAGTTCTCCGATTTCTTCGGCAAATTCTTGAACTTTTTGATAAACCTCAATTGCTTCTTTAATAAGATTAATTACCTCTGTCAGTGTTTTGAGAATCCGCAACCATTTGTAGATTTCGCTGATTAAATCTAATACTTTTTGAATAGCACTTACATCTCCAGCACAAGCTGGTGGAGCAAAAAGGCAAACCAAAGCTAAAGTAAGGTCAATTTCAATTTTTATTTCTGGTAAACTCCAGGCACAAGCTGATTTGCAGTTTCCTTCGGTGATATAAGGAAAGGTTTCGCCCCAAAGAGGATTGCACTTAGTTAGAGGGTCGGTTAGTTTATATATCTCTCTGGCTGTATCTACTTGCTGGCTGGCTTTATCTTGGATCTTTTTGAGTAAATAACAGGCTTCTTGAAGTTTTTCGGTTTGAAGAGGTTCGTTGTAAAAAGGGACTTTCGGTTCACAAATATCTAAATAATTAATTTTACTTGCCGCTTTGACAGTTTTTGGTCTTTGGAGGGAAACAAGGGATTGGGAAAGAAGAGAGAAAATCAAAACAGCCACAATCGGGATTTTAATATATTTTTTTTGGAAAAATGTCTGCATTTTAGGTTAAAGATTTTTTAGAGAGTCAAGCATAAATCCCTCCGATATCACTTTTGTCCAGGCCTTTTCAATTAAAGTATTCATATATTCAGAGATTTTTTCAGTTAATTCATCGGCTTTTTCTTCGGAAATTCTTTGACCGGTTTTTTCAGCAATGTTTTTGATTAAGGCCTCAGTGAAAGCATTTACCATTTTTTGATTTAAGGTTTGAATAATCTGATTCACTTCTTCATCTAAAGCAACTTCTTCTACGGTTTCTTCAACCGCTTCTTCAATATCTTCATCACTCAACTCAAGGAAATCAGCAATACTCCCCTTCCAGTTATCTGGTAAAAGCTCAATCAATTTTTTGTTGACGAGCCAATCTGGAAGATAATTCTTCAAACGGATATTTAGTTGGTTTTTAATTTCTTGGGGCAGTAAATCAAGCATACTTTTTGAAAGGACTTTAAAGATTTCAGAATCGGTATCTGCATTAATTATATCTAAGAGAGAATCGCTCGGAGGGTTAAATACATATTGGGCAAGCTCTGGAAGATAATCAACGAAAGATTTATTGAAAAAGTCTTTGGTTTCTTGAGGAAGGTTTTGGTAAAGAGGAGTATTTAAAATGTCAGCTAGTTCGGGGTTGTGGAGGTCTTCGGCAATAAAGTTGGTTAAAGATTTTTTCAAAATTCTAATTAGTTCGTTAACCAACGCTGGCCTTTCTTCTGGTTTGAGATAGTCCTCAATTATTTGGACCAAAACAGGGATATCACCACCTAAAACATCCATTACTCTGTCATCTTTTATTCCCAAAACTTCAAGGGGAGTTTGTTGGAGTTGTTCTGGGAGGAGGTCTAAAATCTTGGTATAAAAGAGAATTTGGCGCTGACTTTGAGTAAGCTGATTTAAAGAAATTTTGGCTTCCTCGGGTAGAAAATTGCTCAAAGGTGTGGTGAGTTCATCAGGGAAAAGATTGACAAAACCAAACTCAAATATCTCCTTTAGTTCTCGAGGGAAATAATCATAAAGAGTTTTTTCAAAAACAAATTCTATACCCAGAATAGAGGCCAAATTCTCATTTAAGATATCTCTGACTTCTTTTGGTAAAAACTCCTTTAATGATTTGGTTAGAACCTCTTTTAGTTCTTGAGGTAAAAATTCAATGAAATCTTTATGAAGGAAATCTCTGGTATCTTTTGGCAAAAGATCTTCAATGGTTTTTTCCAGAAACTTCTTTGTTTCTTTTGGCAAGATATCTCTGATGGTTAAGTTTAAAAGATTATTCAATTTATCCTGGAATTTATAAATGTCTTTTAAGAAATTATCAAGGTAATACATAATGTACATTCTTACATAATCATTCGCAATTTCTGAAATAACAAGTTCCAAGCCCTCTGTTAAAGCCAAAATTGTGGTTTCTAACCATTCTGGAAGATTCTCAAGCAAGACATTGGTGATAGTTTCAACTACTTTCTGAACAATAATATCTACCTGTTTCACAATGAGTTCTTTGATTTCGTTAATTTTTTCAACCAGAAAATCATTAATGCTGGTTAAGAGATCGGTGACAACGTAGAGACCAAACGCCTCAGTCACTCTTAAAGATAGAAGCCGGGAAAGTTCTGGGGACAAGTCAGCGATTTTTGTTGAAAGGGAGTCTTGGATATTTTGACTCAATAAATCATAAAAATCGGCCTGGAAGAGTTTTTTGATATCTCCTTCAGTGTATTTATCAACCAGATCTAAAATGTTTCCTGAAAGAGTTTCTCTTAAAAATGGTGGCAGCTTTTCTTCCAATCTGGCAGTGAAAAGTTCTGTCAATTTTTCGGTTAAAGGATCGGCGCTTTGGGCTTTGGCAATAGCGATTAACGCTAAGCGCTCTTCAAAGATTTTAACTTGCTCTATAATATTTTGGGAGAGTTTTTCAGCAAGAAGTTTTTCTATTGCTTCAGATAATGCTATAGCGAAATCTTCTTCCAGGACTTCATAGGTCCCCTCTTCTAAACTTTTTCTAACAATCTCTTGCCAATCGCTTTCTGAAAGGAGATTAAAAACATCTTCTCCAAGGGTTTCTTTAACTTTTTCGGCTATCTTTTTGTTCAATTCAGCTGGAGGAGTATTGGAGAGAATTAAAATTGGATTTAATCTTTGAGTTTCAATTTTTGCTTGTTGGTTTTCCCAAGTATCAGGGTTGAAATAGAAAGTGGCTGGATCAAAAACCGTAATTTTTTTACCTTCTATTTCCCTGGTTAAGAGTGGAGTTGGCCAGCCCTCAAAACCAGTTATTGTAGCCACCTTTTTTTCTTTGTCTAAAAGAAATCTCTGAAAAGCAAATTCTCCGTAATCTATTTCATCTTCTGGTAAAGTCATTAAAAGCCCGGCTTTTTTCATTTCCAGATAATCAATAACCAAAGGTACTTGCAGGGTAACCAGTTTTACTTTTTCTGCCTCCAGTTCTCCAATTGCTTTTTTTACATCTTCGCTTGCTTTTGCAATTGCCGCTTCATCGCAAGAAATCTCGCATTGATTTTCTTGGGGAATACAGAAGACATTAGTTCGGTCAAGGCCGGGATCGGTTTCCGGTTGGCAGTTTGACCTCCCGCAACTGCAAGCATCAGTTACCTCTTTTAGTTCTTTCACTTTATCTTCCAAATTCTCTGATTTCGCTTTTATTTTTTCCACCTCGCTGACGAACTTGTTAATTACCGGGCCCTCAGCCACTGGAGATTGAAGATCGTAGCAGTCAGTAAAATTAATATCCTCAAGAGAGACAGTATATCCAGATTCTCTTTTTTGAATCCTCGGGGTAGAACATTCAACCTTATCTCGTTGGCTGTCCCAGCAAGTTGAAAGATTGTTTTGACACAAAGGAAGATGAATAATCCCCCACAATACTTCCCCTTTCTTACAAGTTGAAGAGCTTGTTGCGTAAAAGTTACTCAATGATAGATCATCTGAAGAGCAGCACTTAATTTTACTGGTGTTATATCGGTCGTTTTGCCAACATTTCATTCTATTTTTGTTTTTATTACAATCGGGCCAGTCAATTTCAGCAATAAACTCATTTTCTCGGCAACTACAGTCGTTGTTATTACGCCAGTTACACTCTTTCCAATAACAAGTAAGAGGAGGAAAATTGTCAGAAACGCAATATCTAATTGTGTCACGAGGACTCTTTTCTCCGGCCCAACAGTCAGAATAACCATCTTCCTGGCAATCAGGCCAATGACTGATTCCTACAACCACTCGGGTAGTGGTGGCGGTAATATGGCTGAGATTTTCTTCAATTAATTTGCCGGTTGGAACTTCGAAATAAGTTAAAGTCCCTCTTTTTAGGGGAACAATCCTACCAATAGGAATTTCAGCTTTTTCTTTTCCTAATCTAAGAAGAGAAAGTTGAGGGTTGATAGTAACCAAGACCAAATAAGAAGAGAATAAAATTAAAAGACCCAAAAGACCCGAAAATATCCACCTTTTAGCTGAAACTAAAATAACCGGTTTTGCCGGCGACAACAAATACAAAACCCCACCATAGATAATTACCCCAATACAGATTAAAACAACGATGATTAACGATAGATTGAAATAATATTTAAAATAAAGAGGCAAACGATCCTCTTCTTTGATTTCTTTGTTTTTTATTTTCTGTTCAATCTGTTGGGGAGTAAAAGCGCCGGGAACTTGAGGATATTTTATTTCAAGAGCAAAAGCATAGGTCGCTTGGAAAAGGAAAACAAATAGTAAAAAAACAATAAAAATTTTTTTTAATTTTATTCTCCCTTTAACCATATTTTAATTCAAGATAGACCGCTATCATCCAACAAGGAGCAGCGCCTACCAAAGGAACCATTTCAAGAATAAAAAGTAAAGGCCTCAGCCATTTTAATCTCTTTGCCCATTTAGCTGCTTTTTGGAGAGTGGCGGCTGCTTTTTTAGAAACCCTAATCTCTGGGCTTTTCCCTTTGAGCATTGCTCGGAAAATCATCCAAGAGCTAAAAAAGACAAGAGCAAAGATATCTAAAGGATCAATTGGTTCTAAAGGAATAAAGAGTTCTCCTAGGTCAACAAGAAAAGCCGTTGTCATCATAATAATACCTTCGGGGCTTAAAAAAATTCCTTCCCGAAAAGCCTGCCATTTTGAAATTTCTATTTCTTCTGAAACTAACTCTTCTTTCTCATCCCTGCTTGGAGGTGTTTTAACTTTTTTTTCGGTGGCTGTTGATTGAGTCATAAAATTTATTCTGCTTTGAGTCTTTTCTTGGCTCTTCTTGCTTTCAAGACTTCTTTTGGTGAGGTGGTGATGATTTGGTCTTCAGCATAAGAAGCGACCACCTTCAAAGCCACCCTTTTGGTTCCAGCAATAAAAATTCCTTCCCCAACCGCACATTCTAACAAAAGATATTTTTCCTCGTCGGTTAAATTAAAAGTTTTCTGCAAAACATCAATGGTGGCTGGACTTTGTTTCATTAAAAGTTGTAAAGAGGAGTTGGTAATGATTGGTTTGCCATAATCGGATTTCATAAAATCAGAAACATCTTGAGTAATCGTTGAAACTCCCAGCCAGTATTTCCTGGCTCTTTTGCAAATGCCATACAAAAAGCTGGCCCCATCTTCGGTTTGCATAATCCACCAGGCCTCATCAATCAACAAAATTCTCTTTTTCATTTCAGTTCGGACAGTATTCCAGATATATCTTAAAATGATAAACATAGCCATTGGCCTTAGTTCTTCTTCCATATCTCGGAGACCAAAAACAACCAAGTTTTTGTCCATAGAGATATTGGAGGGTTGGTTGAAAAAGCCAGCGTAACTACCAGTGGTGAATTTCCTCAACCGTTGGACCAATGACTCGGTTCCCTCCATGCCCGAAAGCACTGTTTCCAAATCGGACATCAAGGGGATTTTTTCTGGCCAAGTTGCCGGATCGGTTTCAGGGGTGATGTCTCGGGCCGCATAGGTTTCAGTTAACGCTCTGTCAACAATGGCATCTTCTCTGGGAGTTAAGCCTCCAAGCATTATTCTCAAAAGGCCGACCAAGTTGATAATGTTAGTTCGTAAAACATCCCCAGGTTTTTCATCTTCGCCAACCGGTGGCAAATCAAAGGGATTAATATGGGTTGGTGAAGTCAAAGAAATTCTGAAAAAAGAGCCCCCAACCGCATCAGCCAAAAACTCGTATTCGTTCTCTGGGTCTAGAATTATCGCGTCAACGCCTTGCATTAAAGAGCGGAGGACTTCCAATTTCAAGGCGTAAGATTTGCCAGCTCCGGCTTTAGCGAATGTAACTGAGTTCGCATTCTCTAAAGTAAATCTGTCAAATAAAACCAGAGAGTTATTGTGTTGATTCAAGCCATATAAAATTCCTTCGTTGGCTGAAAGGTCTGGGGAAACAAAAGGAAAAATACTTGAAAGAGGGGCGGTGTTCATTGGGGTGTGGACTAAAATTCTATCCAAACCATAAGGGCAAGTAGAAACAAATCCTTCTCTTTCTCTTAATAAGGTAGGTTTAAGATAGATTAACCTTGATTCAAAAATGGAGCGCAAGGTGGTCTCGATTCTTCTCAATTCGGTTTGAGTATCTCCATAAATAGTAAGGTAGAGGCCCAGCCTAAAGACTCTTTCTCGGGCTGTTTGGAGGTCATCTCTTAGTTTTTCAATATCTTGGTGGGCAGTTTCCAAAGTTGGATCCCTGATTAATCCTTTTTCTTCTCTGTCGATAATTTCGGCTTGAATTTCGGTCAGTTTCCTTCTTAACTGTCTTAAAATCTGGCCAGAGTCAATTGGATGGATGTGCAAGGAAATATCAAGGGGATAGTTTAAATTAATGGCCGGAGATAACCAACCAGTTGAGAGATAGCGAGGATAGGAGAAAACAAAAAAGGATTTACAAAGTCGTTCTCCCAATTGCAAATAGTTTTGTTTGATGGCTACTGAAGAGGGAGCGATAATATCTGCCAGCTGAATTTCTTCGGGTTTTATTTCTAATTCAGCAGATTTTTTTTCTTTTTTGAGAAAAGGCAGTTTTAACATAGTTATTTTATGAGTTCTGGCAAAATTTCTGGATAATAGCCGACCTCAGCTTCTTTAGGGTGATGCCAACTCCAGAAAAGTTCAATTAATTCAGGGGTAGTCAAAGGAACGGCGGTTAAACCACACCTTCTCAGTCCAATAGCCACAAATTCCATTCTTTGCCAGAGTTGTTCTCTGGCTCTTTGAAATTCCTCCTCACTTAATTTTGAGACTTTTGTGGTTGGAAAAATTTCTTTAAATTTTCCCAAACCGCTAAACTCCATGCCTGTTCCTTTTAGCTCAGAAAGAGTATAGGGAACGATAACAAAGAAGTTCTTTTTGACAATTGTGCCTTCTTCAACTAAACTTTCCACAAACTTTCGATATTCGGCTGTCTGGATTTTTAACAATTCGTTTTCTTGTTTCTCTTCAAGTTCTCGCAGTTTGTCAAAATAGCCGGTGATGTTTAATCTCCTTGATTGGACAATGATTTGGCATGAGAAATCTAAAGAATTCAAAAAACTTTGGAACTGATAGATAATAGCTTTTTGTTCCTCGTCTGATTTCAAATCAAAATTCAGGGAAGAAACTATTAAAATTCCTCGCAAGGTATTATCCTTTAGAACAACCACCCCGTTTCTAATTTGATTGAATTCTAAAAATTGTTGAGCGGGAATTTTTAGCATAGATTTATCTCAAACCAACCTCTATTTTTGAGGCAAGTCTTTTCAATCGGCTTTTTGGGGAGATCTTTAAGGGAGTTTCTTTTTCTTCTTCCTTTTTTTCTCTTTTCTTTTCTACCAACTTAATTTGAGTTAAGGGTTCTTTTTTCTTCCAGAGATAAATTCTTGGTGATAAAAAATAGCTAAAGGATTGAACAAACACTTGAGACAATGGAACATTTTCAATTTTAACAAAAACCAAACTTAAAGCTGCTCCCCCAATAACGATAGCTAAAACCAAAAACAGAAAAAAGGGAAGAAGGTAATAAAGAACAACAATAATCATTCCAGCCACTGTAAAATAGATAGTTTGGCTGAAAGTTAAAGGACCAACTATCTTTGCCTTCTGTTCCAAAAATTTTGGCACCTTAAATTGCATTAGTGTATTAATATATTTTAAACATTATACCACAAAAGCACAATACAAAAAACAACAAATTGGCTTCAGAAAAGTAGTTTAGTGATTTTAAGACAAGAAACTTTCTAAAAAGAAACAAAATTTAATAAAAAAATTGCTGAAAATTCTCTTCTTCAGCTTTTCTTACTTTTTGGTCCAAGGTTGCTGGAGGAACCTATTTTGGGAGCGATTTCGATGTAGCTTATTTAGCTGAAATTAAAACAAAATAAACCGTTACAGATTCTCGCGATCGCGAAAATTTGTAACGGATAGTATGGTAACAAACTGACACGATCGTGCCCATTTGTTGCGATATTTTTATTCCCCCCTTTCCTTGATTATTTTTTAATGATAATTTTATTAAATTAAAATTCTAAAATGGAAATTACTATGCTCCCCAAAGGCCAAAATTTGACAAAGATAAAATGATATGCTATAACAGAACTGCCAGGAAAATAGAGAATTTCATTCTTGACCTTCGAGGTTACTCGGAGAAATCTTTAAAAATCTAAATAGGAGGTGAGATGAAAGAAATGGAAACGTTCTGGAATATTGTAGGCATTGCCAAAGAAATGTTTTGGGATACTGTAAATTTCGCGAGGACAATTATAGTGGTAATGGAAGAAGCGGGAGATATGGTAATCGGGAAATTTTATATGGAGGTGCAAAGAATGGGATGGCTGATTTTAGGAGTGCTCTTTATTATTGTGTTGGGTTCTTTGTTAAAGAAAGTTAAGCCAAGACCATTGTTTATTGTGATACTACTTGCTTTCTATATTTCCATATTTGCTATCACAAAAAAGGTCTTGGTGGGGACGATGGATCCGAAAATTGGAGTGTCAGTAGTGGTTGTAGTGGGGATATTTCTGATTGTTTGGTTGGTAAGGTCAATATTAGTAGTTTCAACTGCGAAGATGAAGGGAAAAGAAATCTCGGAAGGAGAAAGAGGAGAAAGAGAGGTTCCGGTCCAAGTAATTCTTACAAGATTTGGTAAAGCGGTTCGAGCGCTTGCTCCAGGAATCTATTGGATCTGGTGGCCAGTAGATCGACCAAAAGTAGTTCTTCCTACCATTGTCTACAAATTAGATATTGAACCGTTTGTCGTACATACTCAGGCAGAAAAAGAAAGCGCAAAATTAATAAAGGTAACAATGACTGTCCATATGAGTTTTCCTAAAGTAGGAAGTGAGTATGACTTATCTGAGCTTCCTGATGAAAAAATTCCCCAACCCTGGAGAGATATAAAGGAGGAAGAAACTCTGATTGTAAAGGGGGAAGAGCTGTTAGTGAATTTTACATATTATGCTCTTTCTCCTGATATTCCCCTGGATGAAAGGAAAATGCTCACTCATTTTACTAGAGCAATTGAGGATGGGGTACGAGCCGAAATGGTAAAGCGAACCTACACCAGATGTCGAGAAGAGAAGACCGAGCTTGAGAAAGCGATAAAGATATATCTTTTAACCGACCCGGCTAACTTATTCGTTAGAACTGGAATTCCCCCAGACCTTTTGGATATTTCTATTGTTAATATGGAAGCTGTTGATGAGAGAATAGAAAATGCTTTATGGCTTGAAGAGATTGAAGCTACCGAGGGAAGAGCTGAGGCGCGGAGAAGGATAGAAGCAATTGGGGGAGCTCACAAAGGGATAAAGGCTTCGTTCACAAAGAATCTCCCTACTTCGGAAAAGGATAGGATGACCCATGATTATGTAACTCGCCAGATGTCGCTTGATAAAAACGCCCTTACCGATATTCGGGTAGAAGGTGCAGAAGGAGTAGAAAAGAGTCTTGCAAATCTTGTTGCCTTAGCAGGAAAGCTTTTTGGGAAGGAGATTCAAAAAACTCCTCCTAAAGAAAAACCAAGAGAAAAACTCCCTGAGGAGATGACCGATGAAGAGTTACGGGAGGTAGAGAGAAGAATGTATGGAGAATGAGATAGGGGTTGATTCCAACTTAAGAGGGTTGGTTCAACCCCCTTTTATATTTGGTCGAAGGAAAGCAGGTCATTCGATTGGTTCTCGATAAATGTCTTTCCTGGGAGATGGTTTTTCTTCTGGAGAAGGTTTTTCTGGAGGTGCTGAAGGAACTTTTTCAGGAATTTTCTCTGCTAAATCAACCACCTCTCTTTTTATATCTTTAGTTAATTTTCTGGCCGTTTCAGCGGGGATATTTAATTTCTTTTGGAGCAGAGCTGGTAACTCTCCCATTTTAATTTTCCCTTCAGCCAATTGCCATGTCGTCTTAGCTATTATTCCGGCTGGACTGAGTTTTCCTTGATAAAGTTTCTCCTCAACTTTTTTCAGAGGTTCTTCTAATTCGTATCTTTTGAGGATCTTTGAGATATTTTCTGAAACCTCCTCGGGGAAAACAATTTCTTGTTTAGCTTTTTGGTTTGCCATAAATTTGTTATCTTGGACGACGAGTTATTAGACCTGGTATCCTTCTCCGAGAACCAGGGATGGCTCCAAAAAATCTATTAAGATTTGGATTTTTCTCAGTTTCAGCAAGGTTTTCCCTAAATCTTCTTATTCTGCTTCTTTCTGCTTCAGTTAATACTCTATGCTGTTCTGCCCAGGTGAAACTTTCGCGGGTAATACGTCCTTCTCTAGTAAAGGGGGCCTCAACTAAAGCCCTCTTTTGTTCTTCGGTCCCTCTTGTGGCTATATCTCTTATTTTACTTAAATCCAATGCAATGAAGACGTCTATATTCCGTAGAGCTTGAGGTTGAACATTCAATCTAACTTGTCTAGGAGACATTCCTTCTATTTGTTCTTTTATTTTTTCGGGTGTCTCTGCCCAGTCGGGTCTTGCCTTTAACATTTCTTTAAGGTTGGCTCCATAAGTTTTAGCCAGAGGAACCATTTTCTTTGCTAATTCTTCTTTTTCTCTTCCTTCCGGTGTTGTTATGTCTCCTCCGAGACTTCTCCTTTTGGATAATATCTCAAAACTAGCTATTTTTGCTGCTACATCTTTCGTTGTTATACCTCTCCTCTTCATAATTTCATAAAGGCGATCGGTGGGAAGGTTTTCTAATCTTTTTACTTCCTCGTCTAATTTTAGTCTTTTTCTTCTTTTCTCCTCATAAAATCCAGGCCTGACAAGATGTCGTCTTTCAAGCCATTTCTCTGTAGCTTCTCTTCCTTTTTCTCGACCTTCTCTGGTAAAGGCCCCTTTAAAAGCCCCTCCGACTCTTCCTTTAACACCTCTACCTTCTTTTATTCCCTTGGTTGCACCAGCTACAGCTGTACCAATTCCAGCTGCTGCTGCTTTAGTTCCTTGCTCAAGTTTTTTGCTACCCCATTTCAGGGCTTTTAGGCCTTGTTTTTTGGCAAAACCGGTTACCAGATTAGCGCCCATAGCACTGGTAGAGAAAGTAGCAAAAAGCCCTACCATAAGAAAAGCAACTCCCACATAATAAGGGGCTATCTGTTCCATAAAAGTGGCAAGGGCAGGATCTTCTGCCGGGATAGCGAATTTAAACATCGCTTGTTCTCGAAGAGCCAGCCGGCTTAAATAAAGGAAAAATCCCCCAATCGCTCCGATAAAAGACCACTGTAAAAATTGACTCCACCACCTATCCCAGATAAGTCTTTTAGTATATGGAAAGATATAAGAGAGAAATGCAAAAGGAGATAAAATAACCAAGAGAGGAATAATTATCGCTCGGAGCAAAAGTAGAATAGCAAAAACAAGGAGAACGAAGCCGGCCGCAAAGCCAAAGACGATTAAGAACACGAATTTAGCCACAGGAACCCAACTTAAAGTAGTAAAAAGATCTCCTAATGCAGATATGTTGCTGGAAAAGACCTCGCCCAAGAGAGACCAGTTAGCCATAGCCCCCAGAAAGAATTTCATCACGATATTAGCTGCATCAACCACTACTCCACAAATAACCGGAGTGAAATTAATCAAAAGAGCCATAATCAAAAACCAAGGGAAAACTTTTTTCAACTCAAAACCGGCTATTCTCAAAGCAGTAGCTAAGCCAATATAGATTAATCCCAAAATAAAACCAATATTAACGAAGTCACGAACTAAAGTCCAGCCAACCCTGATGATCTCATTTTTATCCGGACTGGTCAAAGAAACAGCGCCACTTAAAGTGAAATTAATAACTCCACTCAACAAGGCAATACCAATAGCCAGAACTCCTTGGGCTATCAATAAAATAAATTGGAGAAAAAGACCCAAAAGAGCTTGGGCAAACCAAAGTGCTCCTTTACCTGCTGTCCCCAATAAATCCAATACACCAAATTGAGCATAGGCAGGGGGGCTGGGAAAGAGTAAACTAAAACTTAAAAAAATCAGAAAAATAAAAACTATCTGCTTTTTCAGAAAAATTTTTTTAAGAGAGAAACTTTTCAAAAATTTTAGCATTAGAATATTATAGCAAAATTAAAAGTAAAACCCAATTTTCAATAACCAATTTTTAATGAATTTTCAATGATTCAATTTTCAAACACAATAATTGAAAATTGGAAATTGATGTTTAATTGAAAATTGAAAATTGTAAATTGAAAATTATCTGAAGGTTTTTGCCAATTTTATCCAATCTTCCACTCCCAATGTTTCTGCTCTTTGATTTGGTTGAATCTTGCTTTCTTTGAGCCATTTTTTAACTTTTTCTCGCGAAAGATTTAGCTCTTTTGAAAAGTTATTAATCAATTGTTTCCTGGGATGAGAGAAACCAGCTTTAACAATTTTAACAAACTGACATAATTGCGTCGAGGTGTTAATGGATGTTTGGTTGGGAACTATTTTTAAAATTACTGAGTCAACTTTTGGCTTTGGCCAAAAACACTTTTTTCTCACTGTTTCTATAATTTTAACATCAGCCAATCCTTGAACTAAAACTCCCAACCTTTCCATTTTTGGAGGTTTTGAACAAATTCTTTCCCCTACTTCCTTTTGGACCATTAAAACCATTAATTTCGGAGGATTTTCTGTTTCCAAAAATCTCCTAATAACTTCAGTTGCAATATTGTAAGGAAGATTAGATATTAGCTTGTAATTTTTAATTTTTAATTTTAAATTTTTAATTTTTAGAATATCTCCCTGGACAATTTCTATGTTCTGAAGATCTTTTAAAGTTTCTTTTAAAATCCCTATCATTTCTAAATCTTTCTCCACAGCAATAACATTATTTACTCTTTTAGCCAGTTCCCGGGTTAAGGTTCCAATGCCAGGGCCTATTTCTAAGACAACATCCGTTGGTTTTAACTCGGCTGCTCCAATAATTTTATCAAGAACCTCTCTTTTAACCAGAAAATTCTGCCCCATTTTCTTTGAGGGCTGGAGATTTTGCTGGTAGAGTAGATTTTTAACAACTTTTTTGGAGACAAGATTCATTGTGGATAAAAGGATTGACCTTTTTTTGATACTTCTCTATAATGATAATGAATCTAAAGATAGAAATTCTAAAAGGCCAGTTTCGCTTTAAAATTTTCTGAAAGATATATTAGAGAACCAAAAACTTAAAAATCTTCCAATTTTTCAAAGATGGCTGAAATCTCCTCTTTTCTATTTGGGATTGGGGGTTATTTTTATTTCTCTTTTTCTGTTTTTCTTTGGAATAAACCCATTTGAACAGAAGATCAGTTTCCCCCAAAATAGAGATTTTTTACAAAGCAATCAATATCTTTCAGGAGAACAGAGTTTGACCGCTAAAATTTTTGGTCTGAATATTATTGAAGGTTCTTCTTTGTCGTCGGTCGCTCCTCCTTTTCTGATTGAGGGAAAGGTTTTGGGGGCACTTGGAGAGCTTGGGTTGAGAAGAGAAATTGAAGAATATGTTGTTGAGCAGGGCGATACCCTATCTGGTATTGCTGCTCAATTTGGTATTTCTCTGGAAACCTTACTTTGGGTTAATGAGTTGTCGGAGAAATCGGTTATTACTCCCGGCCAAAAATTGATTATCCTGCCGGTTTCTGGCATTTTGCATATTGTCAAAGAAGGAGATACTTTAAGTGAGATTTGTCAGATTTATCAAGCAAAAGTTAATGAGGTTGTTGATTTCAACGGTCTTGCCAACGAAGATGATATTTTTGTGGGCGATCTGCTGATTATTCCCGGCGGTAAAATACCAAAGATTCAACCAGATTATGTTCGGGTTCCCTTGGCTGAAAATCCTTTTATCTGTCCTATTCCTGCTCCCTGTCGAATTACCCAGGGGCTTCATTGGTACAATGCGGTTGATTTTTCTAATGGTAAGTGTGGGGAACCGGTTTTTGCTGCAGCGGGTGGAACTGTTCAAAGAACTGGCTATGGCAGCGTTTCTGGCTATTATGTGCGGATTTTACATCCCAACGGGGTGGTGACTTTTTATGGTCATCTTTCAAAAATTATTGTTTCCCCCGGCCAGAAAGTTTTTCAGGGTCAGATTGTTGGATATGTTGGATACAGTGGCCGGACTGTACCTCCAGGTCCAGCTGGTTGTCATTTGCACTTTGATGTCAGATTTGCCCGCAACCCTTTTGCTGTTTATGCGGTGGGAACCGAACTTGGCAAAAAATAAGACATCGCTCGAGTGATTGAGTTATTAAGTGATTGAGTGATTCGGTGATTGAAATTTAATAGCTCAATCACTTTCTCTAAGGCGGTAACTTAGAGCTTCACTAATGTTCTGGAAAGAAATACTTTCTCTTTCTTCTAAGTCAGCAATTGTTCTTGCTACTTTAAGCACTCGGTGATAACCTCTGGCTGAAAGCTTTCCTGAGTTGACAAACTTTCTCAAAACATTTTGCGATCTACTGTCTATCTGGCAGTATTTTTTAATTTGGGGAATTTTCATTTCTGAATTAGTTAAAATTCCTTCTCTGGCAAATCGTTCTTTCTGGATCTCCCGGGCTTTTTCAACTCTTGCTCGGGTCTCATTGCTTAAATTTTCCCTATCAGGTGAAATAAGCTCTTCATATCTTAAAGAGGGCACCCAACTGAAAATGTCAATTCTATCCATTAGGGGTCCTGATAGTTTTCTGCGGTAAGAAGCAATTTGGGAGGAGGTGCAAGTGCATTCTTTTTCCGGGTGGTTATAGTAGCCGCAGGGACAGGGATTGGCAGCAGCAATTAAAGTGAAGTTTGCTGGGAAAGTTAAAAAATGTTTTGCTCTTTGGATAGTAATTTTTCTTTCCTCGATAGGCTGGCGTAAACTTTCCAAGATATCACGATGAAATTCAGGGAATTCATCCATAAATAAAATCCCACGGTGGGCTAAAGTGATTTCTCCCGGTTTTGGGGGTGAACCACCTCCAATAAGAGCAGCTTCAGATGAGGTATGGTGGGGTGCTCTGAATGGTCTTTGAGTTAGGAGTGGTTGGGTTTCAGAGAGGAGGCCAGAGGCACTGTAGATTTTAGTTAATTCTAAGATTTCTTCAAAATTTAACTTCGGGAAGATAGAAATGGTTGCTTTTGCTAATAAGGTTTTGCCTGCGCCAGGCGGTCCCTCCAGTAAAACATTATGTCCTCCAGCAGCTGCAATTTCCAATCCTCTTTTAGTGTGTTCTTGGCCTTTTATCCAACCAAATTCAACTTCAAATTTTTGAGGTAAAGATTTCAATTCAGCAAAATCCATTTCTATTTTTGGAAGTTCTCTTCTTTTTTCTAAGTGATCAATAACTTCTTTTAAATTTTCTGCTCCAAAAATTTTAACTTCAGCTTGCGATTTTAAAAGGTTAACCAGAGAAGCTTCTTTAATGTTTCTTTTTGGCAAAATTATTTCTTCAAATCCTTTTTCTTTTGCCAAAATAGCAAAAGAAAGAGCTCCTTTAATTGGCTTTAATGTTCCATCTAAAGCTAATTCCCCAAGGATAATTTTCCCTTGGGGATTAAATTTTGTTTGGCCAGAAGCTAAAAGGTAACCCAAAGCAATTGGCAGGTCGTACAAACTGCCTTCTTTTTTTAAGTCAGCCGGTGCAAGATTGACCAAAACCCTGCGGGCTTCACCGTGAGGTGCTGAAAGTTTAATACTTTTGAGGGCTTCTCCTACTCTTTCTTTTGCTTCTCCAATTGCTTTATCTCCCAGCCCAACAATATTAAAACGTCTTAATCCGCTCGAGCAAGCCACCTCAACTTCGATTAGTTGAGCTGTTAGTCCTTTTAAGGCAGCCGAAAATATTTTTGAAACCATCTTTAAGATTTTGAGTTTTTGGTTTTTGGTTTTTCTTTTACCTCTTCCTTTTTTGGTTCTCCTTCTTCAGTTTTTTCTTCCACTTGGCTTAAACTTCTGACGTCTATTTTCCAACCAGTTAATTTGGCAGCCAATCTAACATTTTGGCCATCTTTACCAATGGCTAAAGAAAGTTGGTCGTCAGGCACAACGGCTTGAGCTTTGTTTTTTGGCAAAATTTTAACCTCCAAGACCTTAGCAGGAGACAAAGCATTGCTGATATATTTTTCTGCTTTTTCTGACCATTCAATAACGTCAATTTTTTCACCTCCCAATTCATTGATGACAGCCCAAATTCTGGTTCCCTTTTGGCCAACCATTGAGCCGATGGGGTCGATTCCTTTTTCGGTCGCAGTGACCGCAATTTTGCTCCGGGAACCAGGCTCTCGGGCGATTGATTTAATCTCTACCTGACCAGAAGAGATTTCTGGCACTTCAAGTTCAAAAAGCTTGGAGACCAACTTTGGGTAACTTCTGGAAAGAAAAATGACTGGGCCTTTAGCAGTTTCTTCAACTTTTAAGACAAAAAGTTTTAGTCTCTGGCCTGGTTTGTAAAACTCTCCGGGAATTTGTTCTGACTTTTGTAAAATTCCCGAAGTCTTGCCGATATCAAAAAAAACAACTTTTTGTTCCACTCTTTGACAGATTCCCGAAACAATTTCGCCTTCTTTTTCTTTATATTCTTTCAAGATTTCCTCTCTTTCAACCTCTTTGATTTTTTGCAAAATAACCTGCTTGGCTGTTTGAGCAGCAATGCGGCCAAAGTCCTGTTTAGTTTTGACTGGAATTTTTAATTCTTCTCCTGCTTTTATTTTGGGGGCAATCTTTCTTGCATCCTCAATCATAATGTGACGCTCTGGGTTAAAACGAATTTTCTCTTGCTCTTTTGGACTCTCTTCTTTTTTTTCTTTTAACTTCTCTAATTCTTTTTCTGATAAAACCATATCTTCTGAAACTACTTGCTTGACTTGCCAAAATTTAACTTTACCTGATTTTGGATCAAGTTCTGCTTCAAATTTTTGTTTCTTTTTACCGTATTCTTTTTTGTAAGCCGAAGCCAAAGCCACCTCAATTACCTCAATAACTTTTTCTTGAGGGATTCCTCTCTCTTCAGCAATTTCCATAACAGCCGATGTGAAAGTTTTTAGGTCCATGGTTTTATTTATAATGAAAGGTCGTTTCTCAACGACCTTTATGTTAGTTTAGCAAAAAGGAAGCCATATGTCAACAAATTATAAGGATAATGGAAATTCATTTAACAATTAGCATAAGCGATCGCATACATTAATTGGAAGAGAGGTTAATATCTATCTTCGATGGCGTTTTTGAAATGTCTAACCTTTGCTTTTTTAAAGTTAGAGGTAATCTCAATGGCTAAAATGTCAATCTGCCAAGGGCTTTCGAAGGGAATTTTGAATTCTTGTAGGTAAATTTGAGCTATTTTCCTCAATTGATTTTTCTTTTTCCAATTAATTTCATCTTCTGGGAAGAATCCTTGTTTTTCTAAAATCGTTTTTACTTCAACAAAGACAATACTCTTTTTCTTTTTTGCTACAACATCAATCTCTCCCCATTTCCTTTTAAAATTCCTGGCTAAAATTTTATAACCTTTCTTTTTCAAATAATCTCTGGCAATTTTTTCGCCAAGATTTCCCAGTTCTCTTGAATTCATAAGTTAGTGGACCTGGTGGGAATTGAACCCACGTCAGGGCAATGCGAATGCCCCATTCTACCACTAAACTACAGGCCCTGCTTGTCGGGGAGCCGAGAATTGAACTCGGGCTCCAGCCTCCCGAAGGCTGTGTACTGCCACTATACTACTCCCCGGAGTAAAATTATTAATTATCAATGACCAATTTTCAATGAATTTTCAATTAATCAATTATCAAACGTTTGAAAATTGAATCATTGGGATTTGATTGAAAATTGAAAATTGTAAATTGAAAATTATCTTCATGTGACCCAGTATTTCTTTTTGGTCATTTCGTCTCTTTTTGTTTCGATTTTTTCTATTTCCTCTTTGGCTTGTTTCGCCAATTTAGCTAATTTGAGGTCGGACATTTGTCCTAACCGTTTAATTTCTCTTTCTAATGTCCTACGGACATTTTTTTGGGGGTCGGACAGGACATAGGCCAAAAGGTAGGACAAGATTTGTCCTACCTTAGGACAAGAAGGAATGTTTAAAATTCTCATCACATCTTCTCCGTTAACTTTCAGCATTTTAACCGAGAGGGGGTCGCGGGAAACTTTCTCAAGCATATATTTTAAATGTCTTAATTTGTAAGGTTCGGCTTTTGGCACGCCCGAGCCAATTCTATCGGCCATTCGAACTTGGAGAAGTTCTTCAATGTCTTCTGGCCCCACTTTTCTTAAAAGCCGACGGACTGATGATTCGCCAACTTCTCCAACATTATAATAGAAAAGGTGGTATCTTACCAATTTTGCTATTTTTTCAATATCTTTTTTGGGAAATCTTAATCTCCTCAAAATTTGACAGGTCATTTTTGCTCCAACAACCTCGTGATTGTAAAAAGTTGAATCAGGCCCTTCGCCTCGTTTGCAGCGCGGCTTGCCAATATCATGAAAAAGAGCGGCTAATCTAACATATTTTGAAAAATTTTTCTGTTGAGCATAGTTTAAAGAAAGGAGAGCGTGTTGATAAATTTGATAGATATGATGTTTGTTTTGCCAGACACCAAATCCTTCCTCCAATTCTGGAATAGCGTAGCGGAGGAGACCTGCCCTCCGCAAAATTTCTATTCCCCGGGCTCCGTTTTTTGACATAATTATTTTCATTAGTTCGTCTCGGATTCTCTCTTTTGAAATGAATTCTAAAAGGTGAGCATTTTTTTGAATTGCCTTGAAAGTTTTTTCCTCAATTTGCCAGATTTTCTCTGGCTCCAAAGTAACAGCAAACCTAACAGCCCTCATCATTCTTAAAGCGTCCTCTGAAAACCTGTCCTCGGCTTTTCCTACTGCCCGAATAATTTTATTTTTTAGATCTTCTTGTCCATTAAAAGGATCGATTAACAAGAATTTAGAATTTAGAATTTGGAATTTGGAATTTGTTTGGAATTTGGTGCTTGGGATTTGGGATTTCTCACCCAAAGCCATGGCGTTGACAGTGAAATCTCTCCTGGCTAAATCCTCTTCAATAGTTTTAGCCCAGCTGATTTTATCGGGATGGCGTTTGTCAGTGTATTTTTCATCAATTCGGTAAGTGGTGATTTCAATTTCTTTTAATCTTGGGTTTTCAGAGTCAGTTAAAACGGTAACTGTGCCAAATTTGTTGTCAGTAAAACTTTTTAAGAAAACTCTGCCAATCTCTGTTGGTTTGGCATTGGTAGCCACATCCCAATCTTTAGGTTCAACTCCTCGCAAAATGTCCCGGACACAACCTCCAACAACATAGGCCTCATAGCCCCCCTTTTTTAGTTGGTCAATCACAAATTTAACTTCATTGGGAATCACCATGTTTTTTTAATAAATCCGAGGTTTAATTTTCAATTATCAATTTTCAATTTTCAATCAAATCCCAATTTTCAATTATCGTTTGAAAATTGAAGCATTGAAAATTCATTAATAATTGATCATTGAAAATTGAGAATTATACTTTTATTTTGCCTTAAAAATTGATTTTTTTCAAATTTTTATTATACTTAAAAAATGTTAAGCCCCCGTGGTGTAATGGATAACATTTCTGCCTTCGAAGCAAAAGATAGGGGTTCGAATCCTCTCGGGGGCACAAGCGACCGCCTCTGGCGGTCTAAATTAAAAATTGAAAGTGAAAAATTAAAAGTTTTGTCTTGGTGAAATTTTTGCTATAATTGGATAATGTCAAAAAAAATAGCTTTGTTATTTTTAATTGTTTTTTTAGGAGGATTGTTTTCACCTCTAGTCGGTTTGGCTGGAACATATCAGGCAGACACTAAAGAGGTGTATTACCGAGGATTGGTTCCTTGCGGGAAAAAGGTATGCGTATCAGGCAGTTTTAGTAAAGAGGAAATAAAAGAAATTGAAGAAAGTTTAGCTAATAACGAGAGTTTTGAGGTTGCCTGCAGAAAAGGTGGTGGAACACTTACAAATGAAGCCATCTATTGTCAATTCTGTCATTTCTTTGTGATGATTGATGGCATATTTGATTTTGTTTTGATTAATATTGTTCCTCCGATTGCTGTTTTGATGTTAGTGATTGGCGGAATAATGTTTTATTTTGCCGGCGGAAGGCCTGAGTTAATAAGTCGGGGCAAAAGTTTAATTAAAGCAGTAGTGATTGGTCTTTTTTTAGCTTATGGCTCTTTTATGATTGTTGGTACACTGCTGAAGATAGTAGGGGTAGCGGACTGGACTCGTTTGCAGAACTTTATTGACAACGGAGTTTTCACTATTAATTGCGAGATAGAACTTTAAGGCCCCCATATCTTAACTGGGAAAAATAGTGCATTTTAAGTAAACCATAATGACCAAAGAAGATAAATTGAAATATTCAAAATTAAAATCAGAAGCAATTCAACTTCGAAAGAAAGGGTTGAGCTATAACGAGATTAAAAAAGAATTAAATGTAGCTAAAAGTACTTTAAGTCTTTGGTTAAAAACTGTTCCTTTAACAGCTGAGCAAAGAAAGAAATTTTATACGAAACGAATTTTAAACTTGGTAAGGGGTCCAAAAAGTCAAAGAGAAAGAAGACACCGGGAGATTGCTAAGGTTATTAAAGAAGCTGAGAAAGAAATTCAATTGCCACTTTCCTTCGAAGCTTATAGGCTTTTGGGCGCAGCATTATATTGGGCTGAAGGGAAAAAGACAAGGCACTTCGCTGTTACAAATTCTGACTCACACCTTATTTTATTTATGGTACGATGGTTCGAGAAGATATTTGGGATTCCCCCTCAGGATTTAAAGGCACGGCTAAATATTTATTCCCAACAAAATGAAGATGAAATAAAAAGATTTTGGTCACAGCTAACCAGTATCCCATTCGAAAATTTTGGGAAGAGTTTTGTAAAACCACCCAATAAAGGGTATAAGAAAAATAATCTTTATTACGGAACGATAGAGATCCGAGTTCCAAAAGGGACTGATATGCGCCATCGCGTCTATGGCTGGATAAAAGCTGCTTTAAAAGATATTAATTCAAAGGTAAATTTAGTTCAAAAAGAGTGGAAATCATTGAAAGAAGTTCCTCGACCAGTAAATATACCAGAAGATATAAATTTGCCCCGTTAGCTAAACTGGTACAGCAACCGCCTCTTAAGCGGGAGATTCTGCAGGTTCGAGTCCTGCACGGGGCACTATAGAAAATCAAAAACCGAGCTTCTAAAAAAAGCAAAGTTGGAGAAGAGAACGAAGTTCTCTTCGACAATTAAAAATATTACAAAAAATTAAAAATTATGCTTACGTCAGAGGAAAAAACTAAAATAATCAAAAAGTACAAACTTAATCAAAAAGATACTGGGTCAGCTGATGTTCAGATTGCTCTATTGACCGAAGAAATCAAAAAATTGCTGAAGCACCTAAAAGAAAATCCCAAAGACCAACATTCAAGAAGAGGACTTTTGAAAATGGTTATTAAAAGAAAGCGGCTTTTGAAATATTTAGAAAAAGAAAGCAAGAGAAGATACAATAGTATCATTAAAAAGATTGGACTAAAGAAGTAAAATTATGGCTTTTATCAAACCAAAAGAACAAAGAGTAGAAGTTTTGATTGATGTTCAAAATCTCTATCATTCAGCTAAAAACCTTTACGGGACTAGAGTTAATTTTAAAGAAGTTTTGAAAAAAGCGATTGCTGGTCGGAAATTTATCAGAGCTTTCGCTTATGTGGTCAGAACCAAAACCGGGGAAGAGCGGGCTTTTTTTGAGGCCTTGACTAAATTAGGCATTGAAACTAGAGTCCGTGACCTTCAGGAATTTTATGGTGGCCAGAAGAAAGCTGATTGGGATGTTGGTATAGTAATTGATGCTATCAGAACTTCTCCTAATGTCGATGTGATTGTTCTCTGTTCGGGAGATGGTGATTTTATTCCGCTGGTTGAGTATTTGAAAAACCAGGGCAAAAGAGTGGAAGTGATGGCTTTTGGTAGAACAACTTCTTCAAAGTTAAGAGAGGTAGCCGATGAATTTTTTGACATTGGAGAAGAACCAAGAAAATATCTGTTGCCGATAAAATGACTAAAAAAGATTCTTTTCAAATAAAATTAAGAGACAAAGAAATTAAAGTTGAAATTGGAGGTTTGGCCGAGCAGGCCTCGGGCTGTTGTTTGGTTAAATCAGGAGAAACTTCGGTTTTAGCTACTTCTCAAATTGGCGGAGAAAGAGAAGGTTTGAATTTTTTTCCTTTAACTTGTGATTATGAAGAGAGGTATTATGCAGCTGGCAAAATCGGAGGCTCTCGGTTTATCCGAAGAGAGGCCCGTCCTTCAACCGAGGCAGTTTTAATTTCTCGTATGATTGACCGGGCTATTCGTCCTCTCTTTCCAGAAAACTTAAGAAAGGAAGTTCAGGTTATTGTTACTTGCTTGAGCTGGGACGGGGAAAACGATCCGGCTATCGTGGGGCTTTTGGGCGCTTCTTTGGCTCTCAGCATTTCTGATATTCCCTGGGCAGGTCCGGTTGGCGTGGTTAGAGTTGCTAAAGTAGGAGAGAATTTTATCTTAAATCCCGACTATGAACAGAGAGAAAGAGGAGAAATAGATTTAATTTTTACCGGCCTTGAAAAAAATGGCGAGATTTTAATTAATATGATTGAGGGGGAAGCCAGAGAGGTTTCTGAAGAAACAATTGTTAGGGCTTATGATTTTGTTTTGCCTTTTCTAAAAGATTTGATTGATTGGCAAAAAGAAATTGTCAGGAAAGTAGGGAAAGAAAAAATTTCTTTGGAAGTTCCTGAGAAAGATATCAAATTGGAAAAGAAGGTTAAGAAATTTTTAGCCAAAAAATTGGAAAAAGCATTGTATCAGAAAGAAAAACAACATAGCCAAAATGATTTGGAGATTTTAAGAGAAGAGCTCCGAGAAAAAGTTAAAGAAGAATTTGGTGAGGAAAAAATTGGGGAGGCAGAATATTTTTTTGAAAAAGAAAAAGAGAGAATTTTCAGGGAGAATATTTTGGAGAGAGAAAAAAGGCCTGATGGCAGGAAGTTAGATGAGATCAGAGAACTTGAGATAAAAGCCGGTCTTTTACCAAGAACCCATGGTTCTGGTTTTTTTTCTCGTGGTTTAACCAAAGTTTTGTCAATTCTAACTTTAGGAGCACCTGGCGACCAGCAACTTTTGGAAGGGATGGAGATTAGAGGCAAAAAGAGATTTTTACATCATTATAATTTTCCCCCTTATTGTGCTGGAGAAGTTAGACCTTTGCGGGGACCGGGAAGAAGAGAAATTGGACACGGTATGTTGGCTGAAAAAGCCCTCCGGCCTTTAATCCCAAGTTTTGAAGAATTTCCTTACACAATTAGAGTTGTCTCTGAGGTCCTATCTTCAAATGGTTCAACCAGTATGGCTTCGGTTTCAGCCGCTTCTTTAGCTTTAATGGATGCTGGGGTGCCTATTCAAAGACCAGCGGCTGGCATTGCTATCGGACTAGTTAGAGGAAGAGTGCTTTCCGGGAGAGAGTCTCTTGAGTGGAAACTTTTAACCGACATTCAAGGTCCCGAAGATTCTTCTGGTGATATGGATTTTAAGGTGGCTGGCACCGAGAAAGGGATAACCGCTTTACAGATGGATGTTAAAATTGATGGCATAAGCAAAGAGATTTTGAAAGAGAGTTTAGCCCGAGCCAAAAAGGCCAGAATGGAAATTTTGGCAAGTCAGAATAAAGTTTTAGCCCAGCCTCGGCCTTCCCTATCTCCGTTTGCTCCCCGAGTTTATACTTTGAGTATCAACCCAGAAAAAATCGGTCAGTTGATTGGACCGGGTGGTCGGGTGATCAACGAGATAATTGAAAATTGTGGGGTTTCCATTGATATTGAAGAATCGGGCAAGGTTTTTGTAACAGCGGAAAAAGAAACTGCGGCCAAGAAAGCTATCGGTTGGATAAAAGATATTACCAAGGAGGTTAAAGTGGGAGAGGTTTTTCAAGGTAAGGTCAAAAAGATTTTGGATTTTGGGGCAATAGTTGAGATTTTTCCCGGACAGGAGGGTTTATGCCATATTTCTGAATTTGTTCCCCAGCGGATAGCTAAAGTTAGCGATGTGGTTCGGGTTGGCGAAATTATTCCAGTTAAAGTAATAAATATTGATGAGCAGGGAAGGGTCAATCTTTCGGCAAAAAAAGCTGGCTTTAAACCAAAAAACTATGCCAGACGACGAGAATAAAAAAACCTCTCAACTTGAAAAAGAAAAAGTCTCTCAGATTCTAAAACAAGGGATATTTTTGACTATGAAAGAAGATATTCAGAGGTTGAAGAAAGCAAAAGTTGAAAAGAGAGAGGTCAAAATAAAGAAAAAAACTGAGGAGGTAGCCAGAGAGATTGAAGCGAGAATAAAAGAAGAGGAAAGACAGAGGGCTGAGCGAGAAAGAATGGCTGAGGAAAGAAGAAAAAGGGAGGAAGAAAAGAGAGAAAGAGAAGCAGCCAGAGAAAGAGAAATTGTTGAGGAGATAAGAAGAAAAGCTCAAGCTGAAACGGCTAAGAGAAAGGAGGAACTTGAGAAAGAGAGTGCGATAAAGAAAGAGGAAAGGATGATTGAGGAGATTCGCAAAAGGGCTCGCCAGAGAGAAAAAGAGAAGGAAGAAGAAAAAAAGAGACAAGAAGAAGAGAAAAGAGAAAAAGAAAGAAGAAAAAAAGAATTAAGAGCAGAGATAATTGAAATTGCAGGACTTTTGAGAACTTTTCCCCAAAAAAGAAAGCCTTTGGAAGAAGAACTTAAGAATTTTGAAAAGAGATTAAATCAACAAAAGCAAGTTTTGGAGAAAGTTTTAGGAAGAGAGAAGCAGATTGAAAGAAAACTCCAATTGATAGAAGAGAAAGAAAGAGAAACTAAACTCCCCCGAAAACTTCACAAGATAGAGAGAAAGCGTTGGCTGATTGAGAAACAAGCTAAAGAGATGGAGGATAAGAGATGGGAAGAGGAGGGAAAATTTGAGGATTTAAAAAAGCGAGTAAAAAATATTGAAGATTCTTTAAACAAAATTTCAACCAGAGAAAAAGAATTGCTCAAAAAACAAAAAGAAGTTTCTGAAGAACTTAAAAAAATAGAAATTGAAGAGGAGAAAGAGAGGCGGCAGCGGGAGATTAAAGAGCTTGAAAGAGAAAAAGAGAAGTTTTCTGAAAAACGAACTGAGGTCGAGGTAGGAAGAGATGAGATTTTGGCTAAACTCAATCAGGTTCGTCAACAAGAAAAGGAAATCGAACAAGAAAAAGAGGAGGTTTTAGCCCAAGAAAAAACAGCAGCTACTTTTGCTGAGAGAAGAAAATTAAGCAGGCAAAGATGGCAGATTAGTGAAAAAAGAAAAAAAATTGAAAAAGAGAGATGGGGTTTGGAAAGAGAAATTAAAAAAGTTGACCAAAAAATTGAAGAAATTAATCTTAAAATTCAAGAACTTACCAAAAAGCAAGCAGTTCTTTCTCAAAGAATTGAGGAGATAGATATTTTGCTTCAGTATGGTTTTGAGGAAGGTGAGAAAATAATTGCTCAAAAAAGAGAAGAGAAACTGAGAGAGGAGAAACCCAAAGAAGAGAAACTGGCTGAAGAAAAAGCGCAAGCAGAAATTGAAAGAGAAAGAAAAAGAAGGGAGGAGGAAGAGAAAAGATTACGAGAAGAAGAAAGGAGAATTGAGGAAGAGAGGCGAAGAGAAGAGGAAGAAGCCAGAGAGATTGAGGAAGTCAGGAAAAGAGCCATTGAGGAGGAAGAGCGAGTTCAAGAGAAAAAGAAAATTGAAGAGATTCGCCAAAAAGCTAAAGAAGAAGAGGAAAAGAAAGAAACGCCAAAAGGTCCGGTTTCTAAAGAGGAGATTTTAAAAAGGTTAACTAAGATTTCGCCCCAGGAAGAAAAAGAGCGGGAAGAGTTTTTGGCTCGGGTGGCTGGTGAGAAAAAACCACCTGTTAAACCAAAGCCAGGGGAAGAAAAGAAAATAAAAGAGGCAGAGAAAGAGATTATCTTCCGGCCCCTGGTTAAAGAGGTTTCGCCAACTGAAAAACTTTTGGTCAGGATTTTGATTTTACTCTTGATTGTTGGTTTGGCAGTGGCCATTTATCTTCTTTTGCACACCTATGTTCTTCCTGGTATTTCTTCAAAACCAGCTGAGTTGCCACCGGTTGCTTCCTCCCCAATTGTCAAAGAGGAAGAAGTTGTTGGGGAAGAGGAAATTATTGGGGAAGAGAAAGAAGTAGAACCAACTGCGCCTTTAATTGAAGTGAGAAGGATTAAAGTCATTGGGTTTTCAACTTCCACCGAGATTCCCTCGTTATTCTTGCAGGCATTAACGGAAGAGATGGAAAAAGAAAAGTTTTATCGGCTTTTATTCCAAGATTCAAAAACAAAACGCTATCTCAATCTGAAAGAGTTCCTTGACATTTTCTCGGTCAGAACCCCTGAAGATTTTTGGCAAAAAATAGGCGAAGCAAATTTAATTATCTATTCTTCTCAGGTCAACCACTTTGGTTTTGTGGCTGAGATTAGAGATCTTGAGAATTTTAAAGATTTAATGGAAAATTGGCAAGGAACTCTCAGCGGTAATTTCCAACCTTTATTGTTCTTCTTAGCTGGCAAGGAACTTGAATTTCCCGGAGTTTTCAAAAGTGTTTCCTATCGAGAGGTAGAATTTTATTATCTGGATTCTAATGTACCAAACCTGGGAATTTGTTACTCAATTTTAGATAATCATCTCCTTTTTACTTTTTCGGGGAAGAGTATGATAAAATTAATTGAACTAATTTTAGGAAGTGCATGAAAAAAGAATTTTTAAAAAAACAAAAAGAGAAACTTGAAGAGCAAAAAAAGAGATTGGAAGAGAGGTTGAGTGCTCTTGCTAAACGCTCAGTGAAAGTTAGAGGGGATTGGATTACCCGCTATCCAGAATTTAATGGTGGTCATCTGGAAGAAGAAGCAGATGAGGTTGAAGAATACGGAAATTTACTTTCCATTGGTTACACCCTGGAGCTTGAATTAAAAAAAATAAATGATAGTTTGGAAAAGATGAGAAAAGGGAAATATGGAATATGCGAGAAATGCAAAAAACCAATTTCTCAAGAAAGGTTAAAGGCCTATCCTCAAGCAAAATTTTGCAAAAAATGTCAATAACCCTACGAATTACGAATTTAAACGAATATACGAATATTCGTAATTCGGAAGATTTATGAATCTATTTAAAGATATTTCTCCTGGTTCCAACCCCCCAAATGAGATTAATGTGGTAATTGATATCCCTAAAGGTTCTTCTAATAAATACGAATATAATGAAAAAGGAGGGTATTTTATCTTAGATAGAGTCCTTTATTCTTCTGTGTTTTTCCCTTTTGAATACGGCTTTATACCAAAAACTCTTTCAGAAGACGGCGATCCTTTAGATGTGGTTTTGTTAACAACTTATCCAACTTTTTCGGGCTGCATGATTGCCTCAAGGCCAATTGGTGTTGTTTTAATGGAAGATGAGGCAGGTGAGGATAATAAAATTATTGCCGTCCCCCAGGAAAAAATTGATCCCCGGTTCAAGAAAATTCAGGGCGTTAAAGATTTACCAGAACATTTGCGAAAAGAAATTCAAGAATTCTTTGAGACTTATAAGAAATTGGAACCCGGTAAATTTGTTAAAGTAAAAAATTGGGGAGATAAAGAAAAAGCTGAAGAACTTATAAAGAAAGCAATTGAGAGGTATGCAAATAAAAATAAATAAACTGCCAAAATCAAGAGTTGAGATTTTTTTTGAATTGTCTTGGTTGGAGTTTCAACCATTTTTGGAAAGGGCTGCCTCGAAACTGAGTGGAAACTTAAATGTTCCTGGTTTCAGGCCGGGTAAAGTTCCTCCAGAGATTTTAGAAAAAGAAATTGGCCAGGGAAAAATTTTAACTGAAGGGGCTAAGCTTGCTATAAAACAAGTCTATCCTCAATTAGTTAGAGAAAAGAAACTTGAGGTTATAGGTTCGCCTCAAGTTGAAATTTTAAAATTAGCAAAAGGTAACCCTTTTTCTTTTCGGGCTCGAGTGGAAATTTTACCAGAAATCCAATTGCCAGATTACAAAAAAATTGCTGCTGAAACCTCTCAAAAAGAGGTTTCAGTTGAGGAAAAAGAAATTCAAGAGGCGTTAAATTGGTTGCAAAAATCAAGAGCAAAATTTAAGGATTTAGAAAGGGTAGCTCAAAAAGGAGATTTTTTGGAAATTGAATATACAATGAAAATTGCCGCCCCAGGTGGGGCGAGTCTCGCTCCTGCGGGGCGGGAAAATGGTAAAACTTTCCATGACAGATTTTTTTTGGGCAAAGGTCATTTTGTCCCTGGTTTTGAAGAGAATCTTGAAGGAATGAAAAAAGAGGAAGAAAAAGAATTTACCATTCCTTTCCCAAAAGATTATTTTCAAAAGGAGTTGGCTTGCAAAGATGTAAATTTTAAAGTTAAGGTAAAAAAAATCCAAAAGATGGAATTACCTGAACTGAACGATGAATTTGCTAAAAGCTTAGGCAGATTTGAGAACTTGGAAAAACTCAAAGAAAGCTTGAAACAAGGCATCAAGCAAGAAAAAGAGATGGCTGAAAAACAGCGAAGGAGAAATGAAATTTTAGAAAAGATAGCCAGGGAAGCCGAATTTGAAATTCCTCAATCGTTAATTTCCTTAGAGAAAGAAAGAATGCTCAATGATTTGAAAAGGAACGTAGAAAAAGAGCTTAAAATTTCTTTCGGAGATTATCTCGGGAAAATTAGAAAAAGCGAAGAGGAATTAAAAGACTCGCTGGGAGAAGAAGCTGAAAAAAGAGTTAAAAATTTTTTGGTTCTGCGTCAGATTGGCAAAAAAGAAGGAGTTAAGGTTTCTGAAGAGGAAATTGAAACTGCGGTTAATGGATTTTTAAAGAATCTCCCAGAAGAACGAGTCAAAAAAGAGATTGACCCTGAAAGATTAAAGAGTTATTATAGAGGTATAATTTACAACGAAAAGACTTTTCAAATCTTAGAAAATCTAAAGTAAAATATGAGTCCAATTATTCCAACCATAATTGAAAAATCTCAAAGAGGAGAGCGATTTTACGATATCTTCTCAAAATTGCTTGAAGAGAGAATTATCTTTTTGTCAGGCCCAATTACCGATGGTCTGGCTAATTTAGTCATTGCTGAAATTTTACTTTTGGCTTCCAAAGATCCCAAAAGAGATATTAAACTTTACATTAACACTCCCGGTGGTTCAGTTACGGCGGGTCTGGCAATTTACGATACAATGCAATATGTAGACTGCGATGTTTCAACAATTTGTGTTGGTTTGGCAGGTTCAATGGGAGCAACTTTACTGGCTGCTGGCACCAAAGGGAAGAGGTTTTCTTTGCCAAATTCAGAAATTCTTTTGCATCAGGTAGCTGGAGGAGTAACCGGCCAGGCAGCGGAAATTGAAATTGGTGCTCGCCAGATCATTAAAATAAAGCAAAAACTCAATCAGATTTTAGCCAAACACACCGGCCAACCCTTAAAGAGAATAGAAAAAGACACCGACAGAGATTTTTACTTATCAGCCGAGGAAGCAATGAAATACGGCATTATTGATGAGGTCATAAAAGGAAAAAAATAGGATGAAACCAAAAACTGCTCAGGAAATCCAACATGAGATTTTCAAAAAAATGTCCACTGAAAAGAAGATAAAATTAACTTCTGATTTCTTTTTACTTGGGAAAAAATTAGAAAAATTAAGAAAACAAAGTGAGTCCACTCGCCAGTTAGAAGACATTGAATCAGTTTTAAAAATTTCCGAAGTTGATTTAGAATATATTAGAAAATGGACAGAGAGACAATCTACAAAAGAAATTTTTGACAAAATCTATCAAAAGATAAAGAGTAAAAAGGTCTAAATTTAAAAAAAAGAAAAATATGACTAAAAAAATTGCTTTTTTGCTGAGCGTTCTTATTTTAAGTTTTGCTGCGGGAGTTTTCATTTTTGCTTGGACAGAACCAAGCGCCTCTCCTCCTTCAGGTAATGTTTCTGCTCCAGTTAATGTTGGAGATACCGAACAGGTGAAATCAGGCAAGCTCGGGATTGCCACTGATGGAATTGATGCAAGTTATGGTTTAACTGTTGGTAATTCCACAAACCTTTTGGGCGTGAAAGCAGCTGGTAATTCCTATTTTGAGAAAGATTTGACCGTGGCGGGCAAGTTAACTGTATCAACTATTGACCCTATTTATGAAATTGACGGCAGGCAATACGTTACCTATGTTGCTGATTTTGTTGGTGGAGTAAGAACCGAAACTTCTGGTCTTGTTGATCTTCAAACCTTAGAGCAGAGATCCCAAACAAATTCCAATGACCAAAATTCGAGATTCCAAACTGTAATTGATTTTGATAATTTAGAGAAAGGGAGCGATTTGTGGCTTTTTTGGCAGACCTCAAACAAAAACATTGATGATTTAGTTGTCCTTTTGACTCCCGAGTTTGACGGTGAGGTGTGGTATCAAAAAGATGGGAATAAACTGATTATTTACGGCCCCAAAAAAGGAGAAGTTTCTTACAGATTAACCCTGCCAAGACAAGATTATAAAAACTGGGGGAATTTAAACAAGTAATAAATTAATCTATGAACAAAACAAAAAAGATTTTACCTCTTTTTATTATTGGTTGTTTTTGCTTGGTAGGTGTCATAATTGCAGTTAGTTATATTTATTTCCAAAAGGGAAAAGAAATCTCTCTCCAAGAACAAAGACAGGAACAAAAACCTAGTTCGGGATGGGTTGGCGAATACACTTTCAACGTGGCGTCAGCTTCGGGAGTTTACCCTAAATTTATTTCCGGCAAATTCTCCAAAAGACCAAAAGATGTTAAAGGTGGCGAACCTCTTACCGCTTCAATAAAAGTGGAGGACCCAGAAGGCATCTCTGAAGTAAAATTAGTTATTATTGGCCAAGAAGAAAGTTTGGAACAAGAAATTACTCTTGAATTAATTGATGGAGACCAATTTTCAGGAGTTTGGCAAGGTGATTTAACTGTTTTAGAGGGAATAACTAAAATTTCTTGGACCAATTTTTTCGTTAAGAACAAATTAGGGAAAAAAGATAATCTTAACCTAAAGTGGTAATGAAATAGGGCTGAAAAAGAGATTGTTTTTTAGTTTTAGAAAAACTTTAACCCTCTATTTTCTACAAAACTTCACAATCGTGAACAACGAAAGAAAAAAGAAAGAGTAAATTTACAGAGACCCGCTCTCTGTTTTTTATTTCAGTCGGGGATTGATTTACAAGAAGCATGGCTGTTTTTGTCTGAGAAATTGGACATTTTTGATTTGAGAAAAAAATTTATTAAAAAGTTTGATAATTTTTTTTGGGTGAGTATAATAAAAAACACCTCTAATGGTTGAGTTATTTTCCAACCAAAAATAATCCTTTCCCTAAAGAATTATGGCAAAGAAATCATCCCAAGAAATATTTTTTTCGTTTTTTTTACCTATTGTTATATTAATCAACACCTACCGATTTA
>JAGGXV010000016.1 GCA_021162885.1 bacterium | reverse complement strand
TTTGAGCTTTGTCATTTGTCATTTTAAGATTTGGTATTTTTCTAATGTCCATCATTTGGATCTCCGTTAAAATTACTTTGACGAAGTCCTGATTTAAAAAGTAGAGTTAGTTGAAAGGAAAAAAAGGTTTTTTCTTAAGGGACAGCCCCAGCCTTAAAAAATGATTTTTTATACTGTTATGGCTTAAAATTAAAAACAATTATCATACTGTGGGTAAGGTCAGTTACTATATTTGACAAAATCAGGGGTTTGGTCTTCACATTTGACATTAAACTGGTCTGTCTGATTCATATGCGTAAAGCGTGAGGTATAAGGAGTTTTTTAACACTTTACTTTTAACGCTTTACTCTTTACGGCTTTTTCTTTTAAAGTTATTACTGTTTTGAGTAGCCTACCTTATCTTTTTAGAAAGCTTCTAAAAATTCTGGGGAAAGTCCTGGAAATAATCAACATTTGACTATTAGAAATTTATGGCCTATAAAATAGAAAATGGGAATCACAATTCCTGATTATAATATTGGGGAAAAGTTAGGTGAAAGTCCCCAGTCTGTAGTATATAAGGCGTTTCACAAAAAAAATCCCAGGCAGCCATTAGTCCTTAAGATTCTAAAGGGAGTTTTGCTGTCTGAAGAACAAAAAAGATATTTTCGGCAGAGAATTGAACATCTTAAGGTTTTACATGATACCCGTGTTATCATTCCTTTATCTTTTAAGATAATAGGGGGTGTCCCGTTTTTCACTCAGAATTATTTTGATGGAATAACACTGGAACAGTGGGCCAAAAGACAAACCAAAATTGCCTTAGATAAATTCTTGGTTATAGCTTGCCAAATAGCCGAAGTCCTCCATAATGTTCATGAAGCAGGCATTATTCATGGTGGGGTCAAACCTCATAATATTCTAATTCAACCTAAGAATCTTGATATTCGCTTAATTGATTTTATAACCCCTTTAGATGTGAAAGATGTGAGTCATTTTATTTATGACCCTTATTTCATTGAAGGGACATTGGCTTATACCTCTCCTGAACAAACAGGACGTATCAACCACAGAGTTGATTTTTCTACTGACCTTTATTCCTTAGGAATCACCTTTTATAAATTGCTAACAGGAAAACTTCCTTTTTTTTCCACTGATCCTCTGGAATTAATTCATTCCCACTTAGCAGAGAAGGCAACACCTGTATGTGAATTAAATCCCGAAATTCCTTCTATTTTAAGTAAGATAGTGGCCAAGTTAATGTTAAAGCAACCTGAAAAACGTTACCAGAGTGCTTCAGGACTGTTGGCTGACCTCAAACAATGTCAGGATAATTATTTAACTACCGGTATAATTAGTGAATTTCCTTTAGGAGTTTATGACCGCAGCCATCGCATTACTTTTGTCTCTAAAATGGTGGGACGTGATAAGGAGACTGAAATTATCCTTGAGGAATATAATAAAGTGACTGATGGGGCTTTTTGCTGTCTATTAATTTCTGGGCTGCCTGGTATCGGAAAGACTCGTTTAATTCAAGAGCTTCAGAAATCCATTGTGGAACATAGAGGTTATTTTACCTCTGGGAAATTTGATGTTTATCAAAAAAATATTCCATATAGCTCCCTTATCCAGGCCTTTAGGAATTTAATGAGAACTTTTTTGACTGAAAGTGATGAAAGGGTAGCTTTTTGGAAACAAAAGATTATGAAAGCAGTTGGAAATGATGGGCGGGTGGTCACTGATGTGATTCCAGAACTAGAAACCCTGATTGGCCCTCAACCGCAGGTTAAGCCACTACCACCTGTAGAGTCCAAAAATCGCTTCCAAGATGTCTTTGGCCGTTTTTTAGCCTGTCTGGCTGGCAAGGAACATCCTCTGGTGCTTTTTATTGACGACCTTCAATGGTGCGATGTGGCCTCCTTTGATTTTTTGGCTAACATCTTTGCTAACTACCAAGAACACCCCTATCTGTTACTTTTAGGAGCCTATCGTCATAATGAAGTAGATTCAAGCCATCCACTGACAAAGCTAATACGGAACATCAGGAAAAACGCTCAACCTTTAAAAGAAATTAGGTTGGAATCTCTTAAACCACAGCATTGTCATGAGATGATTTCTTATATCTTGGATTCTCCGCTTTCAGAAACCCAGGCCTTAGCAGATTTTATAACCGAATTTAGCGAGGGAAATCCTTTGTTTGTGAGCGAAATGTTATCTTATCTGTATAATGAAAATTTACTCTTTTTAAATGGAAACAGACAATGGCAATGGGACATAGATAAAATCAGACAGTCTGATATGCCACCCACCATTGTAGCCCTTTTTTACTCAAAGATCAAAAAACTGCCTCCTGAAACCATTGAGTTGCTAGAACTTTGTGCTTGCATGGGAAACCGCTTCACGCCAGACGAGGTTGCATTAGTGAAAGAACTCCCGTTGTTTGATACATTTGAAAGGCTAAAGCCTGCCTTAAGTCAGCAACTTCTAATAGAAAATAGGGATGAATTGCGATTTGTTCACGATCGGGTACAGGAGGCAGTGCTCTCCACCATAAGAGCTGAAAGGAAAAGAAAAATCCATTGGGAGATTGGAAACCACCTGCTTTCTGTTATTCCCAAAGGAGTAGACTTAGAAAAACTGGATAACCTCTTTACCATTGCTTCTCATCTTAATTTAGGAAGGGAAGAGGAATTAGATAAAAAAAGGCTTTATCAATTGTCGGATATTAACTATCATGCAGGTAACAAGGCCTTAAATGCTTTAGCTACAGAAGCAGCTAATGAATATTTTAGACAAAGCCTTGAATTATTACCAGAGGATTGCTGGGAAATACAATATCAGAGAACATTTAAGATTTTTCAAAAATTGGCCAAGACTGAATTAATGTGTGGAAGATATGAGAACTCAGAAAAACTGCTGAATCAATTACTTGAACATGCTAAAACTGATTTGGACAAGGCAGAGGCCCTGGCAGAACAAACCACTTCGCTTTCATCTATAGGCAATTTTATAAAGGCTATTGAAACCGCCAACCGCGGATTGGCCTATTTCGGAAAATCTATTCCAGAAGAACCTGAACTTGCAGAGGAGAAACGAGAGCAGTTAATGAATGAAATCAATTCCCAATATGGTGATAGAATTTGGGACATTCTTCTGAATATGCCATTTACCAAGAAAAGGAGGAGTAAAATTGAATTGGCCTTTTACAGTGAACTTATCCCTGACTTATACATGTCAGGTCTGGTGCCCCAACTATATCTTTCGGCAGTGCAGTCCACCAAACACTGTTTAGAAGGGGGCATGGATGAATCGGTAATTTACTCCTTTTCTATCATGGGGCTCTATCTGGGGGAACAAGGAAAATTTGAACAGGCTTTTAAGTATGAAGACCTAGCCCTTAATTTGTGTGAAAGACACCCCAATACCTTTGGGGCTACACGAGGGATGAATGGAGTTGCTTGGGTCACTATGCATACCAGGCATCATCCTCAAGAGATTGTTAACCATTGTTTAAAAGGAATTCAGTGGGGGAAAAACTGTGGTGATTTATATAATGCTGGACTCCTGTACGGGCCATTGATGTGGAGTCTTCAGGTGCAAGGGGCTGACCTATTGGCCATTGAAGAATATGCCCAAGAGTGCCTCCAGTTTTCTCAAAAATACCATTTAACCTTTTCTGTTGCCCTGGCTGAGGCCATGCAATCTGCTTGGATTGCACCTATGAAGAGAGATTACACACCCATTCCTATGGAGGAGAAGATAAAAAAATGGGAGAGGGAAAATCATATTTCTGCCGCAGGAAGCTATATTATCCATATGGCCTTAACTCATTATTATTTTGGAGAATATGAAAAAGCGGAACATTATTTACAAATACTCAAGCGCTATCTGAGAGGACTTACTGACCATCTATTGAAGCGACAGTGGTATGTATTTCAAGTGCTCAATGCCCTTAGGCTTTATGAAAGGAAAATCATTTATCAAAGCAAACACCAAGTGCTGTCTTATATTCAACCCCTAATCAAAAAGATTGAATCCTGGACTCAATATGGTCCCATGCTCAGGCCTTATCTGTCCTTTATCTATGCAGAATTGGAAAGGGCTATTGGTGATTTAAAAAAGGCCAGGAACCTTTACTTTGATGCTATAGCCATGGCCCATGAGCAGCGATATACCTTTCTAGAAGCTCACCTTAATGAGAATCAGGGAGAACTTCTCAGGGAACTAGGTGTAGGAACAGCCGAACTTTACTTTAAAGAGGCAGCTAGGCTGTATAAAAAATGCCATGCCGAACGAAAAGAGTTTTTTCTCATAGAAAAATATCCACAGTATTTTGAAGAAAAAGTTTCTGTAACAGTTGGACCCCAACCCATTGCTCCTACCCTCCCCTGTTTAGATGCCGATTACCTAATGAAGTCTTCAACTGCTATTTCAGCAGAGATAGACCTGGATCTCCTCTTGGGAAAGATTATGAATGTGGCTTTAGAGGCTTCTGGAGCCCAGCATGGTTACCTTTTGATCGAAGAAGATAACACACTCCTGGTTGTGGCTGAGAGTCACATCAGCAGAAAAGATAAAACCCGAAATACTAAATATCACTTTGAACAGGCTACAGATATTTGTAAGGCTATTGTCCGTTATGTGTATAGAACCAGAGAAAGAATAGTTCTCAACAATGCTTCTCAAGAGGGAGAGTTTAAGGAAAATCCTGAAGTACAGGACATGGGGCTTCAATCTGTCCTTTGTCTTCCATTGATTAAACAGTCTAAGTTAATAGGGATTTTATATTTAGAAAACCGCTTGGCTGATTCAGTTTTTACTGCAGAAAGAACAAAGATGACCCAATTGTTAGCCTCTCAGGCTGCCATTTCTTTAGAAAATGCGCAATTAGTAAATAAAATGAAACAGGCGGAACACCAAATTAAGACCTCACTTAAAGAGAAAGAGTTACTTCTAAAAGAAATTCACCATCGTGTAAAAAATAATTTACAGATTATTTCCAGTCTGCTCAATCTTCAACTGGAACATATCAAAGACCAACAGGCAATTGAGGCATTTAAAGAGAGCCAAAATCGGGTAAAATCCATGGCCCTCATCCATGAAAAATTGTATCAATCCAAAGATTTATCAAAAATAGAGCTTGCTGAATACATCCAGACCTTAACCACTACCTTGTTCCGCTCTTATAAGACCTCTCCAGGCACTATTGCCTTGAAGATAAATGCCCAAGATGTTTTACTGGACATAAATATTGCTATTCCCTGTGGTTTAATTATAAACGAACTTGTTTCAAATGCCCTAAAATATGCCTTCCCTTCAGGTAAGGAAGGCGAAATCTGTATTGACTTATATCCACAAGATGACAAGATTATCTTGGTTGTTAATGATAATGGAATAGGTTTACCTAAAGATCTAGATTTCCAGAATCCAAAAACACTGGGTTTGAAGTTAGTAATGACTTTAGTAAAACAACTTAGGGCTACTATTGACTTGGATAGAACTAGAGGAACAGAGTTTAAGGTGACCATTCCTTATCAGAAATAATAAAATTTGATGGAGTAAAATCATGGCTAAGGCACAAATACTGGTGGTTGAAGATGAAGGTATCATTGCCCAAGATATACAGAATACATTAAAAAAATTGGGATATGCGGTGCCTGCCATTGCCTATTCTGGAAAGGAAGGTATTGAAAAGGTACAAGAAATACAGCCTGATTTGGTGCTGATGGATATCGTGTTGGAAGGAGGAATAGATGGCATTGAGGCGGCTGAGCAAATTCGTAGACGCTTCCATATCCCAGTGGTATATCTTACGGCCTATGCGGATGAGAAAACATTGCAGCGGGCGAAGATAACAGAGCCTTTTGGTTATATACTCAAGCCCTTTGAAGAAAAAGAATTATACATTACTATTGAAATGGCTCTTTACAAACATGAGATGGAACGGAGGTTAAAAGAAAGTCAACAATGGTTAACCACTACCCTCAAAAGTATAGGCGATGCTGTAATTGCCACAGATATAAATGGATGTGTGATATTTATGAATCCTATAGCTGAGTCCCTAACAGGCTGGAAACAGAAAGAGGCTAGCGGGAAACATCTAAAGAAGGTCTTTAATATCATAAATGAAAAAACAGGTAAGCAAGTTGATAATCCGGTTACTAGGGTGCTAAGAAAGGGTATTGTTGTGGGACTGGCGAATCATACCCTATTGATAAGCAAAGACGGAACAAGACGGTCTATTGATGATAGTGGTGCTCCTATTAAAGATGAGAATGGAAAAATCATAGGTGTGGTTTTAGTCTTCCGTGATGTTAGTGAAAAACGGAGGATTGAACAAGAGCTAATGAAGGCAGACAAATTGAATTCTCTGGGTATCCTTGCCGGGGGTATTGCTCATGACTTTAACAACATTTTAACCGCAATCTTGGGTAATATTATTCTGGCAAAGGAGTTTACAAGATCAGGAGAAAAAATATATGAAAGATTGATTGAGGCAGAAAAGGCGTCCTTACGAGCCAAAGATTTAGCTCAACAATTACTTACTTTTTCTAGTGGTGGGGCACCGATTAAGAAAACCATGTTTATTTCAGAATTACTAAAGGAATCGGCGCTTTTTGCCCTAAGTGGGAGCAATGTGCAGTGCGAATTTTCTATATCCAATAACCTCTGGGCAGTTGAAATAGATGAGGGGCAAATCAATCAGGCGATCAACAATTTAATTATTAATGCCATTCAGTCTATGCCAGAAGGCGGAAGAATTAAGCTAACCGCAGAAAATGTCACTGTAAGTGAAGGAGAAAAAAAGGGAAGATATGTAAAAATATCTATTGTAGATCAAGGAATTGGTATACCAAAAGAGCACCTTCCCAAAATATTTGAGCCTTATTTTACTACCAAACAAAAAGGGAGCGGTTTGGGACTGGCTATTGTTTATTCCATTATTAAAAAACATGGCGGGTATATTGAGGTAGAAACTGAACTTGGAGTGGGAACAACTTTTAAGGTCTATCTTCCTGCTTCTTTAAAAAATGTATTTGTGAGAAAGGGACTTAAAGAAAAAATTCAGACCGGGAAGGGGAAAATTTTAGTAATGGATGACGAAGAATTAGTTAGAAAGGTAGTAGGTGAAATGCTTGTATTTTTAGGTTATGAGGTGGAATTTGCTAAAGAAGGAATTGAAGCTATTGAACTATATAAAAAAGCCAAAGCACAAGGGCAACCATTTGATGCAATCATAATGGACTTGACTATTCCTATAGGAATGGGAGGCAAGGAAACCATAAACAAGTTATTGGAAATAGACCCTACTGTTAAGGCCATTGTTTCAAGTGGCTATTCTACTGATCCAGTTATGACAGAATTCACAAAATATGGATTTAAGGGATTTATAATTAAACCCTTTAAAATTAAAGAATTAGGTGAGGTGTTATACAGAGTGATAATGGAGAAATGATGTTGTTTGTCAATTATGTGATTTAATAG
>JAGGXV010000002.1 GCA_021162885.1 bacterium | reverse complement strand
GGGTATAATAGTCTTTAATTTTTCTAGGTATTCTTGGGGGTAAGTTCCGATAGTTGGCGATCCGAGCCCGCATATTAGACACCCATTTACAGTTTCTGGAGGGTAGTAAAAAGGAAGATTAACACCAAATACTTTAAGTGAATGTAAAGATAATAAAGAAAAAATCGTCGGAACTTTTCTATTTTTACATAAGATTGGTTTGTATGTATAAGAAGTTTTATCAAATTCGAAAAAGTTAAATATTCCGGTTTTATTAGGAAATGCTCCAGTATAAATTGCATTCCAAGCGGAAGGAGATATTGGGGGTAGAACGCTTTTTAGTACTCCATAGATTGAATTTTTGGTCAAATATTTAAATGTCGGTAATAAGCCCATAGAGATACCCGTATTTATGATATCCCAAGAAGCTCCATCAATTCCAACAACAATAACTCTTCTTTTTTTATCCTTCATTTTTTACCACCAACCTCTTAATAATCCAAAATTCATAACCCAACTTGGCTGTGCTTCACATGGAGTCCAGCAATTTGGACATTTACTATTTTTTATCGACTTTCTAACCTCTTCTGCCTTCTTACCCCACCAAATCTCTTTAAATGATCGTTCTTTTAAATTTCCTAATTTAAGTAACCACTGAGTGCATGGATAGACATTTCCATAAGGATCGATGTATGCCGAATATTTTCCCGCTACGCAGGGAATTATCATTTTTCTTGGTTTATTCACAAATTCTGGAATGTTTCTTAAGTAAAATTTATAGAAAGCTAACTTAATCCTATGGAATAAATTCTTGTGTCTATTCTCATTTATTTTTTGTAGATAGTATTTAATGTCTTTTATCAAATTGATTTTAAAACTTTCATATGATCCTCGGTCAAACTTGCGACCATAGTACTCTGTAAAATGTTCAAAAGTTACAGTTATTTCATCAATGGAAACTCCATAACTTTCTTTCATAAAATCGTAAAAATCTCTAAATTTTCCGGCGTTATATTGAGAGATTGTATATGCAAAATGGACAGCCAGATTTTTATGTATATATTTTAATTCTTTAAGTTTATCAAATAACCAAGCAGCTTTTTCGAAATTTCCTGAAATTCCTCGAATTTCATCATGAACTTCTGGAACTCCATCTACACTAATTCCAATATTTAGTATTTTGCCATTAGGTATATTTTCAACGATCCTTTTAACCACTTGTAGTATTCTCTTTGATATTATTCCGTTTGTAGTTAGACCTCCTGCTGATATTGCAGTATTATTGTAAGCATATATCACAACTTCATCAATATCTTTCCTTAAAAAAGGTTCCCCACCAGTAAATTCAATCCATCCTAGATTATTGCCAATTTCGTCAAATAGTTTTTTCCAATCTTTGGTAGTAAGTTCTTCTCTTACTTTTTCTGGCGACTTTTTGTAGATTTTCCAAATATTACAAGTTTTACACTTAGAGTTACACATGAACGTCAATGCTAATGTGAGTTTTATTGGTAATGTTTTTCTAATAAAATCATTTATTTTCGTTTTTAATATTTTGAATGTTATGTTCATCTTATCAACTCCTAAATTCTGACCTTAACCCAAAATCCATCGCCAGCGGATCTTTCCGGGATGATTATTCCGCCCGCTTTTTTATTTTTCTCCGCAAGTTCAACGCACTCCTTCGCAACGTCTTTGCTCATCTCCATGTCCGAATCTATGAACAAAACGTATTTGCCTTTCGCGTTTTTCAATCCGATGTTTTTTTGCCCTTGTTCTCTCGCCATTATCTTGAATTATTTTTGCGTTGTAATTATTAGCGATCTCGAGAATTTTATCTCGGAAAAATTTATAAATAACTATGACCTCAACATTCTTATAACTTTGATTTTTCACAGATTCCAAACATTTGGCCAAAGTCTTTTCGGAATTAAAAGTAGGAATTATTATTGAAACTAAAGGTTTATTTTTCATTTACCACATCCTCAACAACTTTCATAAACTCATCGGCGCTTTTATCCCAACTAAATCTTTTTGCCCATTTTATCGCGTTTCTACTTAACTCTTTTCTTAATTTTTCATCTTTCAAAACTTTAATTATTTCATCAGCCAATTCTTTTGGATTGGGTTTAACTAGTAAGCCATTAAATCCATTTTTGACGGAATCTCTTAATCCGGGAACATTAAAAGCAATTACTGGTGTTCCGCATACATTCGCTTCAATTACAGTTACTGCCCATCCTTCCTTTTCTGAAGTTGTAACAAAAACCCATGCTTTATTTAATAAAGTTATTTTCTTTTCATCAGATACATAGCCAAAAAACTTCACTTTTTTAAGATTTAGCCTTTCTACCAATTTAAGTAAATCCTTTTTGACATTTCCTTCTCCCACTATCCATAACCTTGCTCTTGAGTTTTTCTTAGAGACTAATTTAAATGCTCTTAAGAGAAGATCTAGTCTTTTATATTTCTTTAATCTCCCAACAAATACTATGGTAGGTATGCGAGATTTCTTCTGTTTTGATTTATAAATATTTGTATCAATACCGTTTGGTACAATTTTTATATTCCTAATTCCAAACCTTTCCATCTCTTTCTTAGAGCTGTTAGAAACGGTTATAAACTTTATTTTAGAATAGATGAAAGGTATTAATCTCTCTGAAATCCAGCCAATGATCGCCATAAACCATGGCAATTCCTTTGAAAAAATCCACCATCCAACTATATGGTGAATTATAGCAACTTTGGGTCTCCTTACAAATAATGGGGTAAAGAAAGGTACACCATTTATATCATCTATTATGATGTTAAATTTTCGTTTTCTTAATTGAAATAAATAATACAAAGGGATATAAATATAAACTGAATATTTTCCACCTTTTCGTATAATTTCTATTCTATCTATAATCTCTCTAGTTTCAGCATTATTGAATTTTGAAACAAACCAAGTAACTCTATGCCCAGCTTTAATTAATCTTTTAGAGAGTTCATAAAGATACTTTTCCGCACCCCCTGCCTGTGGATGAAACCAACAACGCCAATTAAAGATAAGTATGTTCATAGTTTTTTCACTTTTTCATAAATAATGCCAAATATCCTAGGAGAAATTATTTTTGATAGGAATGAAAGCTTAACTCTTAGACCTATAATTGATAAGAACATTTTTATCGAAGCTCTTGAAACTTTCAGTTTGGATCCTTCTTTATGGTTCCAATTAACTTTCATTTCAATTATTTTAAATCCATTTTTTCTCACCCTATAAAGTAATTCTACATCAAATGACCAATCGCTAAGCCTAAGTTCATGTACAACATTTTTTACTACTCTTTTTTTAAAAAACTTGGCACCGCATTGCGTATCTCTAAATGGTAAATGAAAGAGAAGTCTTACAATGAAGTTAAATGTTTTGCTTCCAATCTCTCGTGCAAATGAATCATATACTCGCCTATTTTTTATTCTTCTCGAACCTATTACTCCATCATAATTTTTTAGTTTATCTATAAGTGTTTTGCAATTTTTTGATGAGAGAGATCCGTCTGCATCAATAAAACCTATTATATCCCCCTTTGCTATTTTAAATCCTGTTTTTATTGCACCTCCCTTCCCCAACCTCTCGGATGGGTGTATATGTGTTATTTGAGAATATTTCCTACACATATTCTTGACTATTTCCGGCGTTCTATCTGTCGTTCCATCTGTAATTACTATTATTTCAAAATCCTTTCTGAATTCTCTATTCAAAAAATTTACATATTTTATTAAGGTACTTTCAATTCTTTTTTCTTCGTTATATGCCGGTATTATTACAGAGAGTTCCATTGCCAATCAGCTCGTCTTTATTAAGAATAAGGAGCATGAAAAATAAAAGTGCATTTACTCCGATAAGAATCTTTATAACTTCCAGTAATAATGAATGAACCGTGATTATCATGAATATTTCAAGGCCCGTTGCAATAATCAGCGGATAGATAATCCTCATTTTTTTCATGGCAAGATCATAATTAACAATTACGCAACTGAGCGATGCGAACGTCATGGCTACGGCAAAAGGCAGTATTATCGCCGATGTTTGTTCAAATGCGTGGCCAAAGACCATTGTCGTTATAAAATACGGGGATATCCACAATGATATTATTACAAGCGCTGAAAATGTGAAAATATAAAAAAGCGCGTTTCGCAATATTTTTTTTGTGTCCGCTTTCTTTTCATGCATGTCAGAAACCTTTGGAAACATCACCGTTGTCAATGTTCCGGAAACAAAGAATATTACCTTCGTTAAAGTAGATGCGGCAACATAAAATCCGGCACTCTCGGAAGAGAAGAAATATTTTACAAGAATTACGTCTATGTTTGTCATAATTGTAATGCATAAAATAACTATGAAAACGGGCAATGAATATTTTAGGATATCTGTTTTTGGAACCTTTACCATTTTTTCTTTTAATAAGAACCTGAAAAAAATAAAAGAAACGAGACAAGCGATCAAACCAGAGAAAACGAGGCCTGCTATAGCTCCCGCAACCCCGAACCCGAGAGCAACGAGCCCGACGCCTATAATGAATTTTGCTACGGGCCCTGTTATTGAAACGATAGAATATTTTTTAAACATCTGCAGCCCTCTCATTAATCCACCCACGACTGCCTGAAGAAAGGAAAGAGGAAATGTTAGCCCCAATATGATAATTGGAAGCGTTGTTGGAATGTTCAATATTCCAGCTATCCAACTGCTTGAAAAAAGAATTATCATAAATATTAGGCAGCCGGACATGAATAATTTTGAAGAATATATGACAAGCAATGTTTTGATTTTTCCATACTCTTTTCTTGCCTTGAATTTGGATGAAAATTTTGCAATGCTTGTATTGATCGTGCCGCCAAACACAGAAATTATGTACATGATGGATATCAATGAACCAAATATGCCATAATCTGCCGGACCGAGCATCCTTCCCACGAAAACCTGAAAGAAATAACCGATGACCATGCCTATCATGGTCGCGGACATAACAAGTGCGCTGTGCTTAAGAAGTTTTTCGTCTTTGTTCAATAAATTTAATATAAAATTCTTCATACAGTTTATTTTGTCGGCAATGTTTTAAACCTTAACTAGGCCGATTTTTTAGGTCGTGGCGGAATTGTTGGAAATTCGGCGGAATTATGGAGAAATTGTAATGCATGCAAAGAGCCCGGCAATTTCCGGCAAAAGATGCTAAAAAATGTTGAATGAAAGATGAAAGACAAATTAATGCCGTCAGGCATATTGAAAGGCATGGAAAAATTACGCGGGCTGAATATGAGAAATTATGCCTTGTATCAGCTAGAACCGCAAATAGAGAATTGGGTGAATTATTTAAGAAGAAGTTGGTTGAAAAGAAAGGGAAGGGCCCTGAAACATATTATGTCTTGGCGAGATATGGCGAGATGTGGCGAAATAAAAGAAAAGGTAATAAAGTCAAAAAAACTCACGGGTGATAAATCGTGAAATCAAAGGCAACCTTAATCGGAACCCCGCCGCCGGTAAAAGGAATCGGTCCATATTGT
>JAGGXV010000001.1 GCA_021162885.1 bacterium | reverse complement strand
TCCTACTTCCTACTTCCTACTTCCTACTTCACCCCTTAGGTGGGGGAGGAATTCCCCGCTCCCCGCTCCCCGCTCCACGTCTCACGCTTTGCGCTTATTGTCCTCTGTCAATTTGACATTTAGTTTTTAAGAGAATATAATGAAATGAGATATATGAAAAATTACACCTTTAGAGTAATAATTGAACCTGATCCGCCAGTAGGATTTCATGGATTTGTTCCATTGTTAAAAGGGGTTCACACCTGTGGTAAAACCATTGAGGAGGTTAAGAAAAATCTTAGAGAAGCAATTAAGTGTCATCTTCAAGGATTGGTAAAAGATAAAAAAGATATTCCTCAGGAGGAATTTATCAAAATTTTAAAAAAGAGAAGAAAATAGACATGTCTGCATTTTTTCAAACTGCCCGGCAAAAGACCGGGCTTTTTTAGTCGGGAACAACAAACAACAATTCAAGTATAAAGCTCAAAGCCCCCTTCAATTAAGCCTAGTTAAGAGTAAGATAGAAAAAGTATTTAAAGATTCTTTTTGTTTTCACGCATTCAAAAGATTTAAAATTCATAGTATAATTAAAATATGGCTAAAACGCATAAAAATCTTTTTGAAAAGGTTGTTTCTTATCAAAATCTCTTTTTGGCTTTTCGGAAAACAAAAATTGGTAAGAGTTATCAAAAAGAGGCTTTAAGGTTCAATTATAATCTGCCAATAGAACTACTTAATCTTCAAAAGGAATTAAAAAAGGAAAGATATCAGTTTGGTCCTTATAAGGAGTTTACAATTTGTGATTCAAAAGAAAGAATGATAAAGGCTCCTCCTTTTAGAGATAGAGTTGTGCATCATGCTATCTGCAACGTTATAGAGCCTATTTTTGATAAATCTTTTATCTATGATTCCTATGCTTGTCGAAAAAATAAAGGTTCTCACAGGGCGGTAAAAAGAGTTAAAAAATTTATATGGGCAATTGGTGATGATTCCTTTTGTGCTAAAATTGATATTTCGAAATATTTTCCGTCTGTAAATCACCAAAAACTTTTATCACTTCTCGAAAAGAAAATTAATGACGAAAAACTTCTAAGATTGCTTTGGAAACTGATTAGAAGTTCAGAGACAGGTTCGGAATTCGATAATCTTTTTTCTCCAGATTCTCCTTATTTTCATCATGGACCAAAGGGAATACCAATTGGTAATTTAACTAGTCAACTTTTTGCTAATGTTTATTTAAACGAATTAGATCAGTTTGTCAAACACAAATTAAAGATAAAATATTATATTCGGTATATGGATGATTTCTTAATTTTTAAGAAAAGTAAAAAAGAATTACATTCACTAATAAAGGAAATTAGAGATTTTGTCTCGAACAATCTCTATCTAGATTTGCACCCTCGTAAAATTAGAGTTTTCCCATTAAAAAATGGGGTTGATTTTTGCGGTTATGTAATTTTTAAAAATTACATTAAACTTCGAGGAAAAACAGTAAGAAGGATTAAAAAGAAATTTTTCAGACTCCAAAAAAAATTTAAAAAAGGAGAAGTTTCTTTTGAAAGATACATAGCCGCCATCAACGCCTGGCAAGGATTTATGCAGCACGGCAAAACTTACCAATTACAAAGGAAATTATTTGGAGATGACTTATTTTTTTAATATAATATTTTTTAATATAAAGGGATATATGTTCTATCTCTATGTGCTAAAAAGTAAAAAAGATGGCAAGTTATATAGGGGTTAACCTCCCACCACTTTATAGGGATGCTGGAAGCGTTTTAATTTTTGTGTTTCAAAAAATTTTAAAACCTTTAAAATCTTATTCTTGAAGTCTGTATAAAGTAGTGGGGGGTTAAATCAGAGCGCTGTGTGCCCGTGCTGCCCTGCGTGGTGCTAATTGGAACAATGGGTCTCGTGCGGGTGTCTTCACGCTGAACCTGAATAATGCGCCTGTCAACTCGAACGTGAACATTGGTTTTCGCTGCGCCCAGTAATCCTTTCCTGCTAAACATGCAGGAAGACCAGATTTAGTAGTTTCAAGGAACTACTAACAGTGTCAATCAAGGATTACAGATTTAACCCCTTTCCGATTCCCTGTTTTAAGGGTAAGGATAAATGTATTAAGCCTGTATCCAGGGACAGTAAGAGTAGCCAAAGAGCGAAATTTCTGTCCCTGGTTTTAATAGGCATATTTGGATAATGTTAGAGAACTTTAAAATTTATGCTAAAATGATGAAAGTTTTAATTTGGAGTTTTCAAAAAGTAAATACCTTTCCTAAGAGTCAAAGATTTATTTTAGGACAAAGAATAGAAAATTCTATCCTCCAATGTTTGGAACTAATTATAAAAGCAAATAACACCAAAGATAAAAATTTAAAATCACAGTTGCTACAAGATTTAAATACTGAGCTTGAAGTTCTAAGATCACTCTGGCGAGTAGCAGTTGAGATTAGATTTTTAAGTTTTAAGTCTTTTGAATTTATTATCTCAAAAATTGATGAAATAGGTAAAATGGTAGGAAGTTGGAAACGTCATACAGAAAGATAATCTTTCTATAAAATAACAAAGCCCCGCCCTCTTAGAGGGCGGGGCTTTGTTAAAACTTTATTTCTCAAAAGAGAAAAAATCGCGGAAGAGTCAAGAATCAAGGATTACTGGGCGCAGCGAAAACCAATGCTCACGAACGAGTAGACAGGCGCATTAAGCAGGTACAGCGCGAAGACACCCGCACGAGACCCACTGCTCCAATTAGCACCACGCAGGGCAGCACGGGACCCATAAGGCCTACCCCAATAGTAATCGCTCCCATAATCAGCAGAAGCACTCCCGGAAATTGAACCAGGAATAGCCATATCAGAAAGTGCGCCACCTCGGAGAGAATTAATATAACCACAATGATACCAGTCACCGCTTCCGCATATATTTTCTTTAACAATAGAAGTTATAACGTCACCAACAGCAGGAGTTCGCTCATCTCCACCGCCCCCAACACCGGTATTGCGGAGACAACCAGAAAAGGTCTGCCCAATAGGATCATAACTATTACACTTAAAAATAGTTGAAGTATTATTCCAGTCTGTTCCGGTATAAACAGGGCTTACCTGAAACCAATAGAATCCATCACCATAATTACTACCATCTCCATCTCTAAACTGATCAATATCTCCAATAGGATTCGTAATTACGATAGTGCAAGCAGTTGAAAGACAATCCCCATCACTAACACTTGAAATCCATGCGGCTGCTCCACCACCAACACCATTTTCATTTTTATCTTCAGGATCAGCAATAAGCGCATCAACATTACCACCAGACCCTTCAATAGTAGTTTTCATAGTATGATTAGCAGGAACAATTACATATACCTCGTCGCCAGCATCATAATTTCCAGGTGTTCCTTCATCTTTTCTCCACCAAAGACCATTAGTAACATATCCATACTGACCTTCAAAATCTACCCATTCCCAAACATTACCATTTAGGTCCCAGATACCGTTAGACTGATGATTGTGAGTCCAAGCATATTCCGGACTTCCTCCTGTTTTCCCGGAACCGGTGAGGCAGCGACAGTAAGTGCTAGAAGTCGGATCCTTGGAACAGGTTTGGGTTCCAGCAGTATCTCCATCTATGTCCTCACCTTTTTCGCATTTACAAGGACTACCTGTCCAGTTATCCAAATTATGCCCTCCGGGCATTGTGGTGTTATCCTTTGACCATCTCGCTATACTTCCCCACTCTGTCATTGTAATCAAGTGTTTTTCTGCGGCATCACAATTGGCTTTAGCGTCTGTAAAATTAATATTTGTCCAAACTACTACATTGGATTTAGAATCTGCTTTTGAAGAATTAGAACCTGCACTGCTTGAAGTAGCGTCTGGCCTTGAAGCCTCATATCTATCAATATATACTCCAGAAACTCCCCCGCCAGAAAAGTAAAACTGATTTGGAGAAAAGGCAAGTTGCGCAGATCCAGGATTGATTGAGTATACTTCATACATACATTCCTCATCACTCTCACAATTCTCTGTTCCTCCATCTTCCTTGGCGGCTTTAAAATCACTCTGCTCTGCCATTACAAATAACTTAAACTTTTGACCACTATCTGAGGTTACATAATAATAACAATGTTCATAACCACCAGAATATTGAGGGTCTTTAGGAACCTGTGAAATATAATCTGCTAAAGCCGACGCGAAATCTGCATCTTCATCAATACACTTACCAGTGCTTTCTGTTGTGCTATCATAAGGATAGGCCTTGTAGTCATCGTAATAGAGTTCTAAGGCTTGTTTTAAGGCATCTAAGTCTTGGGTTCTTCTGGCATCTCTGGCCTGTTTTCGGGCTGAACCTGTGGCTGCAATAATAGTGGCTGCAAGGACTGCAATGATGGCAATGACAATAAGCAATTCAATGAGGGTGAAAG
>JAGGXV010000022.1 GCA_021162885.1 bacterium | reverse complement strand
CTTCCAAAATCTCACCTTTAGCACTCACCTTGAGCTACCTTTCTGCCAGAAAGGAGACAAATATGCTACCAAGTTTGCTTGAAACTTTATCTGAAGCAAATTATGAAACTTTTACCAAAAACTGGGTGTACCAAGAAAAAGCTGAAAAGCTTCTTTATGAGTATATTGATAAACACCTTAAGGCACCGCCGAACCAAAAGAAAGAGCTAAAGCAGTTAATCTTTTCTTGTTTGCGACCCTACAAGACGTTTGTAAATATGCAAAAAGAAGCGATGAGATTCTCTAAAAAACTTACTCCAAAACTAGTGGAAAAGAGATTAAGAAAAGAACCAGATTTAGAAAGATTAAATTAAAAATTAAATTGGCAGAAAGTTAGCTCACTCAAAAAGGGGTATAATTATACCCCTTTTATTTTTCCGAAGCCGTTAAAAGAGCCATTTTTTAGCCCGTAGGATGCCCTTCGTTGCCCTTGCATATCTACTTCTGTTAAATAATATTGTGCGACTCCAATTTTTCCGAGAAGAGAGGTTCTCTCTATTAATTCCAAAAGCCCAGCGCTGGGCAATTTTTAGTTTAGAGTAAAAAGGTTCAAATCTGGACGATCGTCCAAAATTGAACCTTTAATAAACTGTAACAAAATAGCGCGATCGCAGGAATTTGTTACAATTTAACTATTACTGCTGTCGCCAAGGCGGCGATTTTTTTGATAGTCACTCTTTTATTTTGGAAAAAAATTGAGTATACTGGAAAAAGATTTATGGAATCTAAGGAAATCAGGAAAAAGTTTTTAGATTTTTTTGAAAAAAAGGGGCATAAGATTGTACCTTCAAGTTCACTTTTGCCTACCGATCCATCGGTTCTTTTTACCACCGCTGGGATGCAGCAGTTTAAAGAATATTATTTGGGGAAGGAATCTCCTTATGGTTCTAATGTTGCTTCTTGTCAAAAATGTTTTCGGACTTCTGATATTGAAGAAGTGGGGGATATAGAACATTTGACTTTTCTGGAGATGTTAGGTAACTTTTCTTTCGGCGGATATTTTAAAAAAGAAACAATCGAACTTGCCTGGGAATTTTTAGTAGGTCCTTCACTTAAATTGGATCCCGAAAGATTCTGGATTACAATTTTTAAAGGCGAGGGCGATATTCCAAAGGATGAGGAGTCTTATCGAATTTGGAAGGAATGCTTAGGTATTGACCAGGAAAAGATTTATGAATTTGATAGAGAAGATAATTTCTGGGGACCAACTGGTAAAGAGGGGCCTTGTGGACCAACTTGTGAGATTTATTATGATTTAACCGGTAAACCCTGCTCTAAAGGAAAAAATTGCATTCCCAGTTGTGATTGTGGAAGATTTATTGAACTTTGGAATCTGGTTTTTAATGAATACTACCAAAATCGTGAGAAGAAGCTTAGTCCCTTAAAACAAAAAGGGGTGGATACGGGAATGGGACTTGAAAGATTGGCTATGGTTATGCAAAACAAAGATTCGGTCTTTGAGATCGATTTATTCCAACCTATTATTAAAGAGATAGAAAAGCAATCTCTTAAATCTTATTGTGATAATCGCAGGGCTTTTCGGATCATTGCTGACCATATTAGAGGGGCGGTTTTTTTAGCTAGCGAAGGTATTGCGCCTTCTAATCTGGAGCAGGGTTATGTTTTACGGAGAATTTTAAGAAGGGCTATTAGATTCGGTAAACTTTTGGGTTTAACCAATAATTTTTTAATCCCTTTGGCTCAAAAAGTAATTGCTATTTATCAGGATGTTTATCCAGAAATAAAGACAAAAGAGACCGATATTTTAATCGTTTTTCAAAAAGAAGAAGAGAAATTCGAAAAAACTTTAGAAAAGGGACTGAAGGAGTTTGATAAACTCCTAAAATCAAAAATCAAAAATCAAAAATCAAAAATTATTGAAGGAAAGGAAGCTTTTGACCTTTATCAGAACTATGGATTCCCTTTGGAGTTGACTGAAGAATTAGCCAAAGAAAAAGGTTTGGAGGTAGATAAACAAGGTTTTGCCAAAAATTTAAAAAAACACCAAGAAATTTCTCGGGCCGGGGCAGAGAAAAAATTTGGCGGACACGGCATAAAAAAACTACAAACTACAAACTACAAATTACAAATTACAAAGCTTCATACCGCTACTCACTTACTTCATCAAGCTTTACGAGAAGTTTTGGGAGAACATATAAAACAAATGGGTTCTGATATTACTCCTCAAAGATTGCGTTTCGATTTCTCCCATCCTACCAAAGTTACTCCAGAGGAGTTAAAAAAAGTAGAGGACTTAGTTAATCAGAAAATTAAAGAGGATTTAAAAGTTCAAAGAGAAGAAATGCCTTATGAGAAAGCTATCAAATCAGGAGCCCTTGCTTTTTTTAAACAGAAATATCCAAAGATTGTAAGTGTTTATTCTATTAACAATTGGTCAAAAGAAATTTGTGCTGGGCCTCATGTCCAACGGACTGGAGAGTTGGGAAGTTTTAAAATCATAAAAGAAGAGTCGTCGGGTGCTGGAGTGAGAAGAATCCGGGCGGTTTTGAAATGATTCTTTTTGTGGTATAATAAACCCATTAGGAGAATTTTGACTGTTTTTTTCAGAAAACTCATCATAGAAGGCAAGTCAAAATTTCTCCATTGGGTAAAATGAAGTTTTTAAGATTTCTCAGAAAAAGAAAAGGAAAAGATTTTTTAGTTTTAGATTTTGGTTCAGGTAGTATTAAGGGTTTAATCTTTGAAAAAGGAAAAGAAAAAAATATCATCAAGAAATTCTCGGTCAGCGAGATAGAGAAGTTTGGGGTTTTTGAAAGTAGCAATTTTCAACTTGAGGTAATAAAAAAAGCAGTTAAAAAAGTCATTGAGGAATTGGAGATTGCAAATCAAATTTTAAAGAATCCAGTTTTAATAGGAGCCTCTCCTAAATTCTTAAAAGGAAGAATTGTTGAAATTTCTTTGAAAAGGAAAAATCGAGAAGAGAAAATAGCCAGAAAAGAGGAGAAAAAAATTTACTGGTCGGTTTTAAGGAAAGCGGAAAAACAAGTTTTGCGAGATTTTTCAAAAAAAAGTGGTATCATTCCTCAGGAGGTGAAAATTTTGAAAAAAAAGATTTTGGATGAGAGAATTTCTGGCTACCGAGTTCCTTCGATTCTGGGGAGAAGGGGAGAAGACCTGAGTTTTAAGATATTGATTATTTTTGGTTTGAGAGAATATCTCAAAACCTTGGAGAAAATAAAATCTTTTCTTGGTTTTGAAAAATTTAATTTCTTGCATGAGGTTGAAGGATTAGTTTCTCTTTCTTTGGAAAGAAAGAATATAACCGGGATTTTTCTTGACATTGGCCAAGAGTTCAGTCAAATCTTTTCAATTAAAAAAGAAATTGGGGTGGAATGGATGGCCGATTTTCCTTTTGGTGGAGATATTTTTACCAAAGAGATTTGCCAAAAACTTGGCTTAACCGAAAAAGAAAGCGAAGATTTAAAACGTCGGTTTTCCCAAAATCAACTAAGTTTTGAGACGGCTCAAAGGATAGAAAATCTTATGGCTGAAACTTCTGAGTTTTGGCTCTCTCAATTAAAGGAAAAACTTACCGAGAAAGGAGAAAACTATTCTCCTCTTTTGAATGAATTTTTTCTTTTTGGTGGAGGGAGCCTTTTCCCCGGGATTAGAAAGGTTCTCGCTCAAGGGAATTTTGGAGATTTACCATTAGTGCGACCTCAAAAGATAGATTTTCTTAAACTCGAAGATTTGCCCTTGGAAGTTCAAATTTCTATTCCCTTTCCCAATCAAGCTCTTCCTTCAATTTTATTAACATTTACTAATTATGCCAAGGAAAATTATTGATATTTCTCCTCCCAAAGCAAAGTTGCCAAAAATTGAAATAGAAAAGAAAGAGAAAAAGGAGAAAAAGAAAATTCGTTTTTCTCTTTGGTGGAAGATTCTTATTGTTTTACTGGTGATTTTTGGGTTGGGCTTTGTTCTGTTGGAGAGAAATGCCAAATTAACTTTAAAAATTCAACCTCGTTTGAAAGAAGTGAGTTTTGAAGAAACTTTTGAAGTAGTAGTTGGAGAAACCGAGGTGAAATTGGGGGAGAAAATTATTCCCGGAAAATTTTTTGAAAAAGAAGTTGAAAAATGGAAGCAGTTTGAGAGTACTGGAATTTCTCAAAAATCCGGCAAAGCTAAGGGAAGAATTAAAGTTTACAATAGCCACACTCCAGTCACTTCTTTGACTTTGAGGGTTAACACTCGCTTTCTCTCTTCAAAAGATGGCAAAGTTTTTCGCTCTCTTAAAAAAATCTATCTTCCTCCAGCCAAAATTATCCAAGGTAAAGTTGTACCAAGTGTGGTTGAAGTTAGTGTGGAGGCTCAAGAGCCAGGAGAAGAATATAACATCGGACCTTCTAAATTTTCTGTTCCCGGCTTGGTTGGAACTCCCTATTACTATACTATTTACGGAGAGTCGGATTCGCCGATGAGCGGTGGCTTTAAAACCGAGACAAAAGTTATTTCTGAAGAAGATTTAGAAAATGCCAAAAATTCTTTACTCAAGGTACTTAGAGAGGAAGCAAAAAAGTCCCTTCGTAATGAAATTGCCAAAGATTTCGTTTTGTTAGATGATGCCATTTCCAAAGAGCAAAGCAAGATTTATTGCTTGCAAAAAGCTGGCCAAGAGTATGCTGAATTTTCTTGTCAAGGAGAGATAAAAATAAAAGGGATAGCATTCAAATTGTCTGATTTAAAGGAAATAGCGGCGGACTTTGTTAGAAATAATATATCTTCTTCAGAAAAACTCTTGGTGGACTCTTTGGATTTTCAATATCTTAGTCAAACTTTAATTTTGGAAAAGGGAAAGATGATTTTGGAGGTAATGTTGAACGGGAGAATTTTTAAAGATATCCCAGTTCTCACTCTGAAAGAGCAAATTAAGGGAAAATCAAAAGGAGAGATCGAAAAGATTATTTCCACCAATTACCCGCAGGTTGATCGGTTGAGCATAGAGTTTTGGCCTTTTTGGTTGAGGAATGCTCCAAAGAGTTCAAAAAAGATTGATGTTGAATTTACTTTCTAAAACGGGTTGACTCCTCAGAGAAAATTTGTTAATCTGATTAATTGCTAAATGAAAAAAAATAAAATCAAAAAGAACGGTGTCGTTGTTGAGACACTACCTAATACTAATTTCCGGGTGAAATTATATAATGGCAAAGAACTTCTTTGTCACCTGGCTGGAAGATTGAGATTTTATCGAATTAAAATTTTGCCCGGAGATAAAGTTTTGGTTGAAATGACTCCCTACGATGAAAAAAGAGGAAGAATAGTTTATCGACTAAAATAGTCCTACGAATTACGAATCTAATCGAATTACGAATAAATGGAAAGTCATATACGAATGTACGAATCTGGGCTTTCCGCTACGAATAATATATTGATTCGTATCCGAAGCCGCAAATTCGTAGATTCGTACAACGGCTTCGGGTAAATTCGTATATCGTTTTCGATATGAAGGTTAGACCGTCAGTAAAAAAAATCTGTAAAAAATGTAAAGTCGTCCGAAGGAAAGGGCGAGTTTATATTATTTGCGAGAATCCCAAACATAAACAAAGACAAGGAAAATAAAATTTTCAATTTTCAATTTTCAATTTACAATCAAATTCCAATTTTCAATGATTTAATTTTCAAACAAGAATAAACAAGGTTTGAAAATTGAAAATTTGGTTAATTGAAAATTCATTGAAAATTGGTACTTGAAAATTGAAAATTATTAAAGATTATGCCGCGTATTGCTGGTACAAATATACCAGAAAATAAGCAAATCGGGATTTCATTAACCTACATCTATGGTATAGGGAGGTCTTTGGCTTCAAAAATTTTGGCAAGTGCTGGCGTCAATCCCATGAAAAAAGCTAAAGAATTAACTGAGAAAGAGATTGGTCGATTAAGAAAGATTATCGAGGGAAATTACCAAATTGAAGGAGAATTAAGGAGGAAAGTGATGGCTGACATCAAGCGGCTCTGCGAAATTAAGTGCTGGCGAGGAATCCGCCATCTGAAAGGTTTGCCGGTGCGGGGGCAGAAAACTAGAAAAAATTCAAGAACAGTGAGAGGAAACGTTAGGAGAACCGTGGGTTCTGGTAGAAAACCACCACCCGCACCCAAGTAGTTAAATCCTAAATCCTAAATCCTAATTTCTAAATAAATCCAAAGTCCAAAATCAAAAACCCAAGATATTTAGAATTTGGAATATTTAAATTTAGAATTTATTTAGGATTTAGTGCTTAGAATTTAGAGTTTTTTTGCGGAGCAAAAAATATGGGTAAAAAAAGAGTAGTTAAAAAAAGTGAAAAGGAGATCCTTGAGGAAAAAGAAAAAGTCGAAAAACGACTCCAGAAAGAAGTAGAAGTACGTCCCTTAAAGCCTGTAAAGAAAGGACGGATTTATATTACCTCAACCTATAACAATACGATTATCACTTTAACTGATGAAAAAGGGAATGTTTTGGTTTGGAAGTCGGCTGGTAATATCGGATTTAAAGGAACGAAAAAGGGAACTTCTTTTGCTGCTTCTCAGGTGGCTCAGGCTTTAGCCAATGTCGCCAATAAATTAAAAATAAAAGAGGTTGATGTTTTAGTTAAAGGTATTGGGGGAGGACGGGAGACGGCTTTACGGACCTTAGCCAATCAGGGTTTGGAGATTCAATCAGTTAAGGATATCACTCCTATTCCTCATAATGGCTGTCGACCTCCCAAACCCCGACGTGTATAAACTATGGAGAAAAACAGTGTTTGTAAAATTTGTCGGAGAATAGGAGAGAAACTTTTTTTGAAGGGAGAGAAATGTTCTTCTCCAAAATGCCCTTTGGTTAAAAAACCTTACCCTCCAGGCCAGAAAACAAAGAAAAGAAAAACAGGACTTTCAGAATATGGTAAAGAATTAAGGGAGAAACAGAAACTTAGAGAATGGTATGGTATTTCAGAGCGCCAGTTTAAAAAATACATCAAGGAGATTTTAGCTAAAAGAGGCAAGGTTAAAGATACCGCCCTGGAATTAATTAAAAAATTGGAAAAAAGATTGGACAATGTGGTGATGAGGTTAGGTTTTGCCTCTTCTCGTGCCCAAGCTCGCCAACTGATTAACCATAGTTATTTTTTGGTCAATGGTAAACCCTGCAATATTCCCTCTTTTGAGGTGAGCAAAGGCGATGTTGTTTCGTTGAAAAAGGAAAAACAATCAAAACCTTTTTTAAAAGAACTTTCGGTTACTTTGAAAAAGGTTCAACCTCCTTCCTGGCTCAGCTTAAACGCTAGGAAGATGGAAGGAAAAGTAATTGCTGAACCTTCTCTTACAGAAAGCGGGGTGCCTGCTGAAACCTCCTCAATTTTTGAGTTTTACTCTCGTTAACCCTACGAATTACGAATGAAACTCGAATTACGAATATTCGTAATTCGATAAAATTAGTAATTCGAGAGGATTCTATGATTCCATTACCAAAGCCGCCAAAAGTTATTCAAAAAAAAGGTCATACCGCCTGGTTTGAAATTGAAGCTTTGTATCCCGGATATGGGATAACGATCGGCAACAGCTTACGGCGAGTTTTACTTTCTTCTCTGGAAGGGGCAGCCATCACCCAGGTTAAAATTAAGGGAGTTAGTCATGAGTTTTCAACCTTGCCGGGAGTTTTGGAAGATGTGATAGTGATTTTGCTTAATTTAAAAAAATTAAGATTCAAAATTTTCAGTGCAGAGCCCCAAACAATTACTCTCAAAGAGAAGGGCCAGAAAGAGGTTAAAGCAAAAAATTTCAAATTGCCTCCCCAAGTAGAACTTGCCAACCCTGAAGCCCATATTGCCACCTTAACTAGCTCAAAAGCTGAACTAAATTTGGAGGCTCAGATTGAAAAAGGGGTTGGTTACAGTCCAGTTGAAGAAAGGGAAGAGAAAAAAGTTGAAGTGGGAGTGATTCCCCTGGATGCTGTATTCAGTCCGGTCAAAAAAGTAAGATTTCAGGTAGAGAATATGAGGGTAGGCAAAAGGACAGATTTTGATAGATTGAAAATAGAGATTGAGACCGATGGGACTATTTCTCCCGAACAAGCCCTTAAAGAAAGCTCTGAGATTTTGTCCAATCATTTTTCCTTGTTTGTTCAAGAACTTGACAAACTCCCAGTGAAAAAGAAAGAGAAGGTGTCTAAGAAACAAACAAAAAAACATGAGAAAAAGAAAACAAGGAAGAAAATTTCATAGAACTCGAAATCAGAGGGAAGCCTTAATTAGAGGACTGGTCGAGGAGTTTTTTTGGCGGGAAAAAATCAAAACCACTGAGAGCAAAGCAAAAACTCTTAAGAGATTTGCTGAAAAATTTTTAACCCGAGCAAAAAAAGGCGATTTGGCCAGCCGGCGTTATTTGACTCGTTTTCTTTCAAAGAAAATAACCAAAAAATTAGTTGACGAAATCGCCCCCAGATACAAAGAAAGAAAGGGGGGCACCACCCGAATTATTAAACTGGGTCCAAGGAGAAATGATGGGGCTAAAATGGTCATAATTGAATTGGTTAAAGATTAAAATATCCCCTAAATCTTATGAAAAGAGATACATACACCATTGATGCTACTAACAAGCCCTTAGGGAGAGTAGCGAGTGAAGTGGCAACTCTCTTGAGGGGAAAACATAAACCAGAATTTGTACCCTACAAAGATGTGGGGGATTTCGTTTTGGTGAAAAATATAGATAAGCTGAAACTAACTGGCAAGAAACTGAAGCAAAAAATGTATTATCGTCACTCAGGTTTCCCCGGCGGCCTTAAAGAAATATCAATGGAAAAGCTTTTTAGAAAGAGTCCTCAGGAAGTTCTAAAGAGGGCGGTTTGGGGAATGTTGCCAAAAAACAAATTGAGGTCAAAAATGATAAAGAGGTTACAATTTAAGTAAAAAATTATGTCTCCAAAAACAAAAGTTAAAAAAAGAATCACGACTGAGGTTAAAGTTGAACCAAAGAAAAAAGCAGAGCCGAAGAAAAGAGAAAAACCAAAATATTTTGAGGCGATAGGCCGGAGAAAAACCAGCGTTGCTCGGGTTCGTCTTTTTACTCAAGGAGAAAAGGGGATAACTATCAATGATAAACCTTACCGAGCTTATTTTCCAATTGAAGCCCTTCAAAAAACAGTAGAGGCTCCTTTAAAGGAGATAAAAAGCCAAGATAAATTTAAAATTTCAATAAAAGTCAGAGGGGGAGGACTTTCTGGCCAGGCTGAAGCTTGTCGTCACGGCATTGCCAGAGCCTTAGTTGTCCTTAATCCTCTTTTTAAAAAAAGATTAAGAAAAGCCGGCTTTTTAACCCGCGATCCGAGAATGAGAGAACGAAAGAAATTCGGGCTAAAAAGAGCAAGACGTGCTCCCCAGTGGTCAAAACGCTAACATACTTAATGAATTTCCAATTCATTTTGGTTTTCAATAATGCTCAAAGAATTAATTGATAAATTTTATCTGGATAGAAAAAAAGACAAAGAGCAACACCATTTTTATATTACCGATGCTGGAAAGTGTACCCGGGCAACATTTTTTAAATTCAAAAATGCTCCCCGAAAGGAAATGGAAGCAAGAGTTTTGCGAATGTTTGACCATGGGGATTCTATCCACCAACTAATTATGAAGTCCTTGTTCAGTGTGAGAGAAATTCGGGTAGTCGCTTCAGAGGTAAATATCCCACCTCAAGAAATAATTTCAGGAAGGGCTGATGCCATAATTAGTGACGGCAAAGAGCAGTATGTCCTTGATATTAAAAGTACCAATAGCATGATTTTTGAGAAGTTAAAAGGACCCAAAGAAGAAGACATTAACCAGGTTCAACTCTATCTCCATTTTTTCAAGATAAAAAATGGTATTCTGCTTTATGTGAACAAAGATTCTCAAGATCTCAAAGAGTTTCAAGTTAAATACGACCCAAAGAGAGTTGCCAGCCTTCTCAAAGATCTACAAGACCTTAAAAGAAAAATTGAAGCTAATACTATCCCTTTACCTTTGCCTGATTGGCCTGATAATTGGCAATGCAGATATTGTCAGTTTGCTGATGTTTGTCGGGCTATAGGTAGAAGGGAACTTAGCTGGGAAGATTTTAAAAAACAACTTGAATCCCAGAATCTTAATCTCGGATTATAAAGCACTTGACTCATTTTTAAGATCGGACTAAGGCACTAATTTTCCAGAGAAAAAGAGTTTATTTTCTGTAAGGAGATATAATTTTTTGTCTCGAATATTAAAAGACATCTTGGGGTTTTTAAATGTCCCTAAACTTATCAGATTGAGATAATCTCGGTTGTCAATCTCAGTTATTTTAATTTCCTGTCCGATTTTAAATAATAAATAATGGGGAGTGAGCCAGAAAATTGATTTAGGGGGTTCAGAGAAGCGACACAAGAAGATTGAATTTTCTTCTTGGGTCAAAGTATTTTTTTGGAAAAGCCAAATTTCTCGATTCTGCCAGAAACTCAATCTTTCTAAGTCAGGTGAAGTTTTGAAACCTATTATGTTTGAGGCAATTTTTTCGAATTGACCATTTTGTTTTAATCGATAAAGCTGTTGGCCAATTTTCAAAAACAGACCTCTTTTGGTAATTTCAACTTTAAATTCCTTTTCTTGAGATAGGGGAAAAGGAATTTTGTTTAAAATCTCTTTTTTGGTTCCGGTCAGATCACTTTTGACCAGAAAACCAGAGGGGGTGAGCCAAAAGAGATTTTCCTCTTTGAATTCAAACCAGATTAAATCAGAGACGAAAAGATTTTCAGTTTTTTCGTTCTTAAGATTTTGTCTGAAAAGACCATTTTTTTTGAGAAAGAAAATTTCATCAGGGTCAATTGGATTAAAATTTATTTTTTTCACTTTCTCCTTTAAAGAAAAAGTAATTGTTTTAATTTGAGGAAACAGCTTGTAATTGACGATGAGGAAATTTTGAGGGTTTTCCTTTTCAGCGAATAGGGTTTGTTTCTGTTCTGAATTCCATTCAACTATTTTTATCTCAACCTTTTCTTTTTTTAGATCATCTTCTGAAAGAATTTCGTGCTTTTCTTTGGTTATCAGATTCAAAACCAAAAACTTCCATTTCCCTTTAGCATTTTTTTTAATCAACAGTTCCTTCCCTGTTTGAGAAATCAAAAAATCTTCAACCTCTTGGGTTAGAATTTCAAATCCGGGATTTTCTTTGAAGAGAACAATGTTTTTTATTTCGGTAACTTTATTTTCTTCGATAGATAAGGTTTTTTGCCAAGGAATATAATTTTTCTTTTTAACTTCAATTTGATAGTTTTTGGGCAGAAGATTTTTAATAAAAGCAGATCTGGAAATAAAATTGGTGGTCTTTTCTAATTTTCCGTCAAGATAAATTTTGACAGTAGGGTTTAAAACATTGACAAAAATCCCACCAGTTTCTACGAATTTTTTTTGGTTGAAATCAAATCTTATTCCTTGAATCCGCAAAACCAACCAGGGCGCAAAGATAGCAAAAACAATAATCATCAGAGTAAAAATAATATTTCTGACCTTCTTTCTCATACTATTTATTCTAAACCAAAATCTCTCTTTTGCCAACTTCAAAAACTCAGACGTTTTTTGCTTGCTAAATTTTGGGTTTTGAGGTAAAGTAAAGTATGCGTTAGTGAAAACGAATCCAGAGGGCAAATCCAATGGGTTCGGGAACCCGGCTGTCGAACAAAGAACAATAGCGGCTGGGTTCATTAACGATTTCTAACATGCCAGAAAAATTTGTAATTGAGGGCGGAAAAAAGCTTGAGGGAGAAGTTGAGGTGAGAGGGTCAAAGAATGCAGCTGGAGCCATTTTGGCAGCTACCTTGCTGACTGACCAAGCATGCATTATTGATAATCTTCCTTTGGTTTCAGACATTTTAAATCTTATTGAAATTTTAAAAAATATGGGAGTCGAAGTTGACTGGTTGGGGGAAAGAAAAGTTAAAATTAGGTGTGGGGAGAGAGTTGATCCAGCGAAGATGGATTTTGAAAAAGTTTCAAAATCAAGAGTGTCGGTGCTTTTAATGGGGGGATTGTTGCCTCGATTCAAAGAGTTTAAAATTGCCAGGCCCGGTGGAGACAGAATTGGACTCCGTCCTATCACTATCCATTTACAGGCTTTAGGGAAATTAGGAGTTGACATTGAAGAAAAAGGCGATTTTTATTATCTTAAATCTCAGGGGCTCCGAGCCAGAGAAGTTTTTTTGCCAGAATTTAGTGTGACAGCCACTGAAAATTTGGTAATGAGTTCGGTATTAACTGAAGGAAACACCACCATCAAAGGAGCAGCCCAAGAGCCACAAGTTCAGGACCTTTGTAAAATGTTGTTGAAGATGGGGGCTAGAATTGAGGGGATAGGGACTCATACTCTAAAGATTCAAGGAGTGAAAAGATTGGAAGGGGTGAACTATAAAATTATGCCCGACTTGATTGAAGCAGGAAGTTTTTTGGTGATCGGGGCGGGCGCAGGTAAAAAAGTTAAAGTAAAAAACCTTGTTCCTAACCATTTAGATTCCTTTTTTGCCAAACTTCAAGAGATGGGAGTGGAATTTAAAAAAAATAATGATTCCGTTGAAATCTTTGGTGTTGTCAATCTGAAACCGGTTAAAGTTCAGGCTCTTCCTTTTCCTGGTTTTCCAACTGATTTGCTTCCCTTGGTGGTGCCTCTTTTAACTCAAGCAGTAGGCAAAAGTTTAATTCACGACCCTTTGTACGAATATCGTTTTAATTATATTCAACAGTTACGAAAGATGGGGGCTGATATTGAGATAGTTGATCCTCACCGAGCTATTGTTTTTGGCCCAACACCCCTCTTTGGGGTAACTATTGAATCTTGGGATATTAGGGCAGGAGCGAGTTTGGTGGTGGCGGGATTAATGGCTCAGGGGAAAACTACCATTGAAAATATTGAACAAATTGATAGAGGATATGAAAGAATTGAAGAGAGATTACAGAAGCTTGGAGCGAGTATTAAAAGAGTAGAGAGTTAGAATTTTTACTGGAGGTTTAATTTTCAATTTACAATTTTCAATTTACAATCAATTCCCAATTTTCAATGATTTAATTTCCAAACAAGGATAAATAAGGTTTGAAAATTGAAAATTTGGTTATTGAAAATTCATTGAAAATTGGTAGTTGATAATTGATAATTTTTCTAAACATGTTTGTAAGCAAAATCGCTATAGATTTGGGAACTTGTAATTGTTTAGTTTTTGTGCCCAAAAAAGGAGTGGTTTTAAATGAGCCATCAGTCGTGGCTGTTTCTCAACCCGAAAACAAAATTTTGGCGGTCGGGCAGGAGGCCAAGTTAATGATTGGTCGGACCCCAGAAACCATCAGGGTTTACCGGCCTTTGAAAGATGGAGTGATTGCTGATTATCGTGCCACCCAAGCCATGCTCAAATATTTTATTAGAAAATCCCAGGGGGCTTTTTCTCTTTTTCGACCCGACTTGGTAATTTCGGTGCCGGTTGGCTCAACTTCCACAGAAAGAAGGGCGGTTATTGAGGCAGCTATTTCTTCAGGAGCCAAAGCGGCCTTTGTTGCCAAAGAGCCAATTTTGGCTGCTATTGGGGCTGGTATTCCCATTAATTCTTCCCAGGGCAATATGATTATTGATATTGGTGGAGGAACTTCTGAGATTGCTGTTATTTCTCTTGGTGGCATAGTTACTTCTCATTCAGTAAGAGTTGGCGGGGATAAAATGGATGAGGCTATTGCTGATTATATCAAGAGAGAGTACAATTTAGCTATTGGTAGTCAATCGGCAGAGGAAATAAAAATAAAGATTGGAAGAGCATTGCCGCAAAAAAAAGAAGAGTTTTTCGAAGTGAGGGGTAGAGATTTGATTTCTGGTCTTCCTCGCAATATTAAAGTTTCTTCCAATGAATTGGCCAGAGCAATTAAAGATGTCTTAAATGAAATTGTTGGAGCAGTGAAACTTGTTTTAAGAGATACCCCACCAGAGCTTTCTGCTGACATCATGAACAAGGGAATGGTTTTGACCGGTGGGGGAGCTTTACTGAAAAACATTGATCAATTAATCGCCAGGGCTACTGGGGTTCCTTGTTTTGTTGGAGAAGAGCCGCTTTTGGCAGTGGTTAAAGGAACGGGGATAGTTTTGGAAAACCTGGAGACCTACAAAAAAAGTTTAATGACCAAGAAGTGAAATTAACAAAATCACCTTATGATTATTGGCCACCAAACTCAATGGCAATTTTTAAAAAGAATTGCCAGAACAGAAAGAATTCCTCAGGCTATGCTTTTTTCCGGGCAAGAACATCTTGGCAAACGGAAAGTAGCACTTGAATTTATTAAACTTTTGAATTGCCCAGAGCAAGGACCCTGCCAAAAATGTTTCTCTTGTTTGAACATTAGCAAACAAAGATATCCTGATTTAACCATTTTGCGGCCAAAGAAAAAGCAGATTCAGATCTCTCAAATAAGAGAATTACAAAATGTTTTGAATCTCGGGCCTCAACTCTCTTTTATTAAGTCAGTGATTATTGATGATGCTGAAACAATGAATCTTGAGGCACAAAATTGTCTTTTGAAAACCCTGGAAGAACCAAAAGGTAGGACTTTGTTGATTCTTATCTCAGCCAATCCCGAAATGTTAACCCAAACAATTATCTCAAGAACTCAGCTGTTGAAGTTTTATCCTTTGAGTTTTTCAGAGATGGAAGAATATTTTAAAGAAAGGGTAGCCCCTGATTTTTTGGAAAAATTACTTTTTCTTTCAGGCGGTTTGCCTGGTAAAGCTATGAATTTTTTTGAAAATCCTCAAGAATTAGAGAAGGAGTTTCAATCTTGGCAACTCTGGCAGAAGATTTTGGACTCAAAATTATATCTGAGATTTTCCCAAATGAAAAAGTTTTTTTCCCAAGAGGAATTTGCTGGAAATTTGGGTTATTTTTTGGAGATTTTACTGAGATATTTGAGAGCGGGTTTGTTGAGAAAATTAGGAATTAAAGAGAGAAAAGCAGAAGCTGTGTTTGGCTTCTCTAAGAATCTTCAAAATTATTCTCTACAACAATTAAAGAAGATGATTAAAATGGTTGACAATTTAAAATTTTTAGTTAATCAAACCAATATCAATGCCAGATTGGCTTTAGAAAACTTATTAATTTATTTATGAGTTATCAAAAGATTATTGAACAAATTAAACCAGAACTTGAAAATCTTATTGACAACTTAAAGCAAGAGTTGATGAAAATTCAAACCTCCCGAATTTCCTCTGCTTTAATTGAAGACATTACGGTGGAAATAGAAGGTAATCAGATACCCTTGAAGCGTTTGGGGGCAATTTTCTCTTCTTCAGCCAGAGAGCTAACTGTTCAGCCTTGGGATAAATTATATCTTGAACCGATAGTCAGAGCAATTGAGAGGGCTGGGCTTGGTTTGGCTCCACTTGTTGATAAAGACACCATCCGTTTAGTTGCTCCTCCCTTAACTGAAGAGACCAAAAAAAACTTGATTCGTCTTCTGAATCAAAAAAAGGAAGAAACTTTCCAGAATATTCGCCATTTAAGAGATAGAGCCTGGAGAGAGATTCAAGAGGGTTTTCGCCAGGGTGAGATTAGAGAGGATGATAAATATAAGGGAAAAGATAAACTGGAAGAAGTAGTTAGCGAATTCAGAGATAAAGTAGAAGAGTTGACTGAAAAAAAAGAAAAAGAAATAACTGGGTGAATTTTCAATTTTCAATGACCAATTCTCAATGAATTTTCAATTAATCAATTATCAAACACAACTGACTCGAGTTTAATTGAAAATTTGAAAATTGATAATTGATTGATAATTGACAATTGACAATTGATAATTAATTAGTATGATTTTAACCATTTTAATTGTCTTTTCCGCTTTAATTTGCCTTTTGGTTTTACACGAGTTGGGGCATTTTCTCTTTGCCAAAAAGTTTGGGGTTGAAGTTGAAGAATTTGGGGTGGGGTATCCACCAAGAATTTTTGGCAAAAAGATAGGCAAAACTTTATATTCTTTGAACCTTTTACCATTTGGGGCTTTTGTCAGAATCAAGGGAGAAGAGGGAAAAATTGGAATTGAAGATTCCAGAACTTTCTCTGGTAAACCAATCTGGCAAAGAGCTTTGATTTTAATTGGAGGAGTGGCTTCTTTTTGGCTAATCAGTTTTTTGATTTTCACTTTGATAGCTGGTCTTTGGGGGATGCCAACTTCAATTCCTGAAGATTTTCAGCCCCAAGATTTAAAAGCTGGTGCTGAAATTATTGAGGGTCCTCAAGTTCAAATTATCAATGTCAGTTCTAATTCGCCAGCTGAAATAGCCGGGCTTAAAGGAGGAGACATTATAAAAGAATTTTCAATTTTCAATTTCCAATTTCCAATTAATAAAGTAAAAGACATTCAGGAATTAATAGAAAAATATAAGGGCGAGGAAATAACTCTAACAATCCAGAGGGGGAAAGAAGTTTTTGATGTTAATTTAATTCCTCGGCTATCTCCCCCTAAAGGGGAGGGAGCAATAGGTATAGGGTTGGCCAGAGTGGTTAAATTAAAATATCCTTGGTATTTCGCTCCTTGGCAGGGAGTTTTGGTGACTGCTCGTCAGACCATGGTTATTCCTCTCGTTTTGGGGAATGCTTTCGGTAAAGCAATCAAGGGAGAGAAAGTTGAAGGGGTGAGGTTTATCGGTCCAATTGGCATCGGGGAAATAATGGGTCAGGCTCTGGAAGTTAGTTTTAGCAATTTTTTGTTTCTGGTGGCCATGATTTCAATTTGGTTGGCTCTATTCAATCTTTTGCCTATTCCAGCTTTAGACGGAGGAAAACTTTTGTTTTTAGGAATTGAGAAAATTAAAGGAACGCCGATAAATCCAAATCTTGAGAGAAATATCACCGGCCTGTTTTTTACCATTTTGGTTGGTTTGATGATTTTTGTTACCATTAAAGATATCTTAAGATTATTTTAAAAAAATGTTACAATCAAAACTCTTTAGCAAAACTAAAAAGAAAATTGCCAAAGATATTACCCCGGAAGGTTATAAGTTTTTAATCAAAGGAGATTTTATCAATCAATTGGCTAGTGGTATTTATAACTTTTTGCCTTTAGGGTACAGAGTTCACCAAAAAATTGAAAAGATAATTCGAGAAGAGATGGATTCAATCGGTGCTCAAGAAGTATTTTTGGCTGCCCTTCAGCCAAAAGAATTATGGCAAAGGACTGGCCGGTGGAACAAAATGAACCCGCCACTTTTTAAAGTTTGTGATTTACATAAAAAATATTTTGCTTTGGGTTCAACCCATGAAGAGGTAATTACTATATTAGCTAAAGAAAGAATTCAGTCCTACAAAGATTTACCCCAGGCTCTTTATCAAATTCAAACAAAATTTAGAAATGAAGTCCGCTCAACCGGAGGGCTTTTGCGAACTCGAGAGTTTGTTATGAAAGATCTTTACAGTTTTCACCAGACCCAAAAAGATTTTGAAAGATATTTTAATAAAGTTAGTCAAAGTTATAAAAGGATTTTTAAAAGTTGTGGTTTAAACTCCATAAAAAGCGAAGCCTCAGGAGGAACAATTAGCAACAAAAAGGAAAAAACCTATGAATTTCAAGTTAAAGCTGAAAGCGGGGAGGATAAAGTTCTTTTCTGTTCTAGGTGTGGCTGGGCAATTAATTTAGAGTTAACTCGAGGCGGAGTTGGAGAAAAATGTCCAAAATGCAAAAAAGGTTTTTTGCAGAAAATAAATACTATTGAGGTTGGTCATATATTTTCGTTGGGTAGTAAGTATTCAAGGGCTTTAGGAGTTTATTTTATTGATAAAGAAGGGAAAAAGAAGCCTGTTATTATGGGTTGTTATGGAATCGGTTTGGGAAGATTAATGGGGACAGTTGCTGAAGTTCATCATGATTCAAAAGGTATTATTTGGCCTGAAGAAATAGCTCCTTTCCAAGTTCATTTAATTCCTATAGAAATTACAAAATCAAAAATTAGAAAAATCTCAGAAAAAATTTATCAAGATTTACAAAAAGCAAAAATTGAGGTATTGTATGATGATAGAACAGATAAATCTCCCGGAGAGAAATTGGCTGATGTTGATTTGATCGGGATACCAATCAGAATTGTGGCAAGCGAAAGAACACTGAAAAGAAATTCTGTTGAAATAAAAAAGAGAGACCAAAAGAAAGCAAAATTAGTGAGAATTCAAGAATTAGTGAGATTTTTAACGACTAAATCCTAATGTCTAATGTCAAATAAAATGTCAAATTCCTAAATGCCAAATGACAAAAAATAATTAGACATTAGATATTTTATTAGAATTAGAAATTAGAAAATTTAAATTTATGTTAAATAAAGTTTTTCACTATTTCAACGAGGATATTGCTATTGATTTAGGAACGGCTTATTCGTTGGTTTATGTTCGGGGCAGGGGAATTATCATTAACGAACCTTCGGTGGTTGCCCTAAATAAAAAGACTGGTCAGATTTTAGCCATTGGAAAGGAAGCAAAAAAGATGGTTGGTCGAACCCCAGCCCATATCCAATCCATTCGGCCCTTGCAAAGAGGAGTAGTTTCTGATTTTGAGGTGACCGAACAAATGCTAAAATATTTTATTGATAAAGCGCATCGCAGAAAAATTTTCCCACTTACTTGGCCCAGAGTGATTGTTGGCATTCCTTGTGGAGTAACCGAGGTTGAAAAGAAAGCGGTGGAAGATGCAGCAAAATCGGCTGGAGCAAGGGAAGTGTTTTTGATAGAAGAGCCAATTGCTGCTGCTATTGGGGCTCGTTTGCCCATTCAAGAACCAAAAGGAAATTTTTTAGTTGATATTGGCGGAGGAACAACTGAGGTAGCAGTAATTTCTTTGGGCGGGATAGTCACCTCCAAAAGTTTAAAAATTGCTGGTGATAAGTTGGATGAAGATATTGTTGACTATGTTGCTCAGAGATACAAGATTTTGGTTGGCCAGAGAAGTGCTGAGGAAATTAAAATCAGTATTGGAGGAGTCATTCCTTTCAGAGAAAAAAAAGAGGCACCCTTGCGGGGAAGGAATTTGGTTACTGGTTTACCTGAAGAAATTATTGTCAGCTCAGAAGATATCAGAAAAGCCCTGGAAAAGTCAATCAACCAAATTGTTGAAGCCATCAAAATGACCATTGAACAAACTCCTCCCGAGATATTATCCGATGTAATGAACGAAGGTATTCATTTGGTTGGAGGGGGATCTTTGTTGCGAGGTCTTGATAAACTGATTGCTAACTCAACAAAGATGCCAGTTAGAATTATCGAAGATCCTTTGACCGCGGTGGTTCGGGGCGAAGGGATGGTCCTGGAAAACCTTGATGCTCTAAAAGAAACATTAACTGAAACAGAAGTGGAAGAACCACCACATTAAAAAAATTCTAATTTTTAATTGAATTATGATTTCAAAAAAGGAGGTTGAACATGTAGCTAAATTGGCTCGGTTGGGGCTTTCCGAAAAAGAAATTGAGAAGATGCAAGCTGAACTCGGGCTAATTTTAGATTATTTTGAATTACTAAAAGAACCCGATATCTCTCAAGTATCTCCAACCTTTGGGGCAGGAATCGCTCCTTTGGAGAATATAATGAGAGAAGATATTGTTAAAAAAGAAAGTCCTCAAACTGTAGGGAAGATAACAGCCCAGGCCCCAGCTAAAGAAAAAGGGCATTTTAAGGTTAAAGGAGTGTTTGGTTAATATGGAAACTAAAGGTTTTACAATTTCTGATATTCATCGGGGATTAGTAGAGAAAGAATTTTCGGCAACGGAAATAGTTAAAGGTTATTTGAACAAGATAGAATCGTTGGATAAAAAATTAGGAGCTTTCTTGGAGGTTTTTCAAGAAGATGCTTTAATCCAAGCCAAAAAAGTAGATGATTCAATTTTCCGGGGAGATAAAATTCCAGTTTTGGCTGGCATACCCGCTGGTGTTAAAGATAATATTTTGGTCAAAGATAAAAAATGCACAGCCGCTTCAAAAATCCTGGAAAATTATCTTGCTCCTTACGATGCTACCGTTATTGAAAAGCTCAAGGGTCAGGGAGCAGTGATTTTAGGAAAGACAAATATGGATGAATTTGCTATGGGGGGATCAACTGAAAATTCCGCTTTTAAACTGACTCGCAATCCTTATGATTTCAAGCGGGTCCCCGGTGGTTCTTCCGGAGGTTCAGCAGCGGCGGTAGCTAGTGATGAATGTTGTTTCAGTTTGGGTTCCGATACTGGAGGTTCTATTCGCCAGCCGGCTTCTTTTTGTGGAGTGGTAGGACTGAAACCAACTTATGGAGCCGTTTCTCGCTACGGTTTAATTGCTTTTGCTTCCTCTTTGGATCAGATAGGACCAATAGCTAAGACGGTTGAGGATGCTGAGATTGTTTTTGATGTGATTGAAGGGAAAGACCCCAAGGATTCGACTAGCGTCGAATTTAAATCCCAAATTCCAAATCCCAAATCCCAAGTTAAGGGTTTACGGATTGGCATTCCTAAAGAGTATTTTGGAGAAGGTCTTGATTCGGGAGTGAGAAAGGTGGTGGAAGAAACAATTGAAAAAGTGGAGAAAGAAGGAGCTAAAATTGAGGAAATTTCTCTGCCCCAAACCAAATACGCTATTCCCTGCTATTATATTATCGCCACTTCCGAAGCCAGTGCCAATTTGGCTAGGTATGAGGGCATAAAATATGGCAGGTCAAACATCAAATGTCAAACGTCAAATCTTTTGGATGTTTATTTAAAAACCAGAGAGGAGGGATTTGGAGATGAAGTTAAGAGAAGAATAATGCTTGGCACTTATGCTTTATCAGCTGGTTATTACGAGGCCTATTATCTCAGAGCCCAAAAAGTCAGAACCTTAATTAGGAAAGATTTTGAAAGGGCCTTTCAAAAAGTTGATTTCATTTTCACTCCGGTTTCGCCAACGCCGGCTTTCAAAATAGGGGAGAAAATAAATGACCCTTTGAAGATGTATCTTGTGGATATTTTTACTGTTTCTGTCAATTTGGCAGGTTTACCAGCTCTTTCTTTGCCAGTAGGTAAGGTTGAGGTGGAAAAAGATAAGGCTGGGAAAAATTCTGCGAGTGTTGGTTGGTTGCCAGTGGGACTTCAGATAATTGGTAGACCTTTTCGGGAGTCAGAAATTTTTCAAATTGGCAAAATTACTGAAAAATTAGTTTAAGCGAATAAGAAAATGTGGTCAGAAATTGTCCCAAAAACAACTAATCTTGGCCAACCCATTCAGAAAGCCAAAGAGATTTTTCAGTTTCTCGTTTCTCCTCAACTTCAGGAGCAACTTTTTGTTTTAAAAATAATTTGCATTACTATTTCTGTTTTGTTTTTTCTGGCTATTTTGTATCTTCTTGCCAGATCCAGTTACCTTAACGAGGTAATGGGAGAAGATTTTGGGGATTTTTCATCTTTCCGAGACTTTAGCCAAAGGAGAATAGCCAGAAAATGGGAAAAGATTAAAAAACGATTTAAAAAAGGTACTCCAGCCCAACAAAAACTTAGCTTACTTGAAGGATTAGAGATGTTTGACAATATTTTAAAAAGAGCTGGTTTTGCTGGAGAAAGTTTAACCGAGAGATTGGAGAAGTTAACTGAAGATGATATTTCAAATCTTTCATCGGTCAAAGAAGCTGTTCAGGTTTGTCAGGATATCGCTCGTGACCCTGATTATCTGTTGTCAAAAGAAAAAGCAGAAGAAGTTATCGATACCTTTGAAAAAGTTTTTAAAGATTTGGAGATATTTTAGGGTTGAATTTCTTTTAAATTTAATATAAAATGAAATCGCGGGGTGGAGAAGTAGTATCTTGCGAGGCCCATAAGACTTTGTGGCTCGAAATGGCAACATTTCGTGAAAAATTCCCTAAATTGCTGAGAAACCCGTCCTCTAAGCAAGGAATAATATCTACAATTAGCATAGTGGGTGGGGTAATCAGCAGCCAAGCCGAGCATATAACGCTATATGTGCTTGGAAGGTTCAGAGACTATAATGGGAGTCCCCTTCTTTTGATTAAAAGAAGGGGAATGGTATAGTCCGTTCCATTTGGAAACAAATGGCTAACATTAAAGAACCTCGAGACCTGGGTGCAATTCCCAGCCCCGCAACAAGTTTATCTACATTGCGATATTTTTGGACCCACGGTATAATTAAATAATATATATTACGGTGGGTTCATGGTTAGATTTATAGAAAAAAATAAAGCGCTTAAACTACGCAAGAAAGGGAGAAGCATAAATGAAATTTCTGCGAAGTTAAATATAGCCAAAAGTACTGTAAGTTCGTGGTGCCGCAATATTCAACTTGGTCCAGAACAAATTGAGAGGTTAGCCAAAAGACAAGAATCCGGAAGTTATAAAGGAAGAATGAAATTTTTAGAAAGAATAAGAAAAGAAAGAATAAAAGAAGTAGCGCTTTTGCGAAAACAGGGGATAAAGGAAATTGGTAAGTTAAGCAAAAGAGATCTTTTCATCGCCGGAGTAGCCATGTATTGGAGCGAAGGATATACATATTCTGGTGGAGAGCAGGTCGGTTTTACAAATTCAGACCCGAAAATGATTCTGTTAATGTTACGATGGTTTAAAGAAATTTGTAAGGTTTCAGATGATGATATTTCTCTACAGGTTAAAATAAATGAAACTCATAAAGATAGAACTAAAGAAGTAGAGAATTATTGGTCAGATCTTACCAAGATTCCAGTTGGACAATTTAATAAAACGGTTTTAATAAAAAGCAAAACCAAAAAGATTTACTCAAATTATAATAACTATTATGGTACTTTGAGAATCACAGTTCGGCAGGGCACTCAACTAAGAAGAAGGATTCATGGCTGGATTGAAGGGTTAGCGAAGGGGATTAAATGATGCGTTGATGATGTCGGGGAGTAGAGTGGTTTCTAAAGCCGTCTCATAAGCGGTTAATGTGGGTTCGATTCCCACCCCCGACATGAAAATGCGGGCGTAGCTTAGTGGTTTAAAGCGCCACTCTGTCACAGTGGAGACCGTCGGTTCAAATCCGATCGCCCGCGCAGTACAAAAAAAGCAAGCTCAAACGCTTGGCTTTTTGTTTCAGTGAATATGTAAGACAGAGACGATCGCCATTATTTTACGTATTAGATTTTAGTCAAAGTTTGTTTGAACTTTGCCATCTACCATCCAATTAAACATTTTTAAAGGGTTTATAACAATGAAAATTGTCCTTATTTGTTCCTCTGGAAATAGATATTCCAGAGTTTTTTTGTGGATAACTATAGCTTGTTTCTTGTTGAAAATTAGGGTAAAATGAAAGAATAATATGGACTTAAATGAACTAAAAACCAGAGCTCAAAAAGAGATAAGAAAAGCCAAGAATTTGAAAGAATTGGACAAGATTTTTAAGAAATATTTGGGTAAGAAAGGGGAGATTAGCCGAATTTTTAGTTCGTTAAAAGGGCTTTCAGAGAAAGAGAAAAAGAAACTCGGCAAGGAAGCCAATCTGGTAAAAAGGGAGGTTGAAGAAATGATAAAAGAGAAATTAAAAGAACTCCAAGGAAAACTTAGAAAGCAAAAAATTGAGAAAGAGAAAATCGATGTGACACGCCCTGGAAAGAAGTTAGGAGTTGGCCATTTGCATCCTTTGACTTTAGTTCAGAGAGAAGTTTTGGAGATTTTTCAATCGTTGGGATTTTCAGTGGTTCTGGGACCGGAGGTTGAAACAGAATGGTACAATTTCGACGCTTTAAATATTCCCAAAGATCATCCAGCCAGAGATTTTTGGGACACCTTTTGGTTGCTTCGCAACCAAAAAATCCCAAATCACAAATCCCAAATCCCAAACAAATTTAAAATTCAAAATTCGAAATTTCAAAAACTTCTTTTGCGGACGCATACCAGTCCGGTACAGATTCGTTATATGGAAAAGCACAGTCCTCCTTTGAGGATTGTGGTCCCAGGAAAATGTTTCCGGCACGAGGCAACCGATGCTTCCCATGAGATTCAGTTCTATCAGCTCGAATGTTTAATGGTTGACGAAAATGTTTCGGTAGCAAACTTTAAAGCAATAATTGAAGAATTTTTAAAAAGATTTTTTAAAACCAAAATTGAAATTAGATTGCGACCAAGTTATTTCCCTTTTACTGAGCCAAGTTTTGAAATTGATATTCGTGGAGAAAAAAAAGGAAACTGGACTGAACTTTTGGGAGCGGGGATGGTTCACCCAAATGTTTTTAAAGCGGCTGGCATTAACCCAAAAAACTGGCAAGGATTTGCTTTCGGAGTGGGTCTGGACAGACTGGCTATGCTCCGATATAAAATTAACGACATCCGTTTATTTTACAGCGGCGATTTAAGATTTTTAAAACAATTCTGATAAAGTAAGGACTCGGCAGTCAGCTCTGCGCTTGGCGGCTGACTCCTTCCTTCGGCCGGAGACCGTATTCAGCTGCTTCTGAGAGGCCGATGGAGAGCGAACCTGCCTTGTCCTTAGAAGCTATTCGCCATGATATTCTCTTATAACTGGTTAAAAGATTATATAAATGGAAAGATGCCAACTCCTGAGAAATTGGCAGAGATTTTGACTTTACATAGTTTTGAAGTAGAGGAAGTAAAACGTGTAGGAAAGGATTGGATTTTAGACATTGATGTTTTACCCAATCGGGCTCCTGATTGTTTTTCTCATCTTGGAATAGCTCGGGAGTGCGCTGTTCTTACAAATTCTAAATTTCAAATTCCAGATTCTGAAATAAAGGAAAATAAAAATTTAAAAGCTAAAGATTTTATTGGGGTTGAAGTTGAAAATAAAGAGGATTGCCCGCGTTATACAGCAAAAGTAATTTTGGGGGTGAAAGTGAAACCTTCGCCGAAGTGGATTCAAGAGAGATTGAAAGTTTGTGGATTGGAGCCAATCAACAATATTGTTGACATAACAAATTATGTGATGTTAGAAACCGGACAGCCGATACACGCTTTTGATTTAGATAAAATCAAAAGCTTAAATCCCAAATCCCAAATCCAAAAAAAGAAGATAATTGTCAGAAGGGCGAAAAAGGGAGAGAAAATTACTGCCTTAGATGATAAAACTTATACTTTAGATAAAGATATTTTGCTGATTGCTGATGCGGAAAAGCCAATTGCTATCGCGGGAATAAAAGGAGGCGAGAGTACTGGCATTGACAATAAGACAAAAAATATAATTATTGAAGCGGCTAGTTTTAATCCAAGAGTAATTCGGAAGGCCTCTCGAAAATTAAAACTGAAAACCGATGCTTCCTGGCGTTTTGAGAACGGGATTGATCTCAACTTGATTGATTTTGCTCAAAAGAGAGTATGTTCTTTGGTTCAAAAAATAGCCGATGGCAAGATTGTTGGAGGAATGGTTGATTTTTATCCAAAGAAAACCCGTCCTAAGAAAGTTAAACTAGATTTAAAGTATGTTGAAAGATTATTAGGAGTTAATATTTCTGAGTCAAAAGTAATTAGAATTTTGAAATCATTAGGTTTGAAAATTGAAAATTGTAAATTGAAAATTTTAACAGTAGAAGTACCAACCAGAAGATTAGATGTTTCTATTCAGGAAGATTTAATTGAGGAAATCGGGAGAATTTATGGTTACGAAAATATCCCTTTAGTTTTTCCTCAAGCCGCTTTAATTCCTCCCGAGAAAAATGAAGAGCTTTTTTGGCAGAAAAATGTAAAAGATATTTTAAAAGAGACAGGATTTTCTGAAATTTACAATTATTCTTTTATTGGTGAAAAAGATATTAGCATTTATCAGTTTTGGCAGCGTAAATCAGCGGTAGTGGAATTAGAAAATCCAATTAGTTCTTTTAACAGATATTTGAGGCCGAGTTTGATTCCAAATTTGCTAAAAAATGTTAAAGAAAACTTAAAATTTTTTGATGAAATTAAAATTTTTGAAATTGGAAAAACATTTAAGAAGTCTCAAGCCTCAAATCGCAAATCTCAAATCTTAGAAAAAAAGATGTTAGGAGGAGTACTAACAAGGAAAGGGATAGGTAATGAGGGGTTTTATGAGTTAAAGGGAGTAGTGGAATTGTTGCTTAATAAATTAGGAATTAGTAATGTTTGGTTTGACGATTATCAACAAACTCCAGAAGAATCCCACTTTGGAATATGGCATCCCAAAAAAAGTGCCGAAATTAAAATCGATGGTAAAGAAATTGGATTTTTGGGGGAAATTCATCCAAACATTTTAGAACAATTAAAGATTGCCGAGAAAGTATTTGTGTTCGATCTTAATTTCGAAAAATTGAAAAAATTTGCTTGTGAGGAACATGAATATCAGCCAATTTCAGTTCACCCAGCTGCCGTTAGAGATTTGGCGGTTTTGGTTCCCCTTGGGACGAAAACAGTGGAAGTTTTAAATATTATAAATGCAGCTGGAGGAAAATTGGTGCGGGATGTTGATCTTTTTGATGTTTACTCAGGCGAAGGAATTCCTGAAGGTAAAGAGAATTTTGCTTTTCATATAATCTATCAAGCCGAAGATAGAACTTTATCTTCCCGAGAAATTGATAAAATTCATCAAAAAATAATTAAAGCTCTGGAAGAAAGACCGGCCTGGGAAGTACGTAAGTAAATTTTCAATTTTCAAGTACCAATTTTCAATGAATTTTCAATGACCAAATTTTCAATCTTTGTTTATTCTTGTTTGGAAATTAAATCATTGAAAATTGGGAATTGATTGTAAATTGAAAATTGTAAATTGAAAATTAAAACCATGCCTTCTAAAAAAGCAAAAAAGAAAACTAAAAAGGAGTCATACACAGCCGAGGATATATATGTCTTAAAGGGTTTGGAGCCGGTGAGAAAAAGGCCGGGAATGTATATCGGTTCAACAGGTCCCGAAGGTTTACACCACTTAATCTGGGAAGTATTGGATAACGGAATTGACGAATGCGTGGCTGGTTACGCCAACGAAATAAAGATTACTCTTCTTCCAGATAATAGAGTTAGATGTGAAGACAATGGCAGAGGGATTCCGGTTGAGAAGCATCCTCAAACTGGTAAATCTGCTTTAGAAACAGTAATGACCACTTTGCATGCTGGAGCGAAATTTGGAGGAAAAGCCTATCAGGTAGCTGGTGGTTTGCACGGCGTGGGGGTTTCAGTTGTTTGTGCCTTATCAAAGTATATGAGAGTGGAGGTTTGTCGGCAGGGAGAGAGATATGCTCAAGAATACTCTCGAGGCAAGGCAATCACAAAAGTAAAGAAAATTGGGAAGTGTAAAAAGTCAGGTACCACCGTCATTTTTGAACCTGATCCAGAGATTTTCAGGAGTATTTACTTTAACTCGGAAAGGATTTTAAATCATCTCCGTCAACAGGCCTATCTAACTCCGGGAGTTAAAATAAGTGTTCGGGACGAGCGAGAATCTCCACCAACTTTATATAACTTTTATTTTGAAGGAGGACTTCGCTCTTACATTAAATATTTAATTGGGGACGGGGAAGTTCGTCACGAGAACATTTGTTATACTCGAGGAGAGAAAGAAGGAATTTTAGTTGAGGTCGCTTTTCAATATGCTAAAGAGATGGAGGCTCTTGAAGAAGGGTTTGTCAATAATATTTTTACAGGCGAGGGTGGGACTCATTTGACTGGTTTCCGGACTGCTTTGACTCGAGTCCTGAATGATTATGCCAGAAAAAATGGCTACCTTTCCGAAAAAGAGGAAAATTTTAGTGGGGGAGATGTTAGAGAGGGATTGGTGGCAGCAATTTCGGTAAAATTAAAAGAACCTCAATTTGAAGGTCAGACCAAGGCAAAACTTGGTAACCCTGAAGCCAAGACCGTTGTTGATAGCGTTTTCTCAGAAGGTTTAGCTGATTTTCTGGAAAAAAATCCCCAAGATGCCAAAGCGATTATTGAGAATTGTCTTTTAGCAGCCAGAGCTCGGAGAGCGGCCAAGGCAGCCAGAACTACAGTTTTAAGAAAAGGAGTTTTGGAAGGTTTAACTTTGCCCGGAAAATTAGCTGATTGCTCTTCTAAAAATCCTGAGGACTCTGAGCTTTATATTGTTGAAGGTGATTCGGCTGGTGGCAGTGGAAAACAAGCCAGAGACAGAACGTTTCAAGCAATTCTGCCTTTAAAAGGAAAGATTTTGAATGTTGAAAGAGCGAGGTTAGATAAAATTTTAGCTTCCCAAGAATTAAAATCTTTAATCATTGCTTTGGGTACGGCCATCGCTCAAGATTTTGACATAAACAAACTGCGGTATCACCGAATTATAATAATGACTGACGCGGACTCAATAACCGGAGATACTTCAATTTTCCTTTATGACAAAGAAAAGAAGAGTTTCTTTTGCACCCAAGCCGGCGAGTTTATTGAAAATTGCGACGATACCACAAAATACAAGGTTTTAACTTGCAATCTGAAGACAAAAAAACTAGAACTTAAAGAAATTTTACAGACGATCCGTCATCCCTTAAGGACAGATTTATATGAAATTAAAACTTATTGTGGTTACCCTGTTAAAGTAACTGATTGTCATAGCGTTTATGTTTATGAAAACAAAAAGATTAGAACTAAGAAAACAAAAGATATTAAGAGGGGAGATCTCTTAATATTTCCAAGATTATTTCCGCGTCAAGATAAAGATTTTATTATTGATTTAAAAAGTGTTCTTTTAAAGGAAAAACCAAAAAATGTTTCTGTAAAGGTGAAAAAGGAAGTACTAAAAAAAATTCCTTCTTCTGCTTGGATAGAGATTCCAAAATATTATTTTCAGAAGTTAAAACAAGAAAGAGTAAAAAACCAAATTTCAAGATTAAAAATGGAGAATTTAGTTAAAGTAGGAAGAGGAGTAATCCAGCAATGGGAGGAGAAATTTGACAATGTAATGCCAAGATTCGCTCTCCTCCGAAATTATTTAAACCAAATTAATCAGGATTTTTATCGAATCAATTGTAATGTTTATATTCCTTTAGAAGATTGGAAAGGAAATAAATTTCCTGAATCCGCCAAATTTTATTACGGAAATCATACTCACAAAATTAAAACTGAATTTAAGCTAGATAAAGATTTAGCGTATTTAATTGGCTGGTTTTTAGGAGATGGCTGTGCAATACCCGAAGATAAGAATCCAAATAGGTTTGCATTTTCTCTAAACAAAGAAAAAGAAAGTAAATATATTAAAAATCTTTCCCGGATTATAAAAGAAAAGTTTAATGCTAAACCTATTTTAGATTATAAGAAAGAGAATAATATTCAGTTACACTTTCATTCTTTTGAGTTTCGGTTACTTCTTGCAAAGCTTGGAGTACTGGGCAAGAGAGCAAATGAGAAGTTTATTCCAGATATATTTTTCAATACAAAAAGAGAAATTCAAACGGCACTCCTTAAAGGATTGCTTCAGAGCGATGGCTTTATTATAGTTTGGACAAGTAAAAAAACCAGTAAAACTAAAGCAATTTATGGCTGGCGTTTGTCTTCGCAGAGATTGATTGAAGGAATACTTACTATTTTTCGGCAATGGGGAATATTTCCAGCTTATGGTGTTAATCAAACCAAAAACCATTACAGCAAAGACGGGAAGCTTATCAGGTCTAATTTTAAATCTTATGATTTATCAATATCTACAGTGGATTATTTATGGAAAACTAAAAATGTTTGGCAGGATCATAAAGATGCTGAAAGATTAGAAATGTATCTTCTCAAAGAAGTAAATTATAAAAAAGTTATTGGAAAATATATCCAACCCATTTCTCAAGATTTCGTCGGACTTAAAGTAAAAAGCATTAAAAAGCTAAAAAATATTAAAGACAAATTTGTCTATGACCTTTCTGTTTTAGGAGATCAGAATTTTATTGCCAGTCCTGGTGGAGTTCTTCTTAAGAATACCGATGGTGCCCATATAAGGACGCTTCTTTTAACTTTGTTTTTCCGCTATTTCAGAGAAGTGGTTGAAAAAGGATACCTTTATATTGCTCAACCACCCTTATATAAAATCCAAGTAGGGAAAAGAACAGAATATGCTTATACTGAGCAAGACAAACAAGAGATTTTATCTGATATTAAAAAGACGAAGAAAGAAGAAAAGAGTATTAATATTCAGCGCTACAAGGGGTTGGGAGAGATGAACCCCGAAGAACTCTGGGAAACGACTATGAATCCAGAGAATCGAATATTACTTCAAGTAACTATTGAAGACGCCAAAGCCGCTGATCATATTTTTGACATTTTGATGGGGAAAGAAGTTTTGCCGAGGAAAAAGTTTATTCAGGTTCATGCTAAAAAAGTAAAGAACTTGGATATATAGCCTTTCGCTTTGTAAAAGGAATTTCGAAATCCTAAATTTTTAATTTCTAAATCTTCTTTACCTTTCTAAAATCGATCTTGACAAAGTTCAAGTAGGGGTTTATTATTAGATCAGAGCCCCAGAGGGCTTTTTTAAAACAAATGAAAAAAATTGTTGAGAAAATTAAAACTTTCTTTAAAGAAGTTTGGCAAGAAGCCAAAAAAATTGACTGGCCCACAAGACAGGAGACCTTTCGTTACACTTTGATTGTTATTGGTATTTCAGTGGCAGTGGCAGCTTTTTTGGGAATTTTAGATTTTATTTTTTTGAAAATTTTAGGAAAATTCATTTTTTAAAATAAAAAACTAAAAATAAAAACACAAACAAAAAACGCAGAAATATTTTATTTTGACTGAGCCGAGCGACCCTGAGCAAAGCGAAGGGGAGCGAGGGGGAAGAAATATGCCAAGGCAAAAAATAAAACAAGGAAGAAACTGGTATGTTTTACATACCTATCCGGGAGAAGAAGATGCGGTGGCTCGAAATTTAAAACACCGCATTGAGAGTTTGGGCATGGAAGACAAAATTTTTAATGTTTTAGTTCCAAAAGAAAAAAAGATTAAAATTAAAGATGGTAAAAGGAAAGTAATTGAGGAGAGAATTTATCCCGGATATGTTTTAGTAGAGATGATAGTTACTGACGACTCTTGGTATGTGGTTCGTAACACCCCCCGAGTAACCGGCTTTATTGGGGCAGGAACCACTCCTATTCCGGTTTCGCCAAAAGAGATTGAAATTCTGAAAAAAAGAATGGGAGTTGAGGCTCCTCAATATAAAATTGATGTCACTCCCGGGAGTTTAGTCAGGATTACCGATGGGTCTTTTAAAGATTTTGAGGGAAAGGTTTCAGAGATTGATGAAGAGAGGGGAAAAATTAAAGTTCTGATAAATATTTTTGGCAGGGACACTCCGGTTGAAGTGGACTCATTACAGATTAAAAAATTATGAGCAGTTAAGTGGTGCTTAAATTATGACAAAAAAAATACAAGCTATTGTAAAACTACATATTCCAGCTGGTAAAGCAACTCCGGCTCCACCTATCGGGCCAGCTTTGGCTCAACATGGCATTAATATCGGAGATTTTTGCCAAAAGTTTAACGAGGCAAGCAAAGGCCAGGAAGGTTTTACCCTTCCTGTTGAAGTGACCATTTTTGAAGATAGAACCTTCAGTTTTAAATTAAAAACCCCCTTAACTTCCGAACTTCTAAAAAAAGCAGCCGGAATTGAGAAAGGTTCTGGCGAACCCAATCGGAAGAAAGTTGGCAAAATCAACAGAGCTCAATTGCGAGAGATCGCTAAAAAGAAATTGCCCGATTTAAACACTAATGACATCGAGAAAGCGATGAAAATTATTGAGGGTACAGCCAAGAACATGGGAATTACGGTTGAGTAATTCCTATATAAGAGTATCAAATTTATGAGACCTTCAAAAGAAGAATACTATCTAAATCTCGCCAGAGAAGTTGGTAAGAGGGCAACTTGTTTTAGAAATAAAGGAGGGGCGCTCATCGTTAAAGATGATGTTATAGTTGCTACTGGCTATATTGGTGCTCCACGAAAGACGAAGGATTGTTTAGAAAGAAGGGAATGTTTGCGAGATAAATTAAAAATTCCTCACGGCAGGCATTATGAAATTTGCCGGTCTGTGCATGCTGAAATGAATTGTATAATTAACGCAGCCAGAAGCGGAAGTTCAGTTTTGGGAGGCGATATGTATATTTGGGAAACCGACAGAGAGGGGAAAGTGATTGACTCTTTCCCCTGTTTTATTTGCAAAAAAATGATCATTAATGCCGGATTAAATCGGGTAATTTCCGCAACCCGGGACGGAAAGTATAAAATTTTCTACATCAAAGATTGGGTCAAAGATTGGCAGGAAAAAGATGTTTTAGACGACAGATTCCAATATGGAACGGATTTAAATATAAAAGAAGGTTTAAAAGATGGCCTTTTATAATCCTTCGAAAGAGGATGGCAATGAGCTTATTGTATTGGGCTTTTGCTATCTTTTACAAAGAGATTGAAAAAGTGATGGAAAATTTATGGGAGAATTTAAGGTTAAACTCATAGGCAATCCCTCTCAGGCCCAAACTCTGGCGGTGGCGGCGGCTCTGGGATGTTTTGATGAGAAATCTGCTTCCCAGATATTGGATGAGCTTTTGAAATTGCCAAAAGAAGAACGGCTTAAGAAAGAGAGAGTCATGCTCAAAAATAGTTTCGGCCGGGGTCATGGTTCTGTAGGAGATCAGGTTCACTTTACTTTCAATATAGAAAATGTTCCCAGAATAACTACTCTTTTCCTCTGTTCAGCCGAATATCTGGAGCACCTTCAGCAATCATTTAGACGAGCCAAAGCAAGCCGAGGGTTTTATTTGCCTGAAGCGGTAAAGAACTCGGCCTTGGCCAATAAAGCAAGGAAATTGCTTAGCCGAACTTTTGATTTATACGAAAAGGGCTGTGGAGGTGGCATCCCGGCTGAAGATGCCAGGTTCGTCCTTCCGCTTTACGCTAAGACCAACATTACAACCACCGGCAATGCTCGGGAGTTATGTCACATTTCTTCTATGGCTCATCGTCCGGGCGTTCCCAGGGTTTCAACCGAGGTCGTTGATGAAATGATTAATCAGGCCTCAAATGTGGCTCCCTATCTTTTTGAAGATTACGGCTTTAACTACGAAGTTCTTTCTTGGTATCCTTCTTCCCAACTTTTCGCTTTGGAAAACCCGACCTTAAAAAATCTAATCAATTCATCTCAGAAAGATCCAACAATGCCCCGGCTTTTGGGTTGGATGTCACCTTTTAAAATTACTCCGAAAACCCTAAAGCAGGCAGTGAGAGGTAGAGATGAAGCGGAACTGGCCAATCTGAAACATCTTCATTTTGAGTTTTTGGTGCCAATGTCTCTTGTCTGTTTTCATCAAGCCACCAGGCAGAGAACTTGGAACCAAAGTGTAGAATCAATTTATGAGGCGGCCCAAGACGCCATCTCTCACCCTGAAGAAAGGATGATTATCCCTCCTTCTATAAAAAACTCCGCCTTCGCTTCAGAATATAAAAAACTTTACTTTTCGCTGTTGAATCTTTACAAAGAATTAACAAAACAGGGGATTGCGAAATCAGAAGCAGTTGGAGTTTTACCTCATTGTTTGAAAATTTACGATTGGGTGCACATTAACGGTTGGAACGCCATCCACAGTATTGGCAAGCGAACCTGCACGAAGGCCCAATGGGAAATTCGCTTTATTGCTAAAAAAATTGCCAAAGACATCAAGAAAGCGATTCCGGCGTTCCAAGATTGGGCCGAACCCCAATGCATAACTTATGGGAAATGTCCAGAAATCAGAGATTGTGGTTACTACCGAAAGAAAAATAGACAGTAATTTTAAGTTAAAAAATAAGAGCTTTCAAAAGTCCTCGGCACTAAAAATTTGTTAGAATTGACTATAATGCAATTATCAAGAACTGACCCTAAAATTTACGCTTTAATTAAAAAAGAAATCGCTCGCCAGCGAAATGGTTTAGTTTTGATTCCCTCAGAGAATTATGCTAGTCCGGCTGTTTTGAAAGCAATGGGAACTCCTTTAAGTAATAAGTATTCTGAGGGTTATCCTCAAAAAAGATACTACAGCGGAAATAAGTTTATTGACCAAATTGAAGAAATAGCGATTGAAAGAGCAAAAAAAATTTTCCGAGCTGAACATGCCAATGTTCAGCCTCATTCTGGCTCTCAAGCAAATGCTGCCTGCTATTTGGCTCTTTTGAGGCCAGGCGATAGAGTTTTAGGAATTGATTTGAAAGCCGGCGGTCATTTAACTCACGGCTCGCCAGTTAATTTCTCTACTAAATTCTATAAATTCTGGCATTATGGAGTAAGCCCTAAAACGGAAAGAATTGATTTTGAAGAGGTCAGAAGAAAAGTCCGGAAATTCAAGCCAAAATTAATTATCACCAGCACGACCAGTTATTCAAGAAAACTTAATTTTAGAAAATTTCGCCGGATTGCCGACGAAGTCGGAGCTTATTTGATGGCTGATATTGCTCATATCGCTGGTTTAGTTATCGCTGGATTGCATCCTCATCCTTTTCCGTGGTGTGATGTTGTTACCACTACCACTCATAAAACTTTACGAGGTCCTCGAGGTGGATTGATTTTATCAAAAATTGAGGATAGATTAGATAAAAAAGGAAAATTAAATTTAGCAGAAAAGATTGACAGAGCAGTATTCCCCGGAATTCAAGGTGGACCTCAAGACCATGTTATTGCTAGTAAAGCAGTTTGCTTTCTTGAAGCGATGAAACCGGCTTTTAAGAAGTATCAAGCACAGATTATCCGCAATAGCCGAGTTATGGCTGAAGAATTTAAAAAAAGAGGAATTCGGGTAATCAGCGGAGGAACTGACAATCATTTAATGGTTATAGATATTTCTCCTTTTGGAATTGGCTCAAAAATAATTCAAGACGAATTAGATAAAGTTGGCATTTTTGTTAATCGAAACGCCATCCCTTTTGACAAAGGGCCTCCTTACAATCCTTCGGGTATCAGATTGGGTTCGCCAGCCATCACTACCAGAGGATTTCGGGAGAAAGAAGCGAGAAAGGTAGTTAGATTGATTTTAGAAGTGATAGAAAATATTGACAATCAGAAAGTAAAAAAAGAAGTGGCTGAGGAAGTTAAAAAATTAACAAAAAAATTCCCTATTTATGAGGACTTTCAATGGTAAAAAGGAAGCCGAAAGAATAATTTTTGATTTAAAAAAGAAAATCAAAAAAGAAAAAATTGTTCCCAGGTTAGCGGTTATCTTGGTTGGAGAAAACAAGGCCTCAAAACTTTTTATCAGAAAAAAGAAAGAAGCGGCTAAAATTGTTGGGATAAAAGTGAAGTTATTTAAGTATAAAAGAAGCGTATCTCAGAAAAAAATTATTGAAAAAATAGAAAAACTGAATCTCGACCCTTCGGTTAATGGAATTCTCGTCCAGTTACCTTTGCCAGAAGGTTTTGATACTGATAAAATTATTGGAAAGATTAATCCCAAAAAAGATGTTGATGGTTTTCTTTCAGTCAAGTCATTGAAAAAGGGGAAGCCATATTTTTTTCCAGTTTTGCCATCGGCTATTTTGTTTGCTTTGCGAGGGGCTAAAAAATCCTATCAGAAAAAGAGAATATTAGCTTTGGTTAACTCTGGAATTTTTGGCCAGACGCTAAAGAATTTTTTAGAAAGAAAAAAAATAAAAATAAACTATTTGATAAAGAAAAATTATTCTCTTTCTGAAATTGAAAAGAAGTTAAAATTAGCTGATGTAATTATTGTTGCTTGTGGTCAACCTAATTTAATAGAAGGTAAAATGATAAAGAAAGGAGCTATTTTGATTGATGGCGGGATAACTTTAACGAAAAAGGGCAAATTAGTTGGCGATGTTGCCAGAGAAAGCGTAAAAGAAAAGGCATCATTTTTGACTCCGGTGCCCGGTGGTTTGGGTCCCTTAACAGTTAGTTTGCTTTTAAGAAATGTTTATTTTGCTCAGAAAATTCAAAAAAAAGAGAAATAAATTTAAAATATGATTAAAAACTCTTACCTGAGAAAACTTACCCCGTACCTTTTTCAAAAAACATGGTTTATTTCATTGGATGGTAAGCCTATTTTGCGTCGGGTAAAAAGTGCGAGGTTTGTTGTTTTTGAGGGACTGGATGGGTCGGGGCAGTCAACTCAGGTTGAACTTTTAACCGGATTTTTAAAAAAGAAAGGATATCAGGTTTTAAAAACAAAAGAACCGACAAAAGATTCGAAAGCAGGAAAGAAAATCGAGAAAATCTTAACTAAAAAAGAAAAAATTTCTTCACAAGAACTTCAAGAGTTATTTGCTAAAGATAGAGATTGGCACCAGAAAAATGTAATAATTCCAGCTTTAAAAAGAAATAAAATTGTTGTCTCTGACCGTTATTTCTTTTCAAGCTTTGCTTATGGAACAGCAGAAGGATTAGATTTAAATTGGTTGATTAAAATAAATGATGAGTTTTTACTGCCTGATTTAACTTTTATTTTAGTGGTTTCTCCCGAAGTTTGTTTAAAGAGGATTCAAAAAAGGGGGACGGATAGAACCCTTTTTGAGGTGAAAGAAAAACTTAAAAAAGTTTGGCAAATTTACAAAATTTTACCTTCTCGGTTTGAAAATGTATATACGATAAATGGAGAAAGGTCTATTAAAGAAGTTTTTAAAGACATTAAATCGCGAATATCCACTAATTTACCACGAATTTCACGAATAAGTTAGTTGCGAATATTCGCGAGTCAAATTTTGGCAAATTAGCGAAGTTATGAATCCAGCAAAAATTATTGACCATACAAATATAGACCCAAAAGCGAGAGAGAAAGATATTAAAAAAACCTGTCAAGAGGCTAAAAAATATAAATTTCGGGGAGTTTGTTGCAATCCAGAATGGGTTAGGTTGGTTCATAATGAGTTGAAGAGCGCGGGTGTTAAAACGGTTGTTCTAATTGATCCACCAATGGGGTTAAGTTCTCATTCAAAAAGAGTGGAAATGTGCAAAAAAGCCAAAAAAGATGGAGCAGATGAATTGGATATTGTAATGAATATTATTGATATGAAATATGGAAGATACGACGATATCTTAAAGGATTTGAAGGAAATCTGCAAAATTTTACCCACTAAAGTAATTATTGGTTCGGGATATTTAACTGATGAAGAGATCAAAAAGGCCTCAGAAATAGTTAAGAAAGCTGGTGCTTTTTGTGTGAAAACAGCTACTGAGAAAGACCCCTTAGAGCATATTGAATTAAAAGAAAAAGCCAAGCATTTAAAAATTATGAGAGAGGGGGCGCCGGGGTTGAAAATAAAGGCCTCTGGAAAGATCAGAACTTACAAAGATTTGTTAATGATGGTTGAAGCGGGAGCTGACATCATTGGGACAAGCTTGGGAGTTGAGATAATGAAACAATACAAGAGGAAGAAAAAGTAAATTCCTAATTTCTAATGGCTAATTTCTAATCAAATCCCAATTCCTAAATGTCTAATCTTTATTTAATTTTGGTCATTTAGTCATTAGACATTGGCCATTGATATTGATTAGGTTAATTAGTCATTCATTTTTGTATGAACTATAAGCCAACAATTGGTCTGGAAATACATGTGGAACTTAGGACAAAATCCAAGATGTTTTGTTCTTGTGAAAATGATCCTGATGAAACTCAACCGAATGTGAACATCTGTCCAATCTGCGTGGCACATCCAGGAACATTACCGGTTATTAACAAAACTGCTGTAAGAAAAGCGATAAAGACTGCGATAGCTTTGAATTGTCAGATTCAAAAAGCAACCCATTTTGAAAGGAAAAATTATTTTTATCCTGACCTACCAAAAGGATATCAAATATCACAGTATAATGCTCCGTTGGGCAAAGGGGGCTATCTTGAAATCTCAAATCTCAAATCTCAAATCTCAAAAAATAAAATTAAAAATAAAAAATTAAAGAAGATAAGAATTCAACGCATTCATTTGGAAGAAGATACTGGAAAACTAATACATCCTGAAGGAAAAGATTATTCTTTAGTGGACTTTAACAGAGCTGGAATTCCTTTAATGGAGTTGGTAACCGAGCCGGATATTGAATCAGCTGCAGAAGCTCGCGCATTTGTTCATGAGTTGCAACTGATTTTAAGATATTTAGGTGTTTCTGGAGCTAATATGGAGAAAGGGGAGATGAGGGCGGAAGTAAATATCTCGCTAATGCCCACGGATGAAAATTCGCGAATATCCGCGAATAAAATTCGTGCAAATTCGCGAACATTGGGGACGAAAGTGGAAATAAAAAATTTGAATTCTTTAAGGGCAGTAGAGAAGGCAATTGAATATGAGATTAAAAGACAGAGTGAAATTTTAAAAAAAGGCAAAAAAATTGTTCAGGAAACCAGGGGCTGGGACGAGAAAAAAGAAATAACATTGGCTCAAAGGGAAAAGGAAGAGGCCTATGATTATCGCTATTTTCCAGAGCCTGACTTGCCACCTCTAAATCTTAAAAAAGAGTTTTTAAAAGAGATTAAAATGGAAATTCCCGAATTACCTCAATCGAGGAGAGAGAGGTTTGAAAAGGAATACGGGCTTTCTGATAAAGAAATAGAACTTTATGTTTCTCAGAAAGATTTGGGAGAATACTTTGAAAAAGTGATTTCAGAATTGACTAATTGGGTTAAAGAAAAGAGATTTAAAGAGAAAGTTAAGAATAGAGAACTTAAAAAATTAGTTAAGTTGGCCTCAAATTATATAACAACTGATCTCCAGGGACTTTTGAAGGGAGTTTCTGTTAGTGACAAGAACTTTTTAATTACTGCTGAAAATTTTGCTGAATTTGTCAGTATGATTTATCTTGGCGAAATCTCAAGTAAAATTGCCAAAACTTTATTAAAAGAAATGTTTGGCACTGGCAAAGACCCTTCCCAGATTGTGAAAGATAAGGGGTTAAGACAAATAAGTGATGAAGAAGAGTTGGAGAAAATAGTTGGAGAAGTGATTGATAAAAATAAAAAACCAGTGGAGGATTATAAAAAAGGAAAAGAAGCCGCTTTGCAATTTTTGGTTGGTCAAGTGATGAAAGAAACCAAAGGCAAGGCAAATCCACAAATAATTCTTCAACTTCTTAAAAAATTATTAGTAAAGCAAAAATAAATGCACGACCCCCCGCAGCGGGCACGCTGCGGGGGGGGGTGTGGAAGTTTGTTTGGAAGCTATGGTTTTAACTTCAACGCAAAAACTTTATGAAAAAATAGCCAAAGGAGAATTCAAAGGATTTACTGTTCCTGCTTTTAATATAAGAACTTTAACTTTCGATGTTGCTCGAGCCCTTTTTAGAGCAGCAAAAAAAGAAGAGGCGGGAGCTTTTATTTTAGAACTTGCTCAATCGGAAATAAATTATACCGATCAATCTCCAAAAGAATATGTTAAAAATGTGACTGAGGCGGCCCTTAAAGAAAAATTTGAGGGGCCTCTTTTTTTTCAGGGAGATCATTTTAAAGCAAACTCAAAAAATTTAAAAAATCTAATCAAAGAATCAATTAAGGCAGGTTTTTTTAATATCGATATTGATGGCTCAGTTTTTGATAATTTAAAAGAAAATGCTAAAAAAACAGCAAGTTTAACTTTTTTTATAAGAAATTTACAACCAAAGTCAATCGAAATTACAATTGGCGGGGAAATAAGTAAGATAGGGGGTAAAAATACCACTTCAGAAGAATTCAAAGAGTTTGCTAAAACTTATCAAAGCGAAATCTCGAAATATAAAGGAGTTAAAGGAATAATTAAAGTTGCGGTTCAAACCGGTACCTCACACGGCGGGATTGTTCTTCCTTCGGGTCATCTTAAACAGATTGAAGCTGATTTTGACACCTTGACAGAATTATCAAGAGAAGCTAAAAAGTATGGTATGGCCGGGGCTGTCCAGCATGGAGCTTCAACACTTCCTGAAAAATATTTTGAGAGGTTTCCAAAAACCGGCTGTTGCGAAATTCACTTGGCCACTCAATTTCAAAATATAATTTACGATTCTGATTATTTTCCAAAAGATTTGAGAGAGAAAATATATTCTTGGTTAAAAGAGAAATTCTGGAAAAAGAAAAAACCGTCCGATTCCGAGGAACAATTTATTTACAAATTTAGAAAAAGAGCTTTAGGTGCTTTCAAAAAAGATATCTGGAGTATTCCTCAAAAAAACATTGATAAAATTTGCGAGGAATTGGAAGAGAAATTCCGATTCTTTTTCCAAAAGTTAAACGTTTCTGGAACAAAATATCTTATTGAAAAGATTTATTTATAAGATTTAAATAATGATCTTTTAAAAAGGAGGTGAGATGTATGATTGAAATAAAAGTAGATGGATCTTTGCATCAGGCGTTAAAATACTTTAAATCTCTCTGCGAGGAGAGTGGTTTGTCAAAAGATATGAGAAGACATCGGGAGAGAATTTCACCAAGTAAGGAAAGGCGGATCAGGAAAAAGAAATCATTAAGAAGGTGGCAAAGAAGAGAGAGAAAGATAAAACAAAATTTAGAAAGAAAGGAGGAAGGGAAAAAATGGAAAATGAGGTAAATGAGGTATTAGTAAATCTAGAAGGTGAAGGAGAAACACCTATTTCTTTCACAGCGATTAAAAAAGGAGCTATTGTGATTTTTTTACAGAAAAAGGAAAAAAGAAAAAGAAGGAAAAAGCTAATTAACGAAAAGAGGAGGTTCTGAAACCCTCCTCTTTATTTTTTTAAAAATTCTTTTATTAATTTTTTTGCCCACCTATAAGGATGGTGGGTGGATGGCGTCCATTTAATTCTTTTATCTTTTTTGAACCAAGTCATCTGGTGTTTGGCAAAATGTTCAATATCCTTTTGGAGATTCTTTATCATTTCTTCATAATCTATTTTTCCTTGGAGATATTTTGCAATCCAGCGATATTCTAATCCAAATTCTTCAAGACGTTGCCAAGAAAGTCCTTCTCTTCTTAATTTTCTAACTTCTTCTATCATTCCTTTTTTTAATCTTTTCAAGAGACGCTTTTCAATTAATTTTTTAAGTTCTTCTTTAGATTTTTTAATCCCTATCAGTAAACAATTAAATTGGGGAGTTTTTTTTAATAGCGGAACCCTTCCTAATTTTTTAGCAATTTCAATCGCTCTAATTAATCTTCTTTTATTTTCTTTCTCAATTGTTTTCGCTCTTTTTGAATCTAATTTTTTTAATATTTGAAAAAGTTCTTTTGCTGATTTTTTTTCTAATTCCTTTCTTAATTTCTGGTCTGGTTTAAGTTTAGGAAAAATCCATTTTTCAACTACCGAGTAAATATAAAAAGGCGAACCACCGACCAAAAAGGGGACTTTATTTTTTTTCAAAATTTTATTTATTGCCTCAAGAGCTAACCTTTGGTATTGGGCGACTGAAAATCGTCTTTTTGGCGAAGCAACATCCAAAAGATAATGTTTGATTCCTTGCATTTCTTTTTTTGTTACTTTTCCAGTTCCAATGTTCATTCCTTTGTAAACCTGCCTTGAATCGGCTGAAACAATTTCGCCATTAAAATTTTTAGCAAGTTTTATAGATAAAGCAGTTTTACCTGAAGCAGTAGGTCCTAAAATAACAATAAGTTTTTTCGTTATCCTTGACATAATATTTATTAAAATATAAGGTAGTAAATTAACAAAGTAATTACTTTAAAAATTTAAAAAGGAGGAGAAAATGAAAGCTTTTTGGGAAATTATAAATTGGTTGTTAGCTTTTACTTATACAGATTTTGCTATTATCTCTTGGATAGAAGCAGGAAAAGAAGGTATGTATACATTTTTGGTAATGGTTATAATTTCAGACGGATTAGTGATACTGAACTACTTACTTTTTAGCGGAATTTTCAAAGGAATAGATATGATAAGAAAGCGGCTAAAATTAAGTCAATTAGCTAAGAAATGGGGAGAAAAGATATCTCAATTAAGGGGAAATCTATTCTTTTATTTATTTTTAGCTACCCTAAACTTAATTCCTTACATACCTTATGTGACTCCAGCGACAATTGTTGCTGTAAAACTAGCGAGAGTCCCTTGGTATTATGGATTAACTCTTATTCTTGCTGGGAATACAGGAAAGATAGGCCTTATGGTTATCGTATTTGCTAAGTGCCTATAATCAAGAAAGTTGATATATAGGCACTTTTTATTTTAGTAATTTTCCTTTTAATCCCCATGGTTGAGCATCGGTGATTTTTACTCTAACGAATTTGCCGATTAGATCTTTTGAGCCCACCCATTTTACCGTTTTGTAATGAAAAGATTTGCCGATTAAAAATCCATTTTTATATTCACTTGGCAAGATGGTGATTGTTTTGCCGATTAATTTTTTATTTTTTGCCAGAGCGGTTTTCTTTAAAACCTCAGTTAAAATTTTCTCTCTTTCTCTCTTTTTTTCTTTTGTGACATCGTCTTTCATCTTAAAGGCAGCAGTCCCGGGACGAGGAGAGTATTGGGCGATGTAAGCCATATCGAATTTGATTTCTTTGAAAAGGCGAACAGTATTTTTGAATTGTTTTTTAGTTTCGCCCGGAAACCCAACAATGATGTCGGTTGAAATACTAATAGACACGGATTTACCACGAATTTTTGCGAATGTCTGACGGATTTTTTTAACTAAATTTTTATAATACTCAACTGTATAATTCCGATTCATCTTTTTCAAGATTTCGTTATCTCCTGACTGGACTGGCAGATTTAAATAGGGAGTTATTTTTTTGCAGCGGGACATTGCTTCAATTAATTCATCAGAAAAATCTTTCGGATGGGAAGAAGTGAACCTAATCCAAAAATCCCCCGGAATATTATTGATTATTTTTAAGAGTTTTGGAAAATTTATATCTCGTGAATCTTCACGAATTTTATTCGCGGATATTCGCGAATTCACATTTATGGATATTTGGGAGTTGTAACTATTAACATTTTGTCCCAACAACCAAATCTCTTTATATCCTTTTTTCACTAAATCTCTTACTTCAGATATAATATCTTTTACCGGCCGACAAATCTCGGGGCCCCGAGTATAGGGGACAACGCAATAAGAACAGAAGTTATTACAGCCAGTAGAAATAGGCACATAGCCTATTGGAAAAGATGAATATTCTGGCTTAATTTTAAGGTAATTTCCAGATTGACTTAAATCACTAACGATCGTGGATTGGTTAAGTGAGTTTGGGGTAGCAAGGACTTTAGACCATCTTGTTAGATTTTTGATATTTAAAATATAATCAAAATATTCAATAAATTTTTTTCTATCTTTTTTTAGAATACAACCAGTTAAAATAGTTTGTAGTTTGTAGTTTTTAGTTTTTAGAGTTTTAAACATTGGTTGAAGTCCGTAAACTCTATCAACTGCTGATTGCCTGACAGAGCACATATTAACCACAATTAAATCTGCCTCATCTATCTTTGAGGCATTTTTGTAACCGATTTTTTCTAAAACAGCAGCAATTCGTTCAGAGTCCGATTTGTTCATTTGACAGCCGTATGTAATGATAAAATACTTCATAAAAACATCTTATAATATTTGTTCGGAAATTAAAAGATGCCCTGGAATTTTTTAAAGATAATTTAAAATAATTTTTCCAGGGCATCTATATCCTCCTGCTTTTTTATTCGGGTTCGGGTTTGAGCCCGAACTTTCTTTTAATTTCTCTCTCTTCAATTTCTCTCTCCTTTCTTAATTTGTCCCAAAGCGGTTTCCATTTTCTATATTTATCTTCTGTCCATTCTATAAATCTCTCTTTTTGCATTTCAACTTCCACAGCCAACTTCGTCAATTGGTCTTTTCTGTATCCTGAGTTTCTTAACTCATTTAAGTGTGAGGCCAAAGCGAGCAGCCGTGCTCGCTCAATCAGGTATTGTTGTTTATCTTTTTTAAATTTTTCTAATTCCGGACCGTCTCGTATTTTCCCGTACTGTCCGTTAAACTTTTCAACAAAAAGATCGGTATTGATTTTTTTGTCTTTCAAAATTTTATCTATTTTTTCAAAAAAATCTCTGAGGTCTTTCATTTTCTCCTCCTTTCATTAAGCAGGAGGATTTTCAAAGAGCTCAAATTTATTTTTGTGGTGTTTTTTTCTGCTTAAAATTTTCAATTTTCTCTTCAAATTTTTGCTCAATTTTTTTCAAAGGTTGTTCGCAAACCCCCTTATGGGCGATTTCCACTCCAGCCACTTTTGCGAAACAGGCATTAGAATAAGTTTTGCCATCTTTACCGCAAACAGGATCCCATAAAGTTACACAAACTAGTTTTTTGGGGAGTATTTGGGTAGAAGTTGGCGAAGGTATTTCTTCTTCGCCAGGAACAATACAGCGAAATTTCACGATGCAGCCCTTATTGTCTCTTTGGGGGACGATTCGCCCTTTAGGACAAAAATTAGGCGCTGGCTTTTGAATCTCCGGACAACCGAGTTTCTTTCCTCTTTCTTGAATTTTCTCTAAAATTTTTTCCTTAACATTTTCCAATTTTTTTCTGATTTCTGGTCGATTTTTTAAAGCCGATTTAATATCTTGTAAAATTTCCATTTTTCCTTCGGGATTGCCGCGAATTTTTTCAATGTATTTTTTCAATTTTTCTTGGGTTGAGGTTGATGATTTTTCTAACCTTTCTTTTAATCTTCTCATTACATTCTCTTGGGCTTTTTTAATTCCTTCTTTTGCAGCCTCTGGCACTCTTTTTTGTAATTCTTTTAAAATTTGTAAAGCCTTAACTTCTTTAAACTCGCTTCCTTTCATTTCTCTTAAAATTTTAGATAATCTTTCTCCAATTTTTGTTTTCTCTTCCAATTTTTGCATTACTTCTCCGAATCTTTTTAAATGTTTTTCTCTGGCTTGTTTTATTTTTTGGAGAGTAGTGGTGGGAACTTGTTGTTCTAATTTCTCAAGGATTTTTTGGTGTAAAATTGTCTGTTTTGTAAATTTGTCTAAGAATTTGCCAACTTTGGGATTTTGCTCCGCTTTTTCTTTTATTCTGTCAGCGACATTTTTAAGTTTTTCTATTTCGTTGTTGTAATTTTCTGTTGCTTTTTTAAGAATATCCGCTTTTTTTGTTTTTTGGGCTAATTTCTCTGCCTCAAGAAGTTTTTCTGAAGCAAATTTTAACCTCAAATTTGCTTTATCAATTGGTCGAAGTGCAAAGAAAGTTCGGATAGCTCTTCCCCAATTTTTCAAAAAATAAAATGGACTGTCTGGAAGCAAAGTTGGTTCTGAAACTTCTAAATCTTCTGGTTTTACAGTTTCGTCAAGTTCTACTTCGTTTGGCACGTCTTGAGCTAAAGCCACGGATCCAAAAAGAAACATTAAACCAACCGTTAAAATAGAGAGTTTTATTAGTTTGGACATATGCCTTAAAATTCTCAATTTTCAATGACCAATTTTCAACGAATTAACTTTAAACAATGATTGAAAATTGAAAATTGGAAATTGATAATTGATAATTGATAATTAGCTTTTTTGTTCTATTTCCATTTTCGCTTTTTCTAAGAACCTTGTCAAGGACATTTGTCCTAAGTCGCCCTTGGCGCGCTTACGGACTCTGACATTTTTCTCAGCCAGTTCTTTGTCGCCAACAACTAAAAGATAGGGGATTTTTTGGATTTCACCATCTCTTATTTTTTTGGAAACAGTTTCAGCTTCGATTTTCGTTTTAACTCTTAAACCTTCTGATTTCAGTTTTTCAGTGATTTCTTTAGCGTACTTTCGATGGACGGTGCCTACTGGAATTACCCAAAACTGTTCAGGGGAGAGCCATAAAGGTAAGGCTCCTCCATAATGTTCAAGTAAAACTCCAATAAATCTTTCCAAAGAACCCAGGAGAGCTCGATGAATCATAATTGGTTGACGCTTTTTACCGTTTTTGTCAATATAGGTTATTTTAAAACGTTCGGGTAAATTAAAATCAACCTGAATTGTTGTGCATTGCCATTCTCTACCCAAGCTATCTTTTATTTTAATATCTATTTTTGGCCCATAAAAAACTCCACCACCTTTGTCAATTTGATATTCCAATTTAAGTTTTTTCAAAACATACTTCAAGCAATTTGTTGCTTTTTGCCAACCTTTGGAAGTTCCGGCATATTTTTCCGGTCTAGTTGACAAATAAATATTAAAATCTTTGAAACCAAATGCTTTTAGAATTTTTAATCCATATTTCAGAATCCTTTCGAGTTCTGCATTTAGTTGCTCGGGAGTGCACCAAATATGAGCGTCATCTTGAGTAAAACCGCGAACCCTGGTTAAACCGTGTAAAACTCCGGATTTTTCGTAGCGGTAAACAGTTCCCAATTCAGCCAATCGAAAAGGCAAATCCTTGTAAGAGCGAATTTTTGACTTATAAATTTTTACATGGAAAGGACAATTCATTGGTTTCAATAAGTATTTTTCTCCCTCAATTTCAATAGGAGAGTACATGTTTTCTCTGTAAAGTTCCCAATGTCCCGAAGTTTTCCAAAGTTTTAGTCGACCAATATGAGAAGTTCTTACCCAAAGGTATCCTTGAGATTTTAATTCACGGTAAAGATATTCTTCAATAATATGGCGCAGAGTTTCACCTTTTGGAAGCCATAGAGGGAGGCCGGCTCCGACTTCCTCGTCAAACACAAAAAGTGCTAGTTTTTGGCCTAAAATTCGATGGTCTCTTTTTTCGGCTTCTTTTTGAATTTTTAAATAATTTTCTAATTCTTTTTTGGTTCGGAAAGCTACTCCATAAATACGGGTTAGCATTGGATTTTTTTCTGAACCTTTCCAGTAAGCGCCGGCGATTTTGGTTAATTTAAATATTTCTGGGCTGATTTCTTTTGTTGATTTAACATGAGGCCCTTTGCAAAGGTCAATAAAATTCCCGAGTTTATAAATAGACAATTTTTGATTTTTAATTTGATTTTTAATAGGTATTTTTGATTTTTGTTCTGTTAATTCCAATTTATAGGGTTGTGCTTTAAATATCTTTTTCGCTTCATTTTTTGAAATAATTTTCTTTTCAAATCTGATGTCCTGTTTAATTAGTTCTCTCATCTTTTTCTCAATTTTCGGTAAATCTTTGGGAGTCAAAGTTTTGGGTAGGTCAAAGTCATAGTAGAATCCATTCTCAATCGACGGTCCAATTCCAAACTTAGCTCCAGGATATAATTCCTGAACCGCCGCAGCTAGAATATGGGCAAGGGAGTGTCTAATGGTATCAATTTTTATTGACATATTTTAAGTTTGAAAATTGAAAATTGGGAATTCAATGAAAATTGAAAATTGATAATTGAAAATTGAAAATTATTTCTCTTCGGTTTCTTCAATTATCCACGCGAGCGAAAGCGAGCGTAGGGTGGGAGAAGAAATTTTATGTTTCTTCTAAAATTTCTTCGATATCTTCGCAGATCAATTTTGGAGGGTTGTGCCAGTTCTCGACCTTGCCGGTGACAAAAACAATTTTATTTTCTTGAAAGCAAGTGGGATTTCTTTCAAGCGCAGAAGGAAAGACAATTACCTCGATTTTGTCAGTTAAATCTTCCAGTTTCATAAAAAGCATAGGTTGACCTTTTTTAGTTAGGATTTTTTTGATGTGAGAAATTATTCCTCCCACTCTAATATTATGATTGAAGTTTCCATTTTTTAATTCCCGGAGGGGGAGAGTTTTGTTTTGTAAAATATTTTTAAATCTTTCTAAAGGATGGGAGGAAATGTAAAGACCTAAAAGTTCTTTTTCCCACAACAAATTTTGCTGCAGATCACTTGATTTTGCTGGTTTTAACCGGAAAGAGGGGATTATATTTGAAATTCTATCGAACAAACTTTTTTGACCATTGAGTTGGGCCCTTTGCATATCGCGGTTATAGTTTAAAATTTCCTCAAGATTGGTTAGAAGTTTATTTCTTTCTTCGAATCTATCAAAAACTCCTGCTTTGATTAAACTCTCTAAAGATTTTTTATTTAAGTCCTTTGAATGAATTCTTGAAATAAAATCAGCAAATGATTTGAAACTTCCTTTTTCTTCTCTTTCTTTTATTATTGCTTCAACCACATTGTGCCCGACATTTTTAATAGCCAAGAGCCCAAACCTGATTTGTTTTTTTCCGGGAATTACCGAGAAATTCCGGAAACTTTCGTTTATATCTGGGGGCAAAACTTCAATTCCCATATTTTTGCATTCTTCTATCAAAAAAGCAATTCTTTCAATATCTGCTTTTTCTGAAGTTAAAAGGGCAGCCATAAATTCAACTGGGAAGTGAGCTTTTAAATAGGCGGTCTGATAGGCAATCATTCCGTAAGCCACGCTATGGGCTTTGTTGAAACCATAATGAGCGAAAGGTAAAATCCAATCCCAGATTTTTTGAGCGATTTCTTTTTTTATACCATTTTTTATCATCCCATTTATTAATTTCTGTTTTTGGCTAATAAGTAAACTTTTTATTTTTTTGCCAACGGCTTTTCTTAAAACATCTGCTTCAGACAGAGAAAATCCTGCTAAGTCTCTGGCAATTTGCATCAATTGTTCTTGAAAAATACAAATTCCTTGGGTTTTTTCTAAAATTGGTTTTAGTTTTGGATGTAAGTATTGAACTTTTTTTCTTTTGCGTTTTCTTTCAATATACTCTGGAATAAATTGAATAGGACCTGGTCGATAGAGAGCAACCATAGCTATTATATCTTCAAACTGAGTTGGTTTTAGTTCTTTTAAATATCTTTTGAAACCTTCGCTTTCCATTTGGAAAACCCCGGTTGTTTGACCTTGCTGCAGAAGTCGGTAAGTTTTTTTGTCGTCGAAAGGAATTTTTTCAATATCTATTTTTTTATCTTGGACCTTAAAAATTCTAGCTAAAGTATCTTCAATAATGGTTAAGTTTTTCAAGCCCAAAAAGTCCATTTTCAAAAGTCCTAAATCTTCGATTGAATGCATTTCGTACTGGGTAACAATATTCTTATCATTTTGGGTGGGATGTTGGAGGGGAACCAGATCTTGCAGATTTTCTTTGGAAATGACTACTCCGCAAGCATGAGTTGAAGCATGCCTGGCACAACCCTCAAGTTTTTTGGAAAAATCAACCAATTCTTTGACTTTTTCGTCGGTTTGATAAAGTTGACGGAATTCTGAATTTTTTTCCAAAGTTTCATCAAGGGTCCAACCAAAAGGAATCATCTTGGCAATTTTATCGCAAAAACTGTAACTCAATTTCATTGCCCTTCCTACATCCCTGACTACCGCTCTTGCTGCCATTGTTCCAAAAGTGATGATTTGGGCTACTTTATCTCTACCATATTTTTGGCTGACATAATTTATTACCTCGTCTCTTCTTCGGTCAGTGAAGTCAAGGTCAATGTCAGGGAGAGTGATTCTTTGACCACTTAAAAATCTTTCAAACAAAAGGCCATGTTTGAGGGGATTGATTTCAGTAATATCCAAAAGATAAGCAACTATTGAACCTCCGACACTTCCTCTACCGGGGCCACATACTATGTGATTTTGTTTTGCCCAATTAACTAAATCTTGAACGATAAGAAAGTAAGAGGCAAAGCCAGTTTTTGCGATTACTGAAAGTTCGTGTTCCAATCTTTCAATGGCTTTTTTCTTGTCTTTAATCTGAGATTTATGATTTTCTAAACCCTGATAGCAAAGTTCTTTTAGATACTCATCTGCAGTTTTGCCATTGGGAACTTCAAAATAGGGAAGTTTTGTTTCGCCTAGTTTAAAATTAAAATTACAAAGCTCTTGAATCTTTTGGGTGTTCTCAAGGGCTTCTGGTGTTTCTTTGAAGGAATTTGCCATTTTCTCTGGAGACCTTATTGAAAAATCATCGGCTCTCATAGTTAATCTTTCGGGGTCATCTTCTTTGGCTCCGGTATTTATTAACATCAAAATGTCTTGGGCTTGGGCATCTTCTGGTTTTAAATAATGAGCGTCATTAGTGGCGACCAAAGGAATGCCCAGCGTTTTAGAAAATTCGATTAACACTTGATTTACTTTTTTTTGTTCTTTGAGGTTAGGATGGTCTTGAATCTCAAGATAAAAATTGTCTTGACCAAAAATCTCTTGGTATTTTTGTGCCACTCTTTTGGCTTCATCAATTTTATTCGCTATGATTAATTGGGGGATTTTTCCTTGCAAACAACCAGATAAACCAATCAAACCTTGAGCATGCTCTGCTAAAAGTTCTTCGTCAATTCTTGGTTTGTAATAAAAACCCTCCAGATGAGCTCGGCTGATGAGTTTGACTAAGTTTTTATAGCCCTGGTCATTTTTTATTAACAAGACCAAGTGGTATCTTTTGTCATCAATATTAGGCCGTTTTTGAAACATTCGTTCAAAAGACATATACAATTCAGAACCGATAATTGGTTTTATCCCTGCTTTTTTCGCTTTTTTATAAAATTCAACTGCTCCGTATAAAACTCCATGGTCGGTCAGGGCTACCGCATCCATACCAAGTTTTTTGACATAGTCCAGAATTTCATCGATCTTGGGCAGGCCATCCAATAAAGAGTAGTGACTATGAACATGTAAATGGGTGAATTTTATCATAATTTTATGATTATTTTCTCTTATTTTACCAATTCTTTATATTTTGCTTTGGTTAAGTTTAATTCACCTTTGATGTCAGTTTCTTTCAAAACCAAAAACTCCTGAATATTAACTCCTGTCAAATCAACGTCGCTGCCAATAAAAGCTCTGAGCATATCCAAAGATCCTTCAACAAAAGAATTATTTAACTGAAAACTTCCGTTAATTACGGCTTCTCTTAAATAAACATCCCCCTTAACGATTAATCCCGAGTGGTAAGAATCGTTAACTTTTATTCCTTGAAGATTAACGTCTCTACCAACCTGGGTTTTAGCCAAACTTAAAAAGCCAGTTACTTTTAATTCCTCAAAATTCAAATTACCTTTTATTTTAGCTCCAACCAGATTGATTACTCCCTTAACGACCGTTCCTTTTAAATTCAAATCTCCATTAAGGACTGCTGAGCCAAAATAAAATGATTCTCTGATAATAGCCTGGTTAAAATTTAAATTGCCCTTGATGGTTGTTCCTTCAAAAGAAACTGAGCCCAAAATGACCGCTCCACTCAGATCCAAGCCGGTGTCGATTGTTCTTTCTGAAAGAGAAAGTGAGGAAAGGACTTTTCCCCTGAAATTCGTTTCTCTTCCCTCAAATTCTGCTTTTCTTATTTCCTCTTCGATGTCGATCTGAGAGAGTATGTTTTTATCTGCCATTTAACTCTGGTATAATAAATTAATATATTATACTTTTTTCTAAAATGTATTGCAAATACAAAAAGAAAATAATTATGGGAATCGATGAATCAGGGAGAGGATCATTAGCTGGCCTGGTAATTGCTTGTGCAATTACAGCCCAGAAATTTTCAATTTTCAATTTTCAATTTTCAAATACGTTGAAGGACTCAAAAAAACTTAGTCCTAAAAAACGGCAAGAGATTTTTGAGATTTTAAAAAAATCACCAGAGATTGAGTGGGGGATAGGACGGGTTTCTGAGAAGGTGATAGATAAAATAAATATTTTCAAAGCGACAAAATTAGCAATGAAAAAAGCAGTAAAAAATTTAGAGAAAAAACTATCGTCGAATTACTGCTATAGCAATGATTTAACGAGAGAAAAATTTTTGTTGATTGATGGAAATTTTAGGATAGATTCGCAATTTCCTCAAAAGTCAATTATAAAAGGCGATGAAAAAGTGTTTCTGATAAAACTTGCCTCTATTGTGGCTAAAGTTACCAGAGACAGAGCAATGTTGAGATATCATAAAAAATATCCTCAATATCGCTTTGATAAACACAAGGGTTATGGAACGAAATTGCATTTTAAAATGTTAAAAAAATATGGCCCTTGCAAGATACACCGAAAAACATTCAGGCCGGTGAAGGAAATTCTCAATTTTCAATGACCAATTTTCAATGAATTTTTAATGATTTAATTTTCAAACGATAATTGAAAATTGAAAATTGGGATTTGATTGAAAATTGTAAATTGTAAATTGAAAATTAGCAACCCTTGAAAAATTTTTAACATTTGTTAAAGTGGTTATATGGCTGTACCCAAAAAACATACGACAAAATCGAAGAGGAATAAAAGAAGGATGCACATTTTTTTAAAATCTCCCTCTCTTGTTACCTGTCCAAAGTGTGGCAAGCCAACTCGTCCCCACACCGTTTGTCCAAACTGTGGTTATTATAAGAGGGTGGAGGTTATTGATGTTTTGAAAAAGCTTGAAAAGAAAGAGCGAAAAAAGCGGGAAAAAGAAATAAAAGAAAGAGAAAGAAAGGAAAAAGGCAAAGAAAAAGAGAGACCATTGACCTTAGAGGAGTTATCACAGAAAAAGTTTTAAAATTTTCAATTTTTAAATTTTAATTTTCAGTGAAATCTCAAGTACCAAATTCCAAAAACTATAATTTAGAGGAAAAAACCTCAAGGTTTGTCGAAGCAGTAATCGAACTTATGAAAAAAATACCAGATAACAGCATCAACAAAAAGATGAGAGAATAGATTGTTTTCAAGCATTATGAAATCAAGCAAAAACAAGGTTTGAAAATTGGAAGTTGGAGCTTCATTGGTGCTTGAAAATTGATAATTAAATTTATGGCATCGCGTCATTTAGCACGTTCTATTGTTTTGCAATCATTGTTTGAGTGGGATTTTTACCACCGGACTTCTGATTTGAGTAAGATTGTCAAAAGAAATATTGAAAAATTCGGTGGCGATTTTGATGAAAAAAATTTTATCAACAGGCTTTCTAAAGGAATAGTCAAAAATTTTACCAAGATTAATAAAATTATTGAAAAGGCGGCTCCCGAACGACCAGTTGAACAGTTAGGCATTGTTGATAGAAATATTTTAAGAATTGGGCTTTTTGAACTTTTGTTTGGCGATAAAAAAGAAGTGCCGCCAAAAGTTGCTATAAACGAGGCAATTGAGTTAGCCAAAAGTTTTGGTTCAGAGAGCTCGGGAAGATTTGTTAATGGGGTGTTGGGCGCTATTTACAAAGAAATGGAAAAGAATTTGTAAAACTTGTAACGTGTAACTTGTAACCCAAGATAAAATTCAATCTTCCTTGTGTTATATGTTGGACGTTACAGAAATTTTGTGTCAGATTTCAAAAGACTTGAAAAGAAATTAAGCATTGAATTTAAAAATAAGGATTTATTAAAACAAGCATTCGTCCATAGGTCTTATTTAAACGAAAACCCAAAGTTTTCGCTACCCCACAATGAAAGATTGGAGTTTTTAGGAGATGCGGTTTTAGAACTAATTGTTACAGAATATCTTTATCAGAAATATCCAAAAAGGTCTGAGGGTGAATTGACCAATTGGCGAGCGGCCTTGGTTAACGCTCAAAGTTTAGCTGGAACGGCAAAGAAACTTGGTTTTGAAGAATATCTTTTGCTTTCTCGCGGTGAAGCAAAAGATACCGGGAAAGCCAGAGAATATATTTTAGCAAACACTTTTGAGGCATTTTTAGGGGCTTTTTATCTTGACCAAGGGTTGGGAAAGGTTCGGGAATTTATAGAAACTCATTTGATTAACCAGCTATCCAAGATTTTAAAAGAAGGAGGTTGGCGAGATGCCAAATCGAGATTTCAAGAAGAGGCTCAAGAGAGAGTGAGAATTACTCCAACCTATAAAGTTTTGAAAGAATGGGGGCCTGACCATGCCAAACATTTTGTGGTTGGAGTTTTTTTGGGAGAGGAATTGGTTGCTGAAGGAGAGGGAAGTTCGAAACAGGAAGCAGAAGAAGCAGCAGCTCGAGAAGCTTTAAAAGTTAAAAATTGGTAGATTAAATTATCAATTTTCAATGACCAATTATCAATGAATTTTCAATTACCCAATTTTCAAACAGTTCTTTGCTAATCTCGGAGTGAATTTCATTGAAAATTGGAAAATTGGAGCTTGATTGAAAATTGAAAATTGTAAGTTGAAAATTGTAAGTTGAAAATTATTAGCTATGTTAGTCATTCGTTTCTTACGCACTGGAAAAAAGAATCAGCCATTTTTCAGAATAGTGGTTACCGACAAAAAGAATCCACCAAGAGGTGGCAGGTTTTTGGAAATTCTTGGATTTTTTAATCCTCTAACTAAAGAGAAAAAATTGAAGGCAGAACGCATTAAACATTGGTTAGGTGTTGGCGCTCAACCATCTGAAAGTGTTCATAATTTATTAGTAAAGGAGGGGATTATTAAAGGAAAGAAAATAGATGTTCATAAAAAGTCAAAAAAGAAAGAAAAAGAGGCAGCAAAAGAGGAAAAAGCTGAAGCCAGAGAAACTGAAGAAAAAGGGAAAGAGGTGCCATCTGGAGAGGCATCGAAAGAACCAGAAAAGGAAAAAAAGGAAGAAGAGCAACCAAAAGAAGAGGTGAAAGAAGAAAAAACTCCACCAAAACAACCAAAAACCCAGAAAGAGAAACAAGAGGAAGAGCCGAAAGAAGAGAAGAAATCCGTCGCTGCTGAAGCTTCCGCTGAAACACCAGATACCATCCTGAAAGCGAGTGCTCCCTCTGAAGATAAGGAAAAAAAGAGGTGAAGGAAGAAACAAAAGAAAAAACTGAGTGAGGTTTCATGAGGAAGAAAAAAATATTTAATCTAAAACAGGGAATTAATAAAATCATAGATTCCATAAAAGAACTAATAGAAAAAGGAAAAGGAGTAGTTATTATTGGAATTGCTGGAGGTTCTGGTTCAGGAAAGGGATATGTAGCGGTAGCCATTTCAAAAGCTACAGGGGCTAAAATTTTTCTAATGGATGACTATTATATTGGAATTGATAAGATGAAAGATAGAAATTTTGACTGTCCCTCGGCTTTTGAGATGAGTTTGTTAAAAAAACATCTTAAACTTTTGAAAAAAGGTAAGGTAATAAGAAAGCCAGTTTATAATTTTGTTATTCGCAAAAGAGTGAGGTATGAGAGTTATTTCCCCTCAAAAGTGATAATTGTTGAGGGGTTATTTGCTTTAAATAGGGCTTTGAGAGGAGAACTTGATCTTAAAGTGTTTGTGGAAGCTCCCGAAAAATTACGGCTTCAAAGAAGAATGAATCGAGACATTAAAGAAAGAGGAAGAACGAAAGAGAGCGTTCTTTGGCAATGGCTAAAGAGCGTTAAGAATGCACAAAAAATTTGTTGCACCTCAGAAAAAATACGCAGATTTGGTTTTAATTAATAAATAAGTTGTTTAGCTCTTGACAAAACTAATTCAATTTGCTATAATTAAAAATGTCTGAGAGTGTGAGAAGAAATTTGTTGAAAGAATGCAAATGTCCTTGACAAGAATATGAAAATATACTATAATTAAAGCGGTTGCAAAAAGATGAAAATTCCTTCAAACCTCTTGACAAGAATTTAACGATATGCTATAATGTAAGTGTCTGGAGAAAATAAAAAAGCTCTTCCAAATTAAATAAAAATAAAAAAAAAGACCCCAGTTAGATAACTTCGTATCTAACGGGGCAGAGGAGAGAGTCGTCGCGCGGTAAAAGCGTGGCGGAAAAAAAGCCGTTCGTTATAGAGCTTTATAACGAAAATTTAGCAAACAGGCGGCTCTCTCCGAGAGCCGCCTGTTTGTTTAAAAAAAAGAATTCCAAAGGAGATAAGTCTCCTTTGGCCGCCAGCGAGCACGACTCCCGCTAAAAGCGGAAGGAGTCGCTGGCGAAAGTGGGGTCCTCAAAATTCAAAGAATTTTGAGGAGAAAGCACCTTCCAACTTAATAAGGAACTCTTCCGGAGGTTGAAAAACTTCTGGGGGAGAAGGATGGAGGAGAGAGTCATTTCGCTGAAAGCGGAATGTGAGCTAAAATGCCTGGCTTGGTTTGTGGCTTTGTGTGCCCTTACTCGGTAGGCAATAAAATGGCTTTGAGGAAGAAGGCAAGCCCCTCCCTTAGGAGATTAAAAATTTTGGCCTCAATCTTCCTCAGTTCCTAATCAATTCTCCTCCATCCTTCTCTCAGAGGAGAGAGTCAGTACCTTAAAAGACAGGTTGCGGCAATCAGGGGTAAATGTAATGTGAGGTTTCCCGCTAAGGGACGTAAATAAGGAGTGAGGTTGACTTTTCTCTCCGAGGAGAAGAAAAGTGAATTTCGCTCGCCTCCGCCCCTCTCAACCTTAGTAATGAGTGCGCCCGTGCACTTTCATCGGCGGACGCGCCAACCAACACTTGCTGTCCAAAAGTAAGTTGTTGGCCGAAAGTGCGCGGTGCACTCCTTGCTAAAATAGAAGGAGAATAAAAATTAGGAGGAAAGGTATGACTAAGGGTATGATTGGTCTGGCAGTTGGATTGGCTGTCGTTGTGGCAGTCGGAGCATTCTATATCTCTTCTCTTCAGAAAGAAGTGGAGAGATGGAAGGGAAAGGTGGAGATTCTGGAAACTGCAAGAATAGAACTGGAAAATGAAGTGGTAAAGATTAAAAATGAAGCTGGGGTGTTGCGGGGAGAACTGTATACATTGAAGGCACAGGAGAGTTTTTTCCAGTTGTGCGAGACAAGGTTCGAGAGTTCTTATGAAGAGGACGGAAAACATGCATGGGCGAGAAGGTTCGGATATGGCACTGGATTCTATAGAGGGAATCCTTTCAAGTGGTTTCTATATTGTAATTCCGATGGCAATTTGCTTATGAATTTGTCTGTCGGGATAGATCAGGAAGCAGCGGATAGATTAGAAGCCAAGGGCTTGCAAACTTGGTCTCCGGAATCCTATTACGTGCGGGCGATTGTAGAATTGGGTAATGACTGGATTGGGAAGGAACCCCTAAAGAAACCGGTTGAAATTCTAATGGATACCTTGGATCGACTAGAGAATACTAAGTTATTCTCTCATGTCCGGGTGGAGAAAGTGTACCCTTTCAACGGAAAATGGTAACTCAATAACTCTCTCCAGAAGGGATGGCTGGAGAGAAGCACTCAATTCAAAGTCCATCCCTTTTCTTTCTTAGTCCCTTACAAGGTAGGGGATTGAGAAAGAAGAAAGGGAGGTGAGAAAGGATGAAAAAGTTCGGTTTGAAGGCCGAGGAATGGATGGTTGAGCTTCTGGATCGCAACGGGACTGAGGTTCGACGGGCTACTCGAGCAGAAGACGAAAAATTCAAGGTAGATTTCTGGGTTCGACACGATGGAAGTTGGCTTCCGATTCAATTCTCAGTGAATAGAAAAGCGATTCTCAATGGAAAAGGAATGGATTCGCTTCAGAGAGGAATTATCCCGATGTGGATGAGCGGAACAGAGCTTGAAGTTGCTTTTCGAAATGGAAATGGGCAGGAACTGGTGAAAGAGTTTCTCGCTCGAGTGGAAAAAATTCTCCAGAATTTTCCAGCGGTAAAAAAATTTCGGAAGCCCCACTGGACTCGCCGCACTCTCAACAATAGATAACCGGGGAACTGAAAGGAGGCACAACTTATTAAGTTCCCCAATCTCCCAAGTTCGGAATAAAGTGTAACAAAATCTTACGATCGCAGAGATTTGTTACAAAATTAAAACAAGAAATAATCATTAACAAATGGGCACGATCGCGCCGAAATGTTAATTATTCTGGGTTTAGGAGACTGGATGTTGTTTGAAAATTGAATATGGAATTTCTCGCCTCCCTTTAGTTAATTAGAAATAGTTGGCTGGAGGGAGGTGAGAAAGATGAAAAAAAAAGTTGGGGTAACCCATACCCATGTCTTAAAGGCATTAAGGTATGGGGAATGTCCGTGGGTTAATGCAGGATGCTATCGGGACTGTGCTGATCGGAGAACGGTGTATTGGAAATGTGTGATTTGTGGAGAAAAGAGTGGCAAGTTAGGAATGCCGATCTGCAACTGGAAGAAACTACCCACTGCTGGCTGGAAAGATGTGATTTGTCCCCTGATGGATTTGTTGTTCATTCGGAATCCTAATTACGATAATTCTCAAGCGGAGCGGGTACTAGATACTGGAGTCTGGGGCTGGGCAATAAAAGCAGCTGATTTTCCTAAGGTAAAGGAAGAGTACCCGGAAGTGAACTGGCAGATTGTGGAAGTGAACTGGGCTGAAGTTGTGGCTTACAGTTGGGTAGAAGCTGACCGGTGGATTTGTGGACAGAATTGGATAGGGCGGAAGCTGATAAAACCCAAACCGGAAAAATTTAATCCCCTGAGGCATATTGCCTATATGGGGAAGAAAAGGTTTGGGGACATTAATTACGACGGCGGATGGGAAGCAGATTACTTTTTCACTCCCTATGCTGTCGTTTGGAAAGGAGGTGATAATAAAAAATAAAATAAGGGAAACCTTTACACTCTCGGGTTTCCCTAATTTCCCGAGTTCGGAATGAAAATTGCGGATTCGGGAAAGGAGGTGAGAAAAATGAAATTTTTTCCTGATGAGCGTGAGCAATTCACGCTTGTCAGGTTTGAGCTCGAGGGGAGTTTAACTCCCCAAGAGCTCGAAGGGGTGGTGAAATCCGCCCCGGAGGTCAACCCTCAAAAAGGGGTCATCCTCTCGGGGCGGGGACCAGTGTGGCTTTTTGCCACGCTGGTTCACCACTACCACCCCACTACTTGGGTCGGATGTTTTGACCCAAGATTGGGTGGGGTGGTAGTGGAAAGCCACTCTCCTACCGTTAAGGTAGGAGATGTGGTAAAGGTGTAACCGCCCTGCAATTACCCGCCAGGCCGGGTTAGTGCCTGGGGTGAGGGAAATAAGGTAGGACACGAATAAGGGGTAACCCGAAATAAGGTCCTACGCGAATAACCTCCACGGCGAACCCTTTGGTGAGCCGTGCCTTAAGGGAGGGCCAGAGTCGGCGCCTTCGAAGTCGGCCGACATCCCGGACAATTAGAAAAAAAGGGGAAGAAAGTTACTCATTACTTTTCTTCCCCCTTCATACTTAGTTCCTTATACTGAAATAAGGAGTTGAGTAAGGAGGGTGAGTAAAAAATAGTTCTTTTGAAAAAAAAATTATAAGGAGTAAAAAATGGCAGAAAAGTTTGATTATGAGAAATTCAAGGAGTTTCTGAAAATGGCAAGAGAGACATTTATTTGTCTCCGATGCGGCTGGTGTTGTTGGAGTTATTCTTTGGAATTACCCGATGGATCCTGGAAATCGGATTGTAGCTATTGTAAGTATCTTGTTCGACGGCACAAAAAAGGGAATAAATGGATTCAGGCCAGGTGTAAAATCCATGACACTCCTGAATATCCAAAGGTCTGCAAAAATGCAGTTTATGGAATTGGCTATTGTCCAATTGGAGCTGCTATTTGGAAATCAGAAAAGGATAAAGACCCTCAGGCGGAGTTTCCTGAGATAGTGGAAGAAGCGATAAAGTTTTATTACAAAAAGAAATAGAAATAAAGTGGAAGAAAGTTTCCATTTTCTTCCACCTTCCTTCTTAGTCCATTAATTAAATTTTAGTGAATTGAGAAAGGAGATGTAATTTAGGATAATTGAAGCGAGGCCGGTGTTCGTGGTTATTCGCGAATTTGCGCGAATTTACCACTAATTTCGCGAATAGCGGCCTCGCATCAATCCCCATTAAGGCCTTGGAGCCCGACGGGGAGAAAATGGAGGTGAGAGGATGTTAAAAATAAAAATTTTCCGCAATGACGGAAAAGAGTTTCCGGATTCTTTTCCGGAATCATTGCGGAAGTACATTTTAAGTGAGCTGGCGATCGAGGGCGTCCAGCTCACCCCGAAAAAAAAGGGGGAGTTGGAACTCTCGATCGCTGGGTTGCTACCTCAGATGAGTTTGTTTTCTGTCCTCACATGGGTGAAAGCCTGTGTGGGGGATGTGGCCTCCCATTATGGAATTTGGGAGGTCACAAATTGGGAGGTTTTGAGGTAGTAACCCCGGCCCTGGCAAAGGGTCGATAAGCCGTGTGTCTAGGCGACTCGGGATGATAGCGAGGTAAGCCCGAGAAGCCGAAGGGCAGTCCCGTAAACAACGGGGAACTGCGGGCCAAGGTTGTCTCAACCGTAACCAATCGGAGGGCAGCAGCAACCCGGTAGAGAGCGGCAAAGATTCCTGGCAGTAGCCGACTGCCATAGTTCTGAAGAGGAACTAAAACTAAAAGGTTAGCCGGAGCGCCCTGGCCGGCTGCAAAAAGATAAGGGTTGAAATAATAAGGAAGGAGGAAGAGTTTTTTCCCACTTTATCTTCCTCCTTCCCTAACCAATTTAAGTTTAGAATAGTAAGATTCTAAATTTAAACGGTTAGTAGATTAAAAATTTAAACGGAGTTTTCCCGTAAGACCTGACCAGTACAGTAATGGCAGGCAGGGAAAGGAGGATAAAATGGAATTTTTTAAATCCCTCGGCCCTCCCCGGGGCCGAAAGGCGGATGAAGGGGTTGTTTATGTAGTTAACCCCTTCAAACGTCCGGATTTGTGGATTGCCTACTCCCCGGGTGATCCACAAATTAAGTTCGCGGAGGGGAGGCATCTTCCGGTTATCCAGCTGATTCGAGATGGCCGGAAGGATGAAGCCCGGGAGCTGGTGAAGAAGGAGATTCTTCGCCAACGAGGAAGATGTTCTCGTTACATCTCCCGGGGAGCCGTACTCTTTGAGTTTACGCTTGAAGAGTTAGGGCTCTCTCGGCGAGATGGCCGAGAGGTCCCGATACCGGGCTGGTTAAAGAAATGAAATGAAAGGAGGTGAAAAAATGAAAGTTCTTGTTTTTATCGGGCTTAATTTTGTGTTAAGAGTTTATCGGTTGTCGGAGGAGATTGGCCGGAAACCGGAATCTATCTATAAGGAGCTGAAATTCTGGACCGCTCGAGGAGAGTGGAATTCAGAACCATGGAATGAGGACAGGACACCAGTAGCAATTCAAGGAATTCTTGCTGGGTTGAAACAGAAATGGGATGTGAAGGTCTTTATTCCTGCTGGGTCATTTGATCGGGCTGGGGTTTATTCTGGATTTTCCCGGCAGGAAAGGAGCAATATCTGGATGGGGCTGAGAGAGTGGAAACCAACTCTTTCTCTTGTGGATTTCATTCCGGAAGATTCGTTCAAGTTGATTACTCCGGATCTACCCCAAGCAGAAATTGAGGCGGCGATTCGAACCGGGAAATGGGCGGTAGTGGTTGGACAGAAATTGGACAGTAAAAAATCGGCCTTGGAAAGGGTCGATAAGCCGTGATTCCCGTGGTAACACGGTGAGAAAAGGCGGCAAAGATTCCTGACAGTAGCCGACTGCCATAGTTCTGAAGAGGAACTAAAACTAAAAGGTTAGCCGGAGTTACCCTGGCCGGCTGTAAAAAGATAAGGGTTGAAATAATAAGGAAGGAGGAAGAGTTTTTTCGCACTTTATCTCCCTCCTTCCCTAATCTCCCAAGTTTGGAATTTACTCTGCTTAGAAATTCCATTTCTAATGGGGTAAACTATTCTGGATTTAGGAGATTGGGAATAAAAAAAACTTACGGGAAATCTGTAAGTGAGTTCTTTGAAAATAAATATTGGATGAGGGTTAAATAGATTTTACTTTAATTTCTTTGATTTTTTGGAAATCTCGAATATTGCGAGTAACAAGAGTGGAATTAGTGAGATAGGTGGTGGCAGCAATAATGGCATCAGGAAGAGAAATCTGATATTTTCTTTTGAAAAGACCAGCCAATCTGGCTATTTGAGAATCGATAGGAATAATTGAAAGAGTGGCTAAAACTTCGTTGATTCTTATTGCCTCTTCAGAAGTAATTTGAGGATAACCAAAAAGCTCTGCCTCGGTGATTGTTGAAATAAAAAAGCGTGAGCCGGCTAAAATCTCCTCACGCAAAAATTTTAATACTTTAGATTCATCTTTAAGATAATAAATGATAATATTGGTATCGAGAGTAAACATAGATTACAAAATTTTCTCCCATTCTTTGCGAGTTTTCTTGAGATACCTAATAGGGTCGAGTTTCTTGCTTTTCCATATTCCTCGAGCTCTTTCCCAGATTTTCAGAATTTCTTTTGGGGTTTGAATTCGAGGTAGTTTAGTTTTTGGTTGAGTGGTTGCTTTTTGCATATCCTAACTTCAGTTTAGCAATTCTAAAAGAGAGTGTCAAATATTTATTCTGGACTTGAAATGCTTTAAAAAGCTTTCCAAATTGAAACAAAATCAATCGTTAACAAATGGGCACGATTGTGCCGAAATGTTAATTATTCTGGGTTTAGGAGACTGGGAGAGTTTGACGGAGAAGAAAAAAAATGGTAAAATTAAAAATGGGTTTTTCTTCAGGGAGCTGTCAGCAGGTTTTAGCCCCTCCCCCGAGGGACTGAATCCAGATCAGGCATTAGACGAGAAAGTTGTCTCTGGCAATTGCCTGAGACAAAAATCTCTCTCCTCGCTTTCTCAGAAAATGCTCGTATCATTCTGGGACCTGCTGGCAGCTTCCTGGAGAAAAGCTTATTTGATATCCTGCTTGTGGCAGTTTTTGCGATTTCCCTTGACATATTTTGTTAAATGGGTAAAATGAAAAATGTAGCTTTTCTTCAAGGACCGACTCTCTGAATTATTGAGGAGATCGGAGGAAAGAAAGGTCGAGCTACTGATTAAAAGTGAATAATTGAATTCAAAGATAAAGAATATGGCAAAAGAGACTGATAAAGAATTTCTGGAGTACGTAGTTAAGGCTTTGGTTGATCATCCTGATGATGTTAAAGTGGACCGGAAAGTGGATGAGATGGGAGTCTTGCTCAGCCTAAAAGTCCATCCTGAAGATATGGGCGCTGTTATTGGCAAGGCTGGAGCAACCGCTAGAGCAATCAGGAATCTTGTCCGGATTGTTGGGCTCAAGAATCATGCCAGAGTTAACTTAAAGATTGAAGAGCCCGCCGGCGGAAAAGCTCCCGCAAAAGAGAAGGCTCCAGAAAAGAAAGAAGAAGGATTGGAAGATTTAAAGCTATAACTTCCAATTGAATTCTCGCGGAGACGGTGCTATTATAAAGATAGCGCCGTTTTCGTTTTTTCATTTTTATGAAATTTGACATCATTACCATTTTTCCCGAGATTTTTGATTTTTATTTCAAACATTCCATTTTAAAAAAAGCTCAAGAAAAAGGAGTGATAAAAATTAAAGTTCATAATCTCCGAGATTTTACTGAAGACAAACACAAAAAGGTTGATGACAAACCTTTTGGTGGGGGTAGGGGAATGATACTCAAGCTGGAACCTATATTTAAAGCGGTTTCCAGCTTGAGAAATCCCAAACAAATCCCAAATCCCAAATCGAGAGTGATTTTGTTTACCCCGCGAGGGAAAAAATTTAATCAAAAAATGGCAAGTCAATTTGCAAAACTTGAGCAGTTAATTTTAATTTGTGGCAGGTATGAAGGGATTGACGAAAGGGTGGCAAAGTATCTCTGCGATGAACAGATTTCGATAGGAGATTATGTTTTAATGGGCGGTGAGTTGCCCGCTTTAGTGTTTATTGAAACAGTGGCAAGATTGATTAAGGGAGTTATTGGCAAATCCGAACTATTAGAAGAAAGAATTACCAAAGAGAAAGGATTTCGAGAATATCCTCAATATACCAGGCCCGAAGTTTTTGAACCAAAAAAAGGAGTTCAATGGAAAGTACCCAAAGTCCTTTTATCTGGAAATCACAAAAAAATTGAAGAATGGCGGAAAAAACACAGCAAAATCATTGAATAAACCAAAATTTTTTGCTAAAATTAGAAAAATAAAAGGGTGTGTAGTCCCGTACGGCGCGGGGATGGTCTGTAAAACCATAGCTCTCTGAGCCCAGGTGGTTCGACTCCACTCACACCCAATGTTGCCCAAAGAAAAATTAAAAAAACTATATAAGAGTGGTTTATCAATGATGGAAATTTCTGATAGAACAGGGTGGAAATATGAAAAAATCGTTTATTGGATGAGAAAATTTGGCATTCCACGGAGATCGATGAGCGAAGCTACTTATGTCAAAAGAAATCCAAATGGTGATCCATTTGAGATCAAAAATAAGCTCAATAAGGAGGAAATTTTATTAAAAGGAATCGGGTTAGGTTTATACTGGGGCGAAGGGGATAAAAGTAGTAATAATACAGCCGTTCGAATGAGTAATAGTGACCCTCAACTCATTAAGAAATTTCGGGAATTTTTAGTAGAGATATGCGGTACTAAAGAAGAAAAATTTGGATATTATCTAACTTTATTTAATGATTGTAATGAAAAAGAGGCCATAAAATTTTGGGAGCAACATCTTGGAATTAAAAAGGACCAGCTTGGTAAAATAATTAGGATACCTCCTCAAGGAAAAGGGACTTACCGAAAAAAGAGTAAATTTGGAGTATTGAATATAACTGTAACCAATAAAAAATTAAAGGAGAAGATTTTTAAGATGATTAGAGAAGTTCAATAAAGCTTTAATTTTTTAATGCCAACGTAGCTCAGTCGGTAGAGCAACCCCATGGTAAGGGGTAGGTTCGCGGTTCAAATCCGCGCGTTGGCTCAGCAATATAAGACAATCATGGCAAAAAAGAAAAAACCATTTATAAAACTTCAGTGTTCTGAGTGTAAAAGAATTAATTATTATACTCGCAAGTCAAAAAATGTTGAGGGAAAATTAGAGTTGAAAAAATTTTGCAAATTTTGCAGGAAACACACGTTACATAAAGAAATGAAGAAATAGTTTATTCTATTTTCTTTTGGAAGTTGGACACCTTTTCTTTTTTTTCAAAAGAAAAAGAGATCCCGGAGTTGAGTGAGGCGAGACGACAAGGGGGTATAAGCTTAATGGTAAACTGCGGCTCTCCAAAAGCCGACTTCCGGGTTCGAATCCTGGTACCCCCGCCCCGTAGGACGTCAAATTGTATTTTAGGCATGGTCGGTAGAGCAACTTTGAATGTTCTGCCAGGCAATAAGAAAATTTCAAAGAAATTTTCCTTTCAAAGTTGTCATACTGGGTTTTTGTATTTTATTACCCATTAGATTTTAAAAAGAGAACAATGTTTTTTATTAACAATGTCCTACGGGAGCCGTATGCCAACAAGAAAATTAAACTCCATAAATGATTTGATTCTCTTCAGTTTGTATTCTTCTTCTGAGGGGAAATGTTCTTTCGAGAAATTGGTCAAAGAAAGTTTTAATCGATTTCCCAAAGTTTTTGCTTTAAAAGGTTATCCTCAATGGCCTGATGCCAGAAAGCTTGATCGGCCTTTGCGAACTTTGAGAAAGAGAAAACTAATTAAAGGCGACCCAAAAATTTCTTTTTCATTGACCCTTCAAGGAAAAAAAATAGCCCAAGAAATCGCAAGAAATCTTGCTCAAAAGAAGTTACTCTAATTTATGACCCGAGCCCAATTTGAAGTACTTGTTTCAGAGGGAATCAGAGCCATCCCTAAAAAATTTAGAGACAAGCTTGATAATGTTGATATTGTGATTGAAGAATCTCCACCAAAATCGCTTCGCGATTTTGGTGGAGACCATAAAAATCTTTCTCTTTTAGGTCTTTATCAGGGAGTGCCAAGGACAAAGAGAACCACTTTTTATAGTGGGGTTTTACCAGATAAAATTACTATTTTCCAGAAACCAATAGAAAAGAAAGCCGGAGGTTCAAAAGAAAAGATTCGTCAATTAGTAAAAAGAGTAGTTTGGCACGAAATTGCTCATCATTTTGGGATAGGAGAGAGTCAGGTAAGAAAAATTGAAACTAAAAAATTTAAAATATAATAACTTCTAACATGGAGGTCTTTGAAGCAATAAAAAATAGAAGAAGCGTTAGGAAATACAGACCCGACCCAGTACCAGAAGATAAATTAAAAAAGGTTTTAGAGGCAGCAAGATTGGCTCCTTCTGCTCACAATGAGCAAGAATGGAAATTTGTAGTTGTGCAAGATGAAAAAAAGAGGAAAGAATTATCAGAAGCCGCTGGACAAAGTTTTGTTGCTGAAGCCCCGGTGGTTATTGCAGCAGTTAGTTTAAATCCAGAACATATTATGGGCTGTGGAGTTCCCGCTTTCGCTGTTGATTTGGCAATCGCTGTTGACCATATGACTTTGCAAGCAGTTGAAGAAGGACTTGGCACTTGTTGGATTGGTGCTTTTAATCAGGATAGAGTAAAAAAGATTCTGCACATACCAGAAGAATGTAAAGTGGTTGCCCTTTTGCCTTTGGGTTTTCCCGCTGACAAAGCGGGGCCGAAATCAAGAAAAAGTTTTGAAGAAATAGTCTCTTTTGAAGAGTTTGAGAATTAAACTAAAATAGTGAAGGTTAGTGAAGATTCTAATTGCTAATTAAAAATTAACTTTTATGTCACTTTCGATTGGAATTTTTGGTTTGCCTAATGTTGGCAAATCAACCTTGTTTCAGGCCTTAACCAAAAAGAAGGTTGATATCTCAAACTATCCTTTTTGTACGGTTGAACCAAATGTTGGGATAGTTCAGGTTCCTGACAAGAGATTAAAAAAATTAGCCCAAATCACTCAACCTAAAAAAGTTTTACCCTCGGTGATTAAATTTGTTGATGTGGCTGGTTTGGTCCGAGGGGCTCATAAGGGAGAGGGTTTGGGTAATCAGTTTCTGGCTCATCTCAGAGAGTGTGATGCTTTGTTGCAGATTATTAGATGTTTTAAAGCAGAACAGATAGCCCATGTTGATGGTGAAATTAATCCCAAAAGAGATATCGAGACAATAAAGAGCGAGTTGATTTTTAAGGACTTAGAAACAATTGAACGAAGATTGCAAAAAATTGAAAAAGATGTTAAAGCCAAAAAAACAGGGGCAGAAATTGAATTTGAGATTTTAAACTTTCTAAAAGAAAAATTAAACCAAGGGAAAGCAGTTATCGCTTTTTTAAAGGATTTTGAGCCAGAAAAAAAGAAATTTGTAGAGGATCTTTTTTTATTAACCGCCAAACCTCAAATTTATCTTTTAAACTCTGACGAGGAGGAAGTTCCTCAAGATTTAAAAAAAGAATTAACAAAAGAGGGAAGCGATTGGTTGGCAATGAATTTAAGAGATGAATTGGACAAAACAGAACTTTCTCAAGATGAAAGAAAAGAATTGGCTTTAGCAGAACCAAAGCTTGATAATTTGATTAAAAAATGCTATGAAGTATTAAATCTAATAAGTTTTTTCACCATTGTTGGCAAAGAAGAAACAAGGGCTTGGCCTATAGAGAAAGGGAGCACAATTTTACAAGGCGCTGGCAAAATTCACAGTGATTTTCAGGAAAAATTTGTTAGGGGGGAAGTGATAGCTTGGCAAAAATTGGTTGAAGTTGGCAGTTGGAAAAAAGCCGGAGAACAGGGGCTCTTGAAAACGGTCGGTAAAGATTATGTTTTAAGAGATGGCGATGTTATTGAAATAAAAATATGAAAATAATTGATTTTATAGTTGTAGTTATATTTTTTATAATTGCTGTTTATTTTTTAGTAAAAGGTTATCCCGAGACCATCGGTGCTTTTATTAGCTGGTAGAATTTATGTATTTTTCTGTTTTAATCGCTGGATTTTTTGGCGGAGTGGTAAGGGGATTAATTGGGTTTATTAAGCATCAATTTAGCTATAAAGATGTTCCTTTTAACTTGAAATATTTTTTGGGGATGAGTTTTTTATCGGGGATAATCGGAATATCGGTAGCGGCTGCTGTTAAGGAAATTGGGTTTACGTATCAGAGTTTTTTTACTCCCGCTCTGGCTTTTATCGTCGGGTATGCCGGGGGCGACTTTATCGAAAGTATTTACAAAATCATCATCAAAAAATCCTCTTTTTATCCTAAAGATAATTCTATAAAACTCGACGATCGTCGCAAATAATAGAAATGAGACTAATTGATTCTTTAATTGAAGGAGGGTGGTTACGGACTCCAAGGATTATTGAAGCTTTCCGCAAAATAAAAAGAGTTGATTTTTTGCCAGAGGATATGAAAGATTTGGCTGAATTGAATGAGGCTTTGTCTATTGGTTACGGTCAAACCATTTCTCAGCCATTGGTGGTGGCTTTTATGATAGAGCTTTTGGCTCCAGAAAAAGGTGATAAAGTTTTGGATGTAGGGGCTGGCTCGGGCTGGACAACAGCTCTTCTCGCTTACGTAGTGAGCGAAAAAGAGCTAAAATCAAAAATTGACGGAAACGGAAAGGTGATTGCGATTGAAATAGTGCCTGAATTAAAAGAGTTTGGAGAAAGAAATGTTTCTAAGTATAATTATATAGAGAAGGGGATTGTTGAATTTATTTGTGCTGATGGCTCCAAGGGTTATTGGAAAGAGGCTCCTTTTGATAAAATTTTGTGTTCGGCTGAGGCAAAAGAGATACCTCCAGCGTGGAAAACTCAATTGAAAATTGGTGGCAAGATTGTCAGTCCGATTGGTTCTTCCATCTGGCTTTTTGAGAAAATTTCAGAAATGAAATTTAAATCAAAAGAATATCCTGGCTTTGCTTTTGTGCCTCTGGTGACAGGTGACAGGTAATTGATAATAAATTATGAGAAAATTTTCTAAAAAATATTATATTCTAATTATTTTAGTTTTGATTTTGATTGGGGCTTGGCTTTGGCAAGGAATTTATTTGCCCAAAGAACCCGGAACCCAAACTGAAATTCTCTTTTCAGTTGAAAAAGGGCAAAGTTTGCGAGACATTGCTTCTGATTTGGAAAAACAAGGCCTGGTTAAATCCAGATTTTTGTTTGAGTTATCTGCTTTGGCGTTGAACTCAGCCAGAAAACTTCAAGCAGGCAAATATAATTTGACCTCGTCAATGAATATTCCTCAGATACTCAACAAGTTAACTCAGGGCGACACAATTAAAGAAAAAATTACTATTATTGAAGGTTGGGATTTGAGAGATATTGGTTGGTATTTTGAAAACAAGGGTATGTTTCAGGCCGAAGAACTTTTTGAGGTGACTGGGTTCCCGGCCGTTGATTATACGAAGGTTTCTGACTTGCCTCAGCCAATGGATTTTTCTGAGGAGTTTGAATTTTTAAAAGAGAAACCAAATGAGGTGAGTTTGGAAGGTTATCTTTTCCCCGATACTTATGAGATTGATCCGGCAGCACCAGTAGGGGAGATTGTCAGAAAAATGCTTCAGAATTTCGAGCAAAAAATTACCCCTGATTTACGAGAAGAAATTGCCTCTCAGGGTAAAACTTTACATGAAGTTTTAACTATGGCTTCTTTATTGGAAGACGAAATAAAAAGTTATGAGGATCGTCAAGTAGCAGCTGGAATTTTGTGGAAAAGATTAAGAAGTGGTTGGCCTTTGCAAGTTGACGCGACTTTAACCTATCTGACTGGTAAAGCCAGCTCGGAGTTAACTAAAGAAGATATGAATATTGATTCTCCCTGGAATACCTATAAATATTATGGCTTGCCCCTTGGCCCCATTTGTAATCCTGGACTTGAAGCTATCCGAGCCGCAGTTTATTATAAAGACAGTCCTTATTGGTTCTATTTGACAACACCTGAAGGAGAAGTCATCTTTAGTAAAACTTTGAGAGAACATAACATTGCTAGAGCGAAATATTTACAGTGAATTTTCAATTTTCAATTATCAATTTTCAATGACTCAATTTTCAAACAAAAAAAACAATAAAAAAATTGCGATGATAATTGCTCAGCAGGATTTTCGAGACGAAGAACTTTTTATTCCTCGGAGTATTTTTTTAGCAGCAAGAGCTCAAGTTAAAATTGTGAGCAGTAAAAAAGAGAAAGCGATAGGGAGTTATGGGGGAGTGGTAAATGTAGATTTAAGTTTAGATGAATTGGATGTTCGAGATTTTGATGTAATTGTTTTTGTTGGAGGATCGGGGGCAGCAAAATATATAAACGATGAAAGATGTCATAAAATTGCCAAGGAAGCGGTTTCTCAAAATAAACTTCTTGGAGCAATTTGTATTGCACCAGCAATATTAGCAAGGGCTGGGGTTTTAAAAGACAAAAAGGCAACGGTTTGGTCAAGCAGATTAGACAAATCAGCGGTTAAAATTTTAAAAGAGGAAGGGGCAAATTATCAAGCTGAGCAAGTAGCAATTGATGGAAAAATTATTACGGCAAACGGGCCGGAAGCAGCAAGGAAATTTGGGGAGACAATTGTTAGGGTATTGCAAAATTTTTAAATTAGTGTATAGTTAAATAAGATAGCCGTAGACAATAGGTTTACCCTGTTAAATTGAAACTCGATGGTTTTTAAAAGAATTTTACTGAAGCGAAATTGTTTCACAGGGTAAATAAATCCTATCGAGGCAAAAGTAATATTAATGTCTACGGTGTAGACATTTTTTCTTTATTTAGTATGGCAAAGAGTAGAGAACAAAAACAAAAAATAATTGAGGACTTAAAAGAAAAAATCCAGAAGCAGAAATCAATTGTTTTTGTTGATTTTAGCGGCTTACAAGCTCCAATCCTCTGGCAATTAAGAGAAGAGCTAAAAGAGTTGGAAGGTTCTTTTCAGGTTGTCAAAAAAACTTTATTAAAAAATATTCTCAAGAATTTAAAAAAAGAAGATTTTTTGGAAGAAATTGAAAAAATTAAAGGGCAGCTGGCTTTGGCTTTTGGGTTTGAAGATGAAATAGCGCCTTTTAGAATTTGCTACAAGATTGCCAAAGACAATGAGAATTTGAAAATTCTGGGGGGAATTTTGGGAAATGAGTTTTTGACTCCAGAAAAAGTAATGGAAATAGCTCAGCTTCCTACAAGAGAAGAATTTTTGGCAAGATTAGTTGGGAGTTTACAAAGTCCAATTTCAGGACTGGCGAACATTTTAAAAGGAAATTTGAGAAAACTAATTTATATTTTGAGCCAAATAAAGGTCACTCAGTAAAATTTAATTGTAATAACATTTTAAGCGGTCGCTTGAAATGTATTAACAAAATTATGGCTGAAGAAAAGAAAAAAGAAGAAGAAGCTAAAAAAGAAAAAGAGCCTAAAAAAGAAGAAGCTCCAAAACAGGAAATAAAAGAGAAAACACCAGAAGAAAAAGAAGAAAAACCGAAAGAAGTTAAAGTGCCAGAGAAATTCAAAAAAATAGTTGAAGAAATCGAGAAGATGAAAGTTGTTGATTTGGCAGAATTAGTTAAAATTTTAGAAGAGAAATTTGGAGTTTCGGCTATTCCTCAAGTGGTTAGTTCATCTCCTGCTGGTGGAGGAGCAGCTTCAACAGAAGCGGTTGCTGAAGAAAAAACTGTTTTTAACATTGAGCTCCAAGAGGTTGGTGCTAAAAAAATTGAAGTGATAAAAGTTGTTCGAGATATCACTCAAAAAGGATTGAAGGAATCAAAAGATTTAGTTGACGCTGCAGAAAAAGAGCCGCAGATGATTAAAGAGAATGTAAAGAAAGAAGAGGCAGAAGAGATAAAAAAGAAATTTGAGCAAGCAGGCGCAAAAGTTGAACTAAAATAAGATTAGTCGTTGACATTTTTAGAAACAGTGGTATTTTGAATAGAGAAGTACCACTGTTTTAATTTTAAAATATCTGAGGAGGCGATTAAAATGTTCTTTAAATTACCCATTTTTATAGGAATAAGAAATCCTGACCAAAAAAGAATTTTAGAGGAGGCGTGGAGAGAGATGAAAAGAAAAGATGGTCTCGCAGCGAAATTAAGAAGAAAACGAATAAAAACTTTAAAAAGAAAGGTCAAGGAATTAGAAAAAGCAAAGAAAACTGAAGAAGCAGAGAAAGAAAAGATAAGAAGGAAACTTGAATGGATAGAAGAATTGCTTTCAAAAACAAAAATACAAGAGGTGAGAGATTTTTTATATCACACGGAAAAAAGGTTGAAAGAGGTTAAACAAAAAATGCAATCTTTAGAAAAAGAGGATACTTCTGTGATTATCACACAGGAGATAAGAATACGAAGCGGAATTGAAGAGCTAATTTCAGAGTTGAAAAAGATGAGAAAGAGATTAAATTTAAATGGCAGGCCATAACATAACTATGACTTGCCATTTTTGATTTTTTCTCATCTAAAAATTAACCAGCCAAGAACTAAAACAATAATTAAAATTAAAATGGCAAGCGAGGCTTTTTTGAATTTTTCTTGCAAGACAGGAGATTGAGAGAAAATTTTTTGTGGAAAGTTAAAAATCTTGAACGGTCCTCGCAAATTAACGCTGGGGAGGATTTTGGGGAGATAAATCTTTCTGGTTAAAATTCCCTTTTTTTCAGGAATTATCAAAAGACAAGCACCAAAAATTTCTTTTAAGATTTTCTTTTTTTCTTTGAAAATCTTTTTTATTTTTCTTGGTTTTTTGATATCGGTTAAGTTTTGGAGAATCTCTTCTTTTTTAAAAACCTCAAAAGGCTCTTGGGTTAGCAACAATATTTTATCACCTTTTTCTAATTTTCCCTCAACAACATTGGGAAATGTTTTAGCGGGGGAGGGAACAGAGTTTATTTGCTCCCCAATATCAAAAATTTCTTTATTTCTCAAAAGAAGAATTTTCAAATTGCCAACTTTAGAGAAATTGATTAAGAAATCTGGAGTTAAAGAAACGACAGCAAAGTTTAAGTTTCCCAGCCAACTCACATTTTCTTTTTTAATCTCTTGAGCTAAAAATTCATTGGCTTTCTCCAAACTTTGTTTGAAGTTATCGCCCGGTGATTCCAAAGGGAGTTTATAGTATTTTTGTTTAATAATTTCAGCAAGATTAGTTAAAAGATCTTCATTTTTTTTGGGTAAGGCATTTTTTAGTTCTCCAATTAAATACAAATATCCCAAATCTTCCTCTGCCTTTGTTTCTGGTACAAAACAAAAACTATCAAAGATAGTATCTTCTTTTTTAATTTGGGGATTCACCCTGTTAAATAATTTCGCCTTCAGCGAAATTCCCGTTTCGTGGAATTTAACAGGATTAAAATGAAATTCAAAAAACCTCATCTTAATTTCATTATACAACGCTTTACACTAAAAAATAAATGCATTAAACTATAAGGAGGGCGGTTAGCTCAGTTGGTAAGAGCGTACGTTTCACATACGTGAGGTCAGTGGTTCAAATCCACTACCGCCCATTTTTTATTTTTTTAATTTTTGTATTTCTAACCTTATATTTTTATCTTATATTTTTGTATAGTTGTATGTTAATAATTAGTTATAGGTTATAATTAAACTAAAGTTATTCTATTATTTGCGACGATCGTCTGCAATTATAGAAAAAGAGAGATAGTTTTTATGGCTAAACCATTTAAAGAAGATTCATTAATTAAAAAGATTTTGGTTTATTTGGGCGAAACTTCAGTAGGGCTTCTAAGTTTAGGGGCAACCATAGCAATTGATCCTCATCGTTTTCTGAGGGGAGAAGGGCCATTTGGTAGCTATTCTAAACCACGGTTGTCTAAAGATATTTCTTATTTGAAAAGAAGTAAATATTTTAAATATAAAAATGACAAACTTTATCTTACTCAAAAAGGAAGAGAAAAGATTATCAAATTGATAATTAAAAAAAGAAATAAGGGAAAAGTTAAAAAATGGGATGGAAAATGGCGAGGTATTATTTTTGATATACCTGAATTGGATAGAAGGGATAGAAACTTTTTAAGAAAAGAGCTTTATCAGATGGGTTTCCGAGAGCTTCAAAAAAGTGTTTGGGTTGCGCCATTTGATTTCGAAAGAGAGTTAAAAACCTTACTTAAATTATGGAAGAGAGATTTTGGTGGAGACATTAGATTTTTGGTAATAGAAAAAATAGATAATGACTCTGACCTTAAACAACATTTTAACCTTAAATCGACTTTCAACAGATAGATTCTGTAATTCGGTGCGATCGTCTCGAATTATTGAATGAATGTTTGGAGGGAAAGTGAAAATAAAAGTGAAAATAAAAACTGAAAATAAAAGTGAAAATAAAAAATAAAATTGGAATTGAATTTGTAAAATGCAAAATTTCAACTAAGAAATAACAAAATTGTCCTTGACAGGGGCAATTTTTTTCTATAATTTAGATGGAAAGACGAAGAAAGGAATCCATTCCTAGGAGTCCTTCCAAGCACCTTAATAATTTTTCGGGTACAAAAAATAAAAAAAGGAGGTGGAAAAGAGTGGCTAAAAATTTAGAACGAGAAGTACTCAAGTTTTTTCTGGCTGAGCGTCAGGTAAAACTTGGGAGCTTAAAACGGGAAATCCCCAATGTGGCAAAGCAGATAGGGGTTAACCCGGAGAAGCTCCATGGACTGATTATCGGAATCTATCAAGAGATACTTGATGAACAGAAGTAAGTCCCAAGGGAAAAGGCAAGGTTGAATCAAGGAGAGTGAAGGGAAATCTTTTTAAAGATTCTATTCTTCCTCTCCTTTTTTGTTTACAATTAATTTGATATAATTTAATAAAGGTCAGTAATTTTCTAAAACTATGAAAAAGGTAATTGGCTGGACTCTCTTTTTGATAGGGGTTTTGGTGATAATTTGGGGGATTTGGTCGTCTTTTGAGATTTTTACGGCTAAAAAGCCCCCATATGAGATTTTTAAAACTCCAGAAGCAGAGGAGGTTTCTTTGAAGCAAGAGAAAGCTGGTCTTGAAGGACAAATGCAAGAACAAATGCAACAGGTTATCAAAGAACAGTTTGAGAAGATGTTACCTTCGGATTTCCTGCCAAAACTTTTTAATTTGATTGCCTGGTCGATTTTTATGGGGATTTTAGTTTTTGGGGCTGGAAAATTATCAAGTTTAGGAATTAAACTTTTGTGAAATAACTAAAATATCAATTCTACCGTTGTTTACGATCGTGAAAAATAATAGGAATTATAAAAAGTTGAGTTAAAATGATTGAGGCATCACCTAAAAGGAATATATTTTTGAAATTGTTGGTTTGGCATTTTTACGATGCCCCAAAAGGAATTTTGAAAGCATTCAAGAATTTTTTAGTTTTTAATTTTAATTATTTTTCAATCGGACTTTTGGCGAAAACTCTTTTCTCTCATTGGCGAAGGTATCGGGAGTTTTATCCTCGAGGATTTGACATTAAGAGATATTTCAGCGTTTTTGTTGGCAATATGATTTCTCGCATTTTGGGGGCTTTGGTTCGGACCGTGGTGATTATTATTGGGTTAGTGATTGAAGTTGCTATTTTTTTGGCAGGCCTAATTGTTTTCTTAGTTTGGTTATTTTCGCCAATTTTACTGATTTTGGGTTTTTATTTTGGTTTAAAATTTTTAATTTAAGTTAAGAACGCTCGGCTAAGTTGCTTGGGCAACTACCCTGGCGCGTTAGGGAAGCTATATGATTAACTTTAATTTAAAAGCCACTGGGATTTATCAGGCAGTGAAATGGGAAAGACATCTGATATTTAAAAAGCGGAGGTTTTTTAAGATTTTGTTTTTTGTTTTGACTTTGGCTTTTTTTTCGGTATTTTTAGTTGGAGTTTTTACTGGAGTTCTTTCAGAAAATGCTGCGGCCAGATTTTTTGGAGGATTTCTTTTTTCTTTAACTTTTTTGGTCTTTTTTTGGCAAGTTGATCTCTTTTTTGAAGGAAAATTGAGAAGACCAAAATTGAAGTATCCACTTTCAGAAGCTCTCCTCAGGCCAGAGGAGTTTAATTTTGCTGGCTTTTTGGATTTTGAAGCAGCGAAAGTTTGTTTCTCAACTTTAAAATTTGCCAAAAGAAAGAAGGTCAGAAAAATTCTGCGACCCGCTTTGTTATATTCTTTATTGAAAAGCAAAAACAAAGAAATTGATTTTATTTTTGGTCGAGGGGAATTGAATTTAAAAGCAATAAAAAAATCTCTCAAAAAAATTTTAAGGGAAATTAAAAAAGGAAAAGATACCAGAGACGATTTTGAAGATATTTTGTTTACTGCTGGAAAAATTGCTTTTCAGAGAGGAAAAGGAAGAATTGGAGTAGGGGATATTTTGATAAGTTTTGCTGAAAATGATCCGTTTTTTCAAAAAATTTTAATTGAGGAAGACCTTAAAAAAGAGGATATTAAGAATTTAGCCGATTGGTTTGAGAGGGTAGAGAAGAGAGTTTCAAAATCTAAGAAGTTTTGGGAGTATGAGAATTTATTGAAGAAAGGTTCGATTGGCCGAGATTGGGCCGCTGGTTTTACTTTGAACTTGGATACTTATTCTTTAGATTTGAGAGAGAAGTTAAAAAGAACAGGTTTCAGAGAAATTATTGGTCATCAAAAAGAACTTGAACAAATTGAGAGGATATTAGAAAAAACCGAACAGAATAATGTTTTGTTGGTTGGGGAACCAGGAGTAGGGAGGAAAAGTATTGTTGAAGGGTTAGCTCAAAAAGCCTTATTAGGAAAAGGGTCACCAACTATAAATTACAAAAGAGTTTTAGATTTTGACCTCACCGGTTTGGCTGCCCAAATTCGTTCTTTTGAGCAAGCCGAAACCACTTTAGATAGCTGTTTTGCTGAAGCAGTCAGGGCCGGGAATGTAATTTTGGTTATTGATAAATTTCATAATTTCGTTTCTGAAATTCCAAAACCAGGAACAATAAATGTCTCTAAGGTTTTGGCTCGCTATTTGCCTCTTTCTACCTTTCAAATTATTGCTATTACCACTTACGATGGTCTTCACCGAATCATTGAAAGGAATCCTTCTCTCTTAAATCTTTTTGAGAAGGTTGAAGTATCAGAGCTTTCTCAAGCTGAAACTTTGCGATTTTTGGAAAATTACGTTCCTTTTTTTGAAAGAAAATTCAAAAGATTTATTGGTTACAAGGCCTTGCGGGAAATTTTAAGATTGGGGGCTCGATATATTACTGATATTCCCTTTCCCAAAAAAGCCATTGATGTTTTGGATGAAGCAATGGTTTATTTAAGCAGAGAAACCAAAAGTCCGGTTCTGTTGCCAGAACATATTAAGAAAGTAGTTTCAGAAAGAATTGAAATGCCATTAGAAAAACTTGAAGTTAGAGAGAAAGAGATTTTGTTGAATTTAGAAAAATTAATTCATCAAAGAATTATTGACCAGCAAGAGGCGGTTAAAGAAATAAGTGCTGCTTTGAGAAGAGCCAGAGCAGAGATTCAAGTGAGAAACCGACCGATAGGCAGTTTTTTGTTTCTTGGACCCACTGGAGTTGGCAAAACCGAAACCTCAAAGGCCTTAAGCGCTATCTATTTTAAAGGAGAAGAAAAAATGATAAGATTAGATATGTCAGAGTTTCAGAATCTTCGCGATATCAAAAGATTGATTGGAAGCAGGGAACAAGAAGGACTTTTGACAACTCCGGTTAGGGAAAATCCATTTTCTTTAATTCTTTTTGATGAAATTGAAAAAGCCCATCCAAATATCTTAAATTTGTTTTTACAAGTTTTAGATGAAGGATGGGTGACCGGAGGAGATGGGAGAAAAGTCGATTTTAGAAATACTATTATTATTGCTACCAGTAATGCGGGAGCAGAGGTTATTAGAGAAGACATTGCTGAAGATAAAAAATTGGATATTATCAAGGAAGATCTTTTGGACTATCTTTTGAAAAAAGGAATTTTTCGACCAGAATTTATTAACCGTTTTGATGCAATAGTTGTTTTTAAACCTCTCTCTCGAGAAAATCTTTTAGATATTGCCCAGTTAATGCTTAAAAAGTTGGCGGAAAATTTAAGAGATAAGGGGATAGAATTTGAGATTACTCAAGGATTAAAAGAGAAAATTGCAGAGCTTGGCTATTCCCCAGAATTTGGAGCACGGGAGATGCGGAGAGTAATTCAAGATAAAGTAGAAAATGTCTTGGCAACGGCAATTTTAAGTGGTAAGTTAAAAAGGGGAGATATGGTTAAGGTTAATCCTAAAAATTTTAGTTTAATCATTACTAAAAGATAATAAGAGAAATGCCAAAACTTAAAATTTTAATACCAATAGTTATCGTGGTGGCGATTGGGGGAACATTGCTGGCTCTTTATACTCAACTTTGGAACCCTCTCTGGAATCCTTTTGTTTCTTCTCGAGAAGAAATGGTTGAGAGAGCAATGGCTGAAATGATAAAATTGGAGAGTTTGAAAACTGAGGGAGATATTGACTTTACTATTGAGGAAGTTGGGGAAGAAAGAACCGAGAGTTTTCAGATTTCTGCTGATTTTTTGAACAATTTAGATATTAAAAATGCGAAAAGTTCTTCTGATTTTGAAATAACTTTGGGAAGTGAAGGGATAGAGTTTTGTTTTGCTGGCGAGTTGAGAACTATTGAGGGAGACCTCTATTTCGTTTTTAACCGCTTACCAACTATTCCTTTTCTGGCTCAAGGTTTGGAAGAATTTAAAAATCAATGGTTCAAAATCAGTAAAGAATCGCTAACCCAAAGATTACAAGGTAAAATTCCAACCACCACTCAATCTACCGATAAAGAGAAAACAAAAGAAATGGTTGAAGAGTTTGTTGAGGCTTTGAAAGGAAGAAAGTTTTTCAAAATTGAAAAAGATTTTGGCACAGAAGAAATTGATGGAGTTAAAGTTAACCACCTTTTGGTTAGTTTGAAAAAAGAAGAAGTTAAAGAGGTGATTTTGGAGTTCTTACCAAGACTTAAAAAGTATCTGCCCGAGGAAGAGAAAGTCAGTTACGAAGAAAAATTGAAAGAAGCAATGGTTAGTTTGCCTCAAAATTTTGAGAAGTTTTTCAGTAAAGTTGGACCGATAACTTTTGAGGTTTGGATAAGTAGGAATAGTTGGTTAAGAAGAATTAAAGGAGAAAAAGAAATAAATTTAAGTCAGTTTGAGCAATTCCAAGAGACTGAAGCGGAGCAAGCAAAAATAAAAATGGCGATTGATTTTAAATTTTCCGATTTCAATCAAGAGTTAAAAATTGAAGCTCCTGGAGAGTTCAAACCCTTGGAGGAAATTTTACCCTCGGGAGTATTTGGATTTTCTCCTCAAGAATCATCGCTTCAGAGTTCTGGACTTTTTTCCTCAACCCCGGAAAAAAATCCTTCCGAACAACTTCCTTCTCCAGAAGAAATGGAAGAACTTAAGAAATTATTAGAGAGTTTTCCTGAAGAATAAGTTAATTTAGAAACTCTTTTTAGCGGTAAAAAGTTATCAACCTCCAGTAAATTTTGGAGGTTGACTTTTATTAAAAATATTAGTATAATATTAATAGAGGTATTAATATGAAATCGAAGTTCAAAAAGATTGCTGTAAAACTAAAAATAATATTTGTTCCCTGTGAGGAAAATAGTTATCGGCCGAAGTTTTTAGAGAGCAAATTTTTATTTTATTATCTTTTGGTTGTAGTTCTTTTAAAGTTTGTTTTTATTTCTTTTCTGTTTTATTTTCCAAACACACCCTTTTTCGCTGAGATTTCAAGAATTACTTTAATTGAACTGACTAATCAACAAAGGAAGGATTTAGGCCTTAACCCACTGAGAGAAAACCCGCTATTAAATAAAGCAGCTCAGCTTAAAGCTCAAGATATGCTCAATAAAGGTTATTTTAGTCACCAAAGTCCCGATGGAACAACTCCCTGGTACTGGTTCCGAAAGGCAAATTATAATTATCAAGTAGCAGGGGAGAATTTAGGTATAGGATTTCTGGATTCAGAAGAAATCTATCGAGCCTGGGACAATTCTCCTTCTCATAGAGCAAATCTCTTAAATCCGAAATACCAAGATATTGGAATTGCTATTTTAAAGGGAAATTTTAAAGGAAACGAAGCGACAGTGGTTGTTCAGCTTTTTGGTTCGCCCCAACAATCACTTGTTGAACCGAAAAAAAAGAGGGTTGAAGGAGTTGTCGAAACAGCTCCCGTCTCAGCTCCAGAAACAGAACCAGAGCAAAAATCGGAACAAAGACAAAAACAAGGAGATATTCAAGAAGAAGTTAAAGGAGAAACCAGCACTTTCTTTAATTTTTTGAAATTTATGACAAAAAAATATAATAATTTATTGCACAAAATTATATCCTATTCATTGATTTTTATTGTTTCTGCTTTATTTTTAAATGTTTTTGTCAGGTTTGACATTCAACATAAAGATTTAATTTTAAAAACAGTTCTCATTGGAGCCATATTGGTTTTGTTCATCTTCATAAGCAAAGATTTTGTAATTCAATTCATTCCGCATAACTTAGGTATTTATTAAAAGGTATGAAAGAGGATATCAAACATCTTTACAAGTTTTTTATTTCTATATTTCTGGTAAGTTTTTTGATTGTAAACTGGAACGATATTTCCTGGATTTTTAATTATAGAGTTATTTCTGCTCAGGTCTCTGATTTTTTCCAAAAAGACAAATCCGAGGAGAAGTTAAGAAAAGAGAGTTATTTTGATAAAGAAAACTCTATTGAGATTCCTAAAATTGGAATTGAAGCTCCAATTATTTTTACTGAAAGCAACAATGAAAAAGATTTTAAAAATGCCTTAAAAAAAGGAGTTTTGCTACATCCAGATTATTCTTTGCCAAACGAGCATGGCAGGACATTAATTTTTGGCCACAGCGCGCCTCCTAACTGGCCAAAGATAAATTATGACGATGTTTTCAGTCGTTTAGATGAATTACAAAAGGGAGATGAAATTATTATTTATTACAGGAATCGCAAGTATGTTTATCAAGTTTATGATAAAAATATTTTTTATCCCCAAAATGGTCAAAACTTCTTGTCAGAAAACAATAAAGATAATTCCCAATTAGTGCTTATAACATGTTGGCCACCGGGAAAAGATTTCAAAAGATTGGCTATTTTAGCAAAACCCATTTAGTAACTCTCCTCTTGACAAAGAATATAATAAGTGATAAAATTTAATCATAAAATTTATGACTGACGAAAACAAAAACAAACTAATAATCTCTAGCAAAATGTTATCTTTAGTTCTAATAGGGATAGTTTTGCCTTTAAATTTTGCTTTTGCTCAGAGCTATATTGCTGAATACACAGCAGATTTTGGAGGAGGAGTTTGCGCTTGGGACGATTACCATCCAATCCATTCGCGAACAACCACCATTAATTTACCTTATGGGGGAAAATACGACCTCTATCTTAACGCTTACTGCAATGGCCCCGAGATACAAAAGCACGAACAAGTTAAATTTTTTGTTGACGGAGAATATATTGGCACAACACATGATTGCGGAACAGATTGTTATATAAATGAGAATTTAGGAGAAAGAGACCTTAGTGCTGGGGTGCATACACTTAGAGTTGACCATCGCTGGAACACCCATGACTGGCCGGGCCAAGCAAATAGCGTGCGCAACATATCAGCAACTTTTTCTCTTAAAGAAATTTTTACTCCAGAACTCTCAATAAGCAAATCGGTTGATAAAAGTACGGCTCAACCAGGTGAAATATTAAGTTATATTTTATCTTACAAAAATTCTGGGAAAGCCGCAGCCACTGGGGTAGTAATATCCGATGATTACGACGAGAATTATCTTGATATTTACGATAATGATGGAGGCAGTGTTTCTGGGGGAAAAATCAGCTGGAATATTGGGACTTTAGAGGCAGGCGATTCGAGCACTAAGATATTTAAAGTTAGAATTAAAGATGGTCTTCCGGTTGGCACAACTTACATTTACAACAAAGCGGTTATTGATAGCTCTGAAACAGAGCCATTGGAAAGCAATATCGTAACTACCAAAGTGGATAATATCAATCACTCACCGACGGCTTTTGCAGGGCCCGATAAAGAGGTTTACGAAAGCCACTCAATAACTTTAGAAGGCTCTGGCTCTGATCCTGACGGAGACCCAATAAGCTATCGATGGTCCTGTACCGGAGGTTATATTTCCAACAGATATATTGCTCAACCAAGTTTCACGGCACCAGAAGTCAGTTATGACAGAACCTACACTTGTACCTTAACTGTTACTGACGATAAAGGGCTTAGTGATTCTGATAGCATGCAAGTTTTAGTGCTTAACCAAGAAGAGGAGGAAGTTTGTTCAAAAAGCACTTCAAGCTGTTCCAATCCTGATGGTTATATGTATATTGGCGACTCAAGAGATGGTTGTTTGAACAATGGCGATTGGAAATATTACAAAGTTCGAGAATCTGCTGGTAAAAAAATTAAAGTTGAATTGAGTTGGTCAGGAGCAGGTTGTAATGTAAATGATTTGGTTATTTACAGTTCTGGCTGCAGTAAAATATATTCTAGAGAAAATAACTATTGGACAAAAACTTGGCAAGGAACCCCTTCTTCAGATATCGTCATCGGGCTTGATGGAGATTCTTCTAATAAAAATTGTCAATGGAGTTTAAGGGTAAAAAGTTTAGGTGAAGGAGAGTTAAGTGTTGCAAAATCAGTCAAGAATCTGTCTCGGGGAGATAGCAAATGGTATAACATCTACAGAAGTGCTAACCCTGGAGATGAATTGCTTTTTAAGATAGTAGTCAAATCAACTGGTGATGCGGTGGTTCAAAATGTAAAGGTAAAAGATGATTTGCCATCAAAAATAATCTATCAAGGTAATTTAGAAATAGATAATGTTCCTGAAACCAAAAATATAACCAAAACCGCTATTAATATAGGAGATTTGTCGCCGGGAAAGTCAAAGACAATTATCTTTCGAGCAAAAGTCGCTTCTGAAAGAAAATTTGGCTACGGCCAAACTGAGCTAATCAACACTGCCCGAGCTTATAACGAGGAAACTTCCGATACTGATAGCTGTAAAGTTAGGGTTCGAAGAAAAGCGGTGGCTGGAATTATTACTGAAGTTCCCACCGGTATTACCAATAGAATTTTAGATTCCGTTTTATTTCCTTTGGGAATAGCATTTGCTGTAGTTTGGATTCTCAAATCGAAATTTATTGCCTTAGATAAATGGACAGAAAAAAGAAAAAGAGAAATAGCTGAATACCGAGCAAAAAAGAATTTGAAAAGAAAAATTTCTCAACTCAAAACTCAAGGATATTTCAAAGAGTAATTAGAGGCTCGGGCAATTTGCTTCAGGGAGCAAAAAAAAGGGGGGGCTCGGGTAAGCTGCCTTGCAGTCACCCTCGTCCTTACTTAAATATTCCCTTCAGCAAGTGCTCTTGGCCTCTTAGTTATCTTTGAAAGAATCCGCCACCTTTTAAGAGGTGGTTTTTTGTTTCTAGCCAATTGTGGAAAATCTGTGGAAAAATAATCCATAAAATAGAATTTTTCTTGATTTTTCAATAAAAATAAGGGTTTTAAAAAGTGTAGAGAAGTGATTGACTTTGGTTCAAAATGGAGAGAAAATGGAAACAGATGGGAAATTGTGGATAAATGTGGGGATAACTAGGCAGAATTGTGGATAACTAAAATTTATGTTTTTAGGGGAATACACATATACAATTGATGATAAAAAGCGGTTGGCGATTCCAGCTAAATTTAGACAGCTTTTGGGTAAAAAAGCGATTGTTACTCGAGGGCTGGACAACTGTTTATTTTTGTATCCAGTTAGGGAGTGGGAGAAGTTGGCTAAAAAGTTATCCCAATTGCCATTGTCTCAAGCTGATGCCAGGGGATTTGTCAGAATAATGCTGGCAGGCGCCATGGAAGTTAATTTAGATAGATTAGGAAGGATTTTAATTCCTGATTATTTAAAAAAATATGCTCATCTTTCAAAAAAAGTAGTTATTGCTGGTCTTTATAATCGGATTGAGATTTGGGATGAGAAGAACTGGAACTTTTACAAACAAAAAACCGAGAAAGAAGCAGGAGATATCGCTGAAAGGTTGAAAGAACTGGGAGTGTAAGAAGGGCTCGGCAGGGCCCTACTGCCTATCGGACGCGGTCAATTTTTTCCAGCGAAAAATTGCCGCTCCACTCTCGGCCTGCTGCCCCGCTTTCAGCGGGGACCAAGCCAGCAGGCCTCCGAGAGGTCGATGGTCAGCAGGCCTGCCTCGCCCTCAGAAGCCATTCGTATATTTATTCATATAAATTCGTAATTCGTGGAGTTATGCACATTCCAGTTTTACAAAAAGAAGTTATAGAATATCTTGATGTTAAGCCGAATGAGAATTTTATCGATGCTACCTTTGGGTTGGGGGGTCATAGTAAAGAAATTCTTGAAAAGAATGCTCCTAAAGGTAAGGTTTTAGGGATTGAGATTGACCCAGAACTCTATAAAAAATTTTCAATTTTCAATTTTCAATTTTCAAACAGGTTGATTTTAGTGAACGATTCTTATACGAATCTTAAAAAGATTGTTCGAGAACATAACTTTGGGCCGGTTAATGGAATCTTATTTGACCTAGGATTGTCAAGTTGGCATTTGGAAAAATCAGGTAGAGGATTCAGTTTCCAGAGAGAGGAGCCCCTTGATATGAGATACCGTAAAGAAAATAAAAATGAAAAATTAAAAATTAAAAATTTGACGGCTGGAGAAATTGTAAATAGATGGCCAGAAAAGGAAATTGAGAGGATTTTACGAGAGTATGGCGAAGAGAGATTTGCCAGAAGGATTACCAGAAAAATCGTTGAAACCAGAAAGAAAAAAACAATAGAGAGCACGGGACAGTTAGTAGAGATTATCGGTAGCAAGCGTTTTAGCAGAAAAACCTTCCAGGCCTTGAGGATTGTGGTTAATGATGAGTTGGAAAATTTTAAAAAAGCGCTGCCTCAAGCTCTGGAAGTTTTAGACAAAAAAGGGAGGATAGTGGTTATTTCTTTTCACTCCTTGGAAGATAGAATTGTCAAAAACTTTTTTAAAGAAAACAGTAAAAAAGGTCTTCTGAAGATTTTAACCAAAAAACCAATTAGGCCCTCAATTAAAGAAGTTCAAAAAAATCCTCGATCAAGATCGGCTAAATTAAGGGGGGCCATCAAGATATTATTATGATGAACTGTACCAATCATCAAACACTTACTCCAAATTTGAGTTTTTTAGCCAAGATTGGAAATCTAATTGAGGTTTGGAAGGCGAATTTCCGACAATTAACTCTGATAATGGTTTTGTTCTTGATTCTTCCTCTTTTGTCTTTCTATTTATTTCAGGTGGGGCTGGTGATCAAAGAAAACTATTTAGTTAAAAATTATAGTCGCGATCTCGAAAAACTTACTTCAGAAAATGAGATGCTGGTGACCGAAGCAATAAAGACGCTTTCTTTGGAAAACATTGAGAAAGAGGTTCAGAAATTGAATTTTGTTCCGATTTCTGAAATCAAATATATCTCCATATCTTACGACCTTTTGGCCAGGGAAAATCATTAAGAAGAAATTTTTAGCATGAAAGTTTGGAAAACCTATGTTATTTTTTTCCTTTTTATTGGTTCTTTTGTTCTCCTTTTTTCTCGGCTTTATTCTTTACAAATAAAAAAAGGAGATTTTTATAGCGCTTTGGCTTTGGGCCAACAGGTGTCTTTCAAGGAAATTCCCGGTCAGCGAGGGGAAATTTTTTTTGCTCAAAGAACCGAACCTTTAGCTCAGACCAAAAAGAAAAACATCGTTTACATCTTTCCTAAAAAAATAACCGAAAAAGAAAAAACCGCTGAATTTCTTGAGGATATTTTATCTGAAAAAAAAGGAGAAATTCTTTCTTTATTTGAGAAGGGAGAGGTAATAAAAAGAGAAGTATCTCCAGAAGATGCCCAGAAGATAAAAGAAGAAAATTTAACTGGAGTTTACGTAGATGAAATTTTGGGAAGAGTTTATCCCTATCGAACTTTGGCTTCTCATATAATTGGGTTTTGTAATGAAGATGGGAAAGGCCAGTATGGCCTGGAGGGTTATTACGATAGAATATTGAAAGGAAAAGAAAGTTTTCAACAGAAAGAACGTTCACCCTTTGGCTATTTGGCTTTATTCGGGGAGGGTTTGGCAAAGAGTGTTTCTGATGTTCCTCAAGGGAGCGACCTTTATTTAACGTTAGATTACAATATCCAATATTTTAGTGAGAAAATTTTACAAAAAGCCAAAGAAAAATTTAACATTGAATCAGGACAAATTGTTGTCTTGGAGCCATCAACCGGTAAAATTCTGGCTTTAGCCAATTTGCCAAGTTTTGACCCAAACCAATACGCAAAAGAAGAAAACTTAGAGATATTTATTAACCCGGTTTTTCAAAAACTTTTTGAGCCAGGTTCAGTTTTCAAGCCAATAACTTTTGCGGCCGGACTTCAAGAAGGAGAAATCACCCCGCAAACAGAATATGAAGACAAGGGTTCGGTTGAAGTGGGTGGTCCTCCCATTTATAATTTTGAAAGAAGAGTTTGGGGGATTCAGAGCATGACTGATGTTCTGGAAGAATCAATTAACACTGGCGCTGTTTTTGTTCAACAAAAACTTGGCAAAGAAAGATTTTTAAAGTACTTAGAGAAATTTGGATTTTTTGAGCCAACTGGCATAGATTTGCAGGGAGAGGAATTTTCTAAAAATGAAACTTTAAAAAAAGGATATCCCCGCGATCTTGCCACCGCCTCTTTTGGTCAGGGAATTGAAATTACCCCCTTGCAATTGGCTATGGCTTTTTCCGCTATTGCCAACCATGGCAGATTGATGAAGCCCTATTTGGTTGAAAAGATAGTCCAAGGCGATGGTCAAACAATTGAAATCCAACCTCAAGTGCGAGAAAAGGTAATTTCTGAAACTACCGCTGCCAAACTGACTGCCATGTTAATTAGTGTGGTTGAAAATGGTTCGGGAAGAAAAGCAAAAATTGGGGGATATTTTATCGCTGGCAAAACCGGCACTGCCCAGGTTCCATTAAAAGGAGGAGGTGGCTATTTTAAAGACAAAACCATTCATAGTTTTGTTGGATTTTTGCCAGCTTTGAAGCCAAGAGTTTTAATTTTAATAAAATTAGATAATCCCAGAGGAGTTAAAACAGCCGCCTATTCGGCTGTTCCTCTTTTCAGGGAGTTAGCAAAATATATTATAGATTTTTGGGAAATCCCACCAAGTTATGAATAATTTTATTAAAATTATTTCAGGACTTGCCAGGTTCTCTATTTGTGGTAGGATAGAGAATGGGAAAATTCATCTGTTGAGCGATGTTGATCCGCTTTATTTTGAAATTAAACCAAAAGAGATGTATGAAATTATCCAGCGCAATTTAGGAGATTTTGAAATTTTTCTTAAACATATTAAAAGGGTTGTTGAAAATTGAAAATTGATAATTGAAAATTTCATTTTGGCCCTATCGTCTAATGGTTTAGGACGCCACTCTCTCACAGTGGAAATTCGGGTTCGAATCCCGATAGGGCCACAAAGGTAAAGGGCTTTAAATAAAGTCCTTTTTTTATTACAATAGGGTAATATGCTTCAAGTAAAGAAATATCTGTGGCACATACTATCTCCAGAGAAGGTTGCTGGAATTTTAAAGACAAACCCAAAAGAAGGATTATCTGAAAAAGAAGTTGGGGTTCGCCAAAAAAAGTTTGGTTTGAATAAACTCCCAGAGGAGAAGCCATTGTCTCGGACCAAGACATTTTTGTCGCAGTTTCAAAGCCCTTTGGTTTATATTTTGGTTGTTGCTGGAGTGATCACTTTAATTTTAGGGGAGTGGACTGACACAATAGTCATTTTTGCTGCTGTTTTTTTAAATACTATCGTTGGCTATTTCCAAGAACAAAAAGCTTCAAAGGCGCTGAGAGCCTTAAAGAAAGTTTTAAGAATCAGAACCATTGTCCAGAGAGAAGGGAAATTAAAAGGGGTTTTCCGAGAGAATTTGGTTCCTGGCGATATCGTTATTTTGAAAGCTGGAGATAAAGTGCCCGCCGATGGAAGAATTATTGAAAGTTTTAATTTAAAAATCAACGAAGCTACTTTAACTGGGGAGTGGTTGCCAGCAGAAAAAACCTCAAAAATTTTACCAAAAGAAACTCCCTTAGCAGATAGAGATAATATGGTTTATATGGGAGGGATAGTGGAGGATGGAGAAGGAAAGATAATTGTTACGGAAATAGGCCAGAAAACCGAACTTGGGAAAATTGCCTCTTTGGTTAAAGAACAAAAAGAAGAGAAAACTCCATATCAAAAAAAGTTAGCTCATTTTTCAAGAATTGTCGGAGGGATTATTGTTTTTGCTTGTCTTTTTATTTTTATTGAAGGAATCGCAACTGGAAGGAGGTTTGTTGAAATGTTTACAACTTCGGTGGCGGTGGCGGTGGCGGCAATCCCCGAAGGATTGCCCGTGGCCATGACCGTAATTTTAGCTTTAGGAATGCAAAGAATTTTAAAAAGAAAGGGTTTGGTGCGAAAATTAGTGGCCGCTGAAACATTAGGTTCGACTTCCGTAATTGCTACTGACAAAACTTTAACTTTGACTCAAGGAAAAATGAAGGTGGAGAAAGTTCTAACCGAAGATAAAGACCTAACTCTAAAAATTGCAACCTTATGTAATGAAGCATTTGTTGAGAACCCGAAAGACCCAGAAATCTATTGGAAAATCCGTGGCCGGCCAACCGATCGGGCGTTGATTTTGGCGGGGAAAGAAGCGGGTTTTGATAAATATGATTTAGAAAAAGAACTCCCAAAAATTGATGAGATTCCTTTTGATAGTCAAAATAAATTCATAGCTACTTTGCATCAAGCAAAAAAAGAAAAAATCCTTTTTATCTCTGGCGCCCCCGAGAAAATTATTAGCTTGAGTACGAAAATTAAAAAGAAAGAAACCGAAAAAACGATTGAAGAGAAAGCTCGTTTAAAACTAAACAAAGAGCTGGAAGATTTAACAAGTCAAGGTTTAAGGGTGGTTGCGGTTGGGTATAAGAAAATCTTTGAGGATTCAAATGATAAAATATTCGAGAAAACTGGTGATGAATTTGTGAATGTTCGCGATATAACCTTTGTTGGATTTATTGGCTTAAAAGACCCCTTAAGAAAAGAGGCGAAAGAAGTAATCCGACTTTGCAAAAAAGCTGGTATACGCCCCATTATCGTTACTGGCGACCATCTTTTAACAGCCAAAGCAGTGGCTAAAGAATTGGGACTTGAGGTAGGGAGAGAAAATATAATGGAAGGGAAAGATTTAGATAAGCTTTCTGATGAAGAACTTGCAAAAAAGTTGGAGAAAATTAATGTTTTTGCTCGAGTTATTCCTGAACATAAAATGAGAATTATTGAAGCCTGGCAAGCAAAAAATCAAGTGGTGGCAATGACTGGCGATGGTATAAATGATGCCCCAGCTCTCAAAAAAGCTGATATTGGAGTGAGTTTGGGTTCGGGGACTGAAGTTGCCCGAGAGGTGTCTGATTTAGTCCTGTTAGATGACAATTTTTCAACAATTGTGGCGGGGGTTGAAGAAGGGAGAGCAATTTTGGATAATATCAGAAAAGTGATTACTTATTTACTTTCTGATAGTTTCACCGAGGTAATTTTGGTGGGAGCGAGCATAATCGCTAAAATTCCTTTACCAGTGACTGCCGTTCAGATTTTATGGGTTAATTTAATTGAAGACGGTTTGCCAAATATTGCTTTGGCTTTTGAACCGAAAGAAAAAGATTTAATGAAACTTAAACCTTCTAACCCTGAAGTGCCTCTTCTTACCAAAGAAATGAAAGCAATAATCTTTATTATCGGAATTTTTACTGACTTAATTCTTTTAGGACTGTTTTTTTGGTTTTGGGGAAGGTTTGGTAGAGAGAATTTAACTTATATCCGAACAATGATTTTTGCTTGTTTGGGAAGTAACTCTTTGTTTTATATTTTTTCCTGCAGGAGCTTAAGAAAAAATATCTGGCATATTAATCCTTTCAATAACAAACTTTTACTTTTGGGCTGTGGAGTTGGGTTTTTAGCCCTGATAGCTGGGTTGTATATTCCAGTTTTTCAAACCTTATTAGGAACCACCTCTTTAAGAACTTTTGATTGGTTAATTTTCATCACTTTAGGGTTGATAAATGTGGCTGCGATTGAAGGAGCAAAATATTATTTTATTACTCGTCATCAAACTCAACAGTAAATTGAAAGAGACTCCTTGAAATGATACAATATAAAAACGAAATAAATAAAAGGGTCAGAGATGAGAAAACCAAACTTATCTATGCAATTTCTCTGGCTTTGCAACTAGGATTTGCAATTGCTATTCCTTTGACAGGATTTTTATTGTTAGGAATTTTCTTGGACAGAAAATTCAGAAGTTCTCCTCTATTCCTTTTGTCATTACTAATTTTTTCTTTTTTATTTCTCTTTTTTGAAATTCGCCATTTTATCCTGCCTTTTTTAAAAAAGCATAGAGAATAAAAATCTATGGTCCAAATATCTTTTCACCCTGAATATGTCTTAAAAATAGGTAATTTTATGATTTCCAACACCCTAGTTACTACTTGGGTGACTATGGTTATCTTAGTTATTTTTGCTTTTTTTACCACAAGAAAACTTAAAGATGTTCCAAAATCTAAAAGCTTACAAAATATTTTTGAAACAGTAACTGAAATTCTGTTAAAATTTATTGATAGTATCACTCGCTCAAGAGAACTAACCAAAGAACTTTTTTCTTTAATTGCCACTTTTTTTATTTTTATTTTAACCGCCAATCTTTTAGGATTAATTCCAGGTTTTTTGGGAGCTTTTGTTATTAAAGAAGGAGGAAAAGATATTGCTTTGTTCAGAAGCACTAATTCGGACTTAAACTCCACCTTGGCTCTGGCAATAATTTCGGTTGTTTCTATTCAATATTTCGGAATTAAAAGGTTAGGGTTGAAAAGATATTTAAAAAGGTTCTTTAATTTTACTAATCCCTTGAAATTGATTGTAGGAATTTTCGAATTGATAAGCGACCTTACTAAAATTTTATCACTTTCTTTGCGACTTTTTGGCAATATTTTAGCAGGCGAAGTTTTGCTTTTGGTAATGGCTTTTTTAGTGCCTTACATTATCCCGCTACCTTTTATGATTCTGGAAGTCTTGGTGGGATTCTTACAGGCTTTTATATTTTCCGCTCTCTCGCTGGTTTTTATCAAATCGGCTGAAATAGAATATTAAAAAAATCTCTAAAATTAAATTAAAAAGGTCGTCAATCAATTGAAAATTAAGAGTTAATAATTAAAATTATTAATAACATGCATCCCTCCGCCTTTGTTATGGCTATTGGCACAATTGGACCAGCAATTGCTGTTGGTTTGATAGGGATGGCTGCTTGTTTGGGAATAGCCAGAAACCCCCAAGCTACAACCGCCATCCAAACCGTAGCGATTTTGGCTATTGCTTTTGCTGAAGCTATTGCAATTTATGCTTTGGTGGTAGCTTTGATCCTGAAGTTTGTTGGTTAAAGCTCTTTGGTTTTAACCTGAGCAATAATTTTATGGAGTTTTTAGGAAAATTAGGCATTGACTTTAAGCTTTTGATTGCTCAAATTATTAATTTTTTGGTTCTTTTATGGTTGCTGAAATTTTTTTTGTATAAACCAATTCTAAAAAAATTAGAGAAAAGAGCAAAGAAGTCGAGAGAGATTGAAGAGGGAGAAAAAGAGATTCAGAGAAAAAAAGAAGAGATTGGCAAGAAAGAAGAAGAAATAATCCAAAAGGCTAAACAGAAAACAAAACAAATTTTAGAAGAAGGTGAAGAAATTTCTAAAGAAGAAAGAGAAAGAATCATCCAGAGAGCTGAAGAAGAAGTAAGAGAGATTTTGAAAGAGGCAAGAGAAAAAGCAGAAGTTGAAGTTGAGAAAATGAGAGCAAAAGAAAAGGAAATAATTCAAAAGAAAACTAAAGAGGTTTTAAAGAGAGTGCTTTCGCTCTTTTTGACAAAAGCTCTTCATCAAAGATATTTAAAAGAAGTGGTAGAAGAATTGAAAAAATTAGATTTTAAAGAAATCAAAGAAAGAGATGTGGTTTCGGTAGTGGTAATTTCGGCTTTTCCCTTGTCGGAAAGAGAAGAGAAAGAAATTTCTAATTTTCTTTTTTCAAAGTTAAAAAATCCCCATTTCCAAAAAAAAGTTGACCCTAGTATTTTAGCTGGGATTAGAATTTCCATCAATGGATTTTTAATTGATGGAAGTTTAGAGAGAAAAATTGACCAAACCCTCTCTCAAATATGAAAAGATTAAAGAATGTTTCCTTAAAAGAAATAGGACAAGTAGTAGAAATCTCTCCTCCAGTGATTAAAATTGAAGGACTGCCGGGAGTAAAATCAGGAGAGGTTGTTCTGGTTGGCAAAGAAAAAGCGATTATCTTTAAATTCACCCGCGAATTTACTACCACCCTTTTTTATCAAGATTTCGCTTATGGGTTATGTTTAGAATCACCAAAAAATATAAAAACTGGTGATAAAGTGGAACGCACCGGCGAACTTTTAAAAATCCCAGTAGGGGAGAAATTTTTAAGCAGAGTAATAGACCCTTTAGGGAGAGATATCGAAACTGGTAAAGAGTTAAAGGTAAAAGAAACGAGCGAAATAGAAAAACTGCCTCCCCAAATTATAGAAAGAGGACTAGTAAGAGAAGCATTAGAAACAGGAATAAAAGTTATTGATGCTTTATTTCCAATCGGTCGAGGGCAAAGAGAACTGATTTTAGGTGATAGGAAGACCGGAAAAACCTCCCTGGTTGTTGATGCGATTTTGAATCAAAAAGATGTAATCTCAATTTATTGTAGTATAGGGCAAAGAAAATCAGAGGTTTTACAACTCGATAATATTTTTAGAAAATTTGGAGTAAAAAAGCAGTTGGTGATAGTAAGCGCTTTTAGTTCTGACCCCCCTGTTTTACAGTATTTAGCACCTTTTTCGGCAATGACTTTGGCTGAGTTTTTCCGAGACCAAGGAAAAGATGTTTTGGTTGTTTTTGATGATTTAACTAAACATGCTAAAGTGTGGCGCCAAATTTGCCTTCTTCTGGAGATACCTCCGGGCCGAGAAGCCTACCCCGGTGACATTTTTTATTTGCATGCAAGATTACTAGAAAGAGCAGGAAAACTTTCCGATGATAAAGGCGGGAGTTCAATTACTGCTTTGCCAATTTGTGAAACTAAAGAAGGAGATATTACCGAATATATCCCTACCAACCTAATTTCGATTACCGATGGCCAAATTTACTTGGAAACTGATCTTTTCCAAAAAGCTCAGATTCCAGCAGTGAATATCGGGCTTTCAGTTTCTAGAATTGGTGCTTTTGCTCAGAGAAAATATCTAAGAGAAGTAACGGGAGGATTAAAACTGCTTTTATCTCAACACAAAGAATTGAAGAAGTTAGTTCAACTCGAAACTGAAGTTTCTAAAGCTGCCCAGAGAGCTTATAAAAGAGCTGAAATTTTGTTGGAAATTTTTAAGCAAGAAAAACACAAATTGGTGGATTCGCTTGACCAAAGTATAATTTATTTCGCCATTTTAAATGGCTTTTTTGATGATATAAACCCAGAAAAAGTAAGAGAGATTGAAACTAAGTTTTACAGATTTTTAGACGATATCCATAAAGAAGTTAAATTAGATCTTAAGAAGTTTGGCTGGATAAAGCCAGTAAAAGAAGAAATTAAGAAGGTGATTATTGAATTTAGAAATATTTATTAACTTATGGCAAAAAAGATTTCCGAACTAAAAAAAGAAATTTCAAGGATTAACGATATCAAAGAAACTTTAAAAGCTTTAGAGAAAATTTCAGCTGCTAATTTACATAATTTAAAAATTCTAACTCAGAGAATGCGAGAATACGAAAAAGCCCTCAAAGAGATTTTTGTTGATCTCGAAGAATTCTCTCATCCTTTATTCGAAAAACCAAAAGCTAAAAAGAGACTTAAAGTTTTAATTGGGCAAGAGAAAGGACTCACCGGAAGATTAATTTCCAGAATGATAGATTTTTTCCAGCAAAATTTAAACGAAAACGACGACATCGTAGTTCTTGGTCGACAAACAAAAAAAATTTGCCAAGAACTTAATATCAAACCTAATTTCTTTTTCTTAGAAACCAGAAAAATTCCTAACGAGAAAGATATCCAAGAGTTAAAAAATTTCTTAATTTCTCAGTTTTTAACTAAAAGATATCAAGAGGTCTTAATTACTTATCCTTTTTTTAAAAATTTTGCCCAACAAATTCCAAGAGAAATTATCTTCTTACCAATCAATAGTGAGAAGTTTTTAAGAAAGAAAAACATCTCTCCTTTTCTTTATCCAATTTATGAGCCCTCTAAAAAAGAAGTTGTTGACTATTTAATTAAAAAATATCTAGAAATAAGTTTTTATCAAAAAGTTTTGGAAGGAAAACTTTCTGAATTAACCTCGAGAGTTTTATTTGTAGAAGAATCAGCAGAGAGAGCCAGCAACTTTGTTAGAATTCTCTCTCGCCAATATTTTCGTCAAAAGAGAGAAAAAGCAACAAAAACCTTAACTGATCTTTATTCTTATCGAGTTATATGAAAAAAACAATCGGAAAAATTATTGAGGTTTCAGGTCCTATTGTCAAAGTTGAGTTTGGGGAGAAGAAATTGCCACCGCTTTATAATCTCTTAAAAGTTGAAAATTCCCAAACTCTTCTGGAGGTCGAAGAATATGAAAGTTTGGGAATTTGTAAATGTTTAGCTTTAGGATTAGCTGAGGGTCTTGAAAGAGGAGCGATTTGTCAAGACACTGGCGATTCAATAACAGTTCCTGAACCGAGAAGAAAAGAATTGTTAGGGAGGATTTTGGATGTATTTGGAAAACCAATTGACGGCAAAGGAAAGATTGCTACGAAAAAAAAGGTTTCTATCTTTAAATCTCCCCCTTCCTTTTCTGAACAGAAATGCCATCTGAAAGTGCTAGAAACTGGAATAAAAGTGATTGATTTAATTTGTCCCTTTTTAAAAGGTGGGAAAATTGGACTTTTTGGAGGAGCTGGGGTAGGCAAGACAGTGCTTTTGACAGAACTTATCCATAATATTGCTTTTAAAAAGAAGGGAATTTCAGTTTTTGCTGGAGTTGGGGAAAGAACGAGAGAAGCTCAAGAGTTATATCAAGAGCTTCAAAGAAATAATGTTTTAAAAAATACGATTTTGGTTTTAGGGGAAATGGGAGAAAGTCCCGGAATAAGGTTTAGAACTGCTTTTTCTGCGGTTAGAATTGCTGAAAGTTTAAGAGACAAAAAAGAAGATGTAATGTTTTTTATTGATAACATATATCGGTTTGCGATGGCTGGAATGGAAAGAGCAGCTATGTTGGGGAAATTACCTCAAGAGCTTGGTTATCAAGCTACTTTATCTTCTGATATTGGCAAACTTGAAGATAGAATAGCTACTACCCAGAAAGGTTCTATTACTTCGGTTCAGGCAATTTATGTGCCTGCTGATGATTTTACCGATCCAGCAATTGTTGCTACTTTTCCTCATTTAGACTCAATCGTTGTTTTATCTCGCCAAGAAGCTGCTCAGGGTCATTACCCGGCTTTAGATATTTTAAAATCGAGTTCTTCAGCTTTAGACCTAGAGATTGTGGGAGAGCGTCATTATAAAATAGCAACTGAAGTTAAATCTTATCTTCAAAAATATCAAGATTTACAACATATCATCTCAATTTTGGGAATTGAAGAGTTATCGCAAAAAGATAGAATTGTAGCAAAAAGAGCTGAAAGATTAAGAAGATTTTTAACCCAACCTTTATTTACCACCGAAGTTTTCAGTGGGAAAAAAGGAGTTTATGTAAGTTTGGGAAAAACTTTAGAAGGTTGTGAGAGAATTTTAAATGGAGAATTTGATGAGGTTGATTTGTCTAAACTTTATATGAAAGGAGAAATATAATGGAAATAAAAATTTTAACTGCCAATAAAAAATTATATGAGGGAGAGGTGAAGAGGGTTACTTTTCCTGGAAGAAAGGGGGAGTTTCAAGTTTTGGAAAACCACGCCCCTCTTTTCAGTTTATTGACTCAAGGAGAAATAATTGTTAAAAATGATGCTAAAGAAACAAGAGTTTCTATTTCTTCTGGAATAGTTAAAGTTTTAAACAATAGAATTATTTGTTTGGTAGATAAATTTTAACAAAAATGTCTTTAATTTATATTTTAATTTTTATTGGTTCTTGTGTATTGTTAGTAAAATCAGCAACATGGGTAGTAAAAGCTTTAACCAGAATTGCCAGGTTTTTAGAGTGGAGTGAGTTTTTGGTAAGTTTTATATTAATGGCATTTGCTACCTCTTTGCCAGAGTTTTTTGTTGGGTTGAGTTCGGCTTTCCATAAAATCCCTCAATTGAGCTTTGGCAATATTATTGGAGCCAACATTTTAAATTTAACTTTAGGAGTTGGGATAGCAGCTTTAGTTGCTGGAGGATTAAAACTTGAAACTCAGGTTGCCCGACGCGATGCTTTATACGCCGCTCTCTGTGGCTTTTTACCTTTACTTTTAATGTTAGATGGGGCTTTTTCAAGGGTGGATGGAATAGTTTTGTTGGGCGTTTTGGTATTTTATCTAAAAATGATTTTTCAAGAAAAACAAAGATTTACCAAAGTTTTTAATAAATATAAACGGAACTGGACTCAATACAAGTTATTTTTAAAAGATTTAGCAGTTTTTTGGGGAGGGGTCGCTTTACTTTTGTTGGCTGGTGAAGGAGTGGTAAGGTCGGCTCGAATTTTATCTTCGGTAATGAACCTTCCTTTGATTTTTACTGGCATTATTTTTGTTGGCTTGGGAACGACTTTACCAGAAATAACTTTTAGTTTGAGGGCGATTTCTTTAGGTCACAAAGAAATGGTTTTGGGCAATTTTATGGGTTCGGTAATCTGCAACTCAACTTTAATTTTAGGACTGGTAAGTTTAATCTCGCCTCTGAAAATTACTAATTTTTCGCCTTACCTAATAGGAATTTTATTTACAGCAATTGTTGCTTTTGCATTTGCTATTTTTGCTAGAACCGGCCAAAAAATCACCAAAAAAGAAGCCCTGATTTTACTTGCCATTTACGCCCTCTTCATCATTTTTCAACTTCACATAAAATAGAAAGTTCCCTCTCTTATTTGAAATTTAAAGAAGATGATGTTAATATAGTTAATATAAAGTCACAAATCATATTTTATGGAAAATCAAAAAGAAATCAAAAAAATTGTCAGGCAGATTGCAAGAAAGTACAAGCCAGAGAAGATTATCCTTTTTGGTAGTTTTGCTTGGGGTAATCCCACTCAAGATAGTGATGTAGATCTGTTTATTGTAAAAAATACTAAAAAAGCCAAGGGAGAACGATTGGCAAAAGTCGAAGAAATTCTTTCAGATAGAAAAATTCCCTTAGATATTTTAGTTTATACTCCAAACGAGGTAAAAGAACGTTTGTCATTAGGATATTTTTTCATTGAAGATATTGTTAAAAAAGGAAAATTGATTTATGCCGGTAAATAATAATCCTAAATTATTTCAAGAATGGATAATAAAAGCCCAGAATGATTTAAGGGCTGCTGAAATTCTTTATCGAGAGAAAGGTCCTTCGGATACTTTGTGTTTTCACTGTCATCAAGCAGTTGAAAAATACTTAAAAGGATTTTTGGTTTTTAATCGAAAGAGGTTTCCTAAAGTTCATGATTTAATGTTTTTAATGAATCTTTGTAAAGAAATAGATAGAGATTTTCAACAGCTTAAAGATGACCTAATAACTTTAAATAAATACTATATTGAATCCCGTTATCCTCCTGAAATAAGAGTTTATTCTCGTCAAGAATGTAAAAAAATTTTGAGTTTAGCAGAAAAATTAACCCAACTTATCGCAAATAAAATAATCTAGTATGTCGGATTTTATTTTTATTTTAATTGTTTTTTTGATTGTCATAGCCGGGATTGGCATTTCTGTCTTTTATATCCGAAGAGAAACCCAAAAACTGAAAGAATCTCAAAGAGAAGAGATGCCTTTGGGGATGATAAAACAAGATATCGAAAATCTAAGGAAGAAATTTGAAAATGGTTATTCTCAAATGGCTTATCAGTTGGGCAAAGTTCAAGAGATTGGTAGAGGAATCAAAGAATTTCAAGATTTTTTGCGCTCACCGAAATTAAGAGGGAACATTGGCGAGCAAGTTCTAAGAGATTTATTAGAGCAAGTTTTACCAAAGCAGAGTTTTTCTTTGCAATATCAATTCAGGGAAGGTCAAATTGTTGATGCGATTGTTAAGACAAATCAGGGGATTATTCCAATTGATTCTAAATTTCCGATGGAAAATTTTAGAAAGGTGGCTCAGGCAAATTCAGAAATGAAACATAATTTCCAGAAAGAATTTATCCGAGATATTAAAAAACACATTGATGATATTACTAAAAAATATATTTTACCCCAAGAAGGAACGGTTGACTTTGCTTTAATGTATGTACCATCGGAACCAGTTTATTATGAGATTACTTCAAATCAACCAGAAATTTTGGATTACGGATATCAGAAAAAAGTTTATTTTGTTTCGCCAAATTCTTTCTATTATTTTTTAAAAATTATAATGATGGGGCTTGAGGGGGCAAAAATTGAAAACTCGACAAAGAAAATTTTACAAGGAATGAAAGCAATTCAGCAAGAAGCAATAAAATTTGATGGGGAACTTTCCACCTTAATTGGTCATATTGACCACGCCAAAACCGCTTCCGATAGAACAAGGAGTAGATTTGGCAGATTGGTTGAGAAAATTGAAAGGTTGGGGGAGTTAGAAGCGCCTGAGGAAAGAAAAAAACTAGAGTAGGTGCTCGGCAGGCCCTACTGCCCATCGGACGCGGTCAATTTCCCCAGCGAGGAAATTGCCGCTCCACTCTCGGCCTCGCTCTTCCCGCTTTCAGCGGGAAACCCTGCCCGCTCGGCCTCCGAGAGGCCGATGGTCAGCAGGCCTGCCTCGTCTTTCTTAATATGCTAGCAGTTATTCGAACTGGTGGTAAACAATATCTTGTTTCGCCAGGTGATAAAATAAAAATTGAGAAAATTGAGAAAAAAGAGGGCGAAGAAGTTGTCTTCAGCGATATTTTATTATTGGAAAAAAACAAAAAAGTGGAAATTGGTACCCCAAAAGTTAAGGGAGCAAAGGTTATTGGTAAAGTATTAAAACAAGGAAAGGGTGAAAAAGTAATTATCTTCAAATATAAGCCCAAAAAACGTTACAAAAAAAAGCAGGGTCATAGACAACCCTATACTGAAGTGGAAATCACAAAAATAGAATTAGGAAACAAGAATTAGGAATTGGGGGAATTTTTAGTCCCTCACTATTTATTCATAATTCATAATTTACTTTCTGCTTTCAAGAGCTGAAGATAGCGTTTCTTCATCAGCATATTCTAATTCGCCACCCACTGGTAATCCTTTACCCAGCTGGGTGATTTTTACTTTTATATCAGCTAGTTTTCTTTGCAACCACAAAGAAGTATTCTGTCCTTCGGGTGTAGGATTGAGGGCTAAAATAATTTCCTCAATTTTCTCTCCTTTCTCAATACGTTCTCGTAATTTTTTAATCCGCTCTTCGATTCTTTCTTTCTCCCGCTTTTTTTCAAAACCAGAAATTGTCCCTCCTAAAACAAAATAAAGCCCTTTGAATTTTCCAGTTCTTTCAAGGGCCTCCAAATCAACCTCTTTTTCAACCAGACATATTATACTTTTTTCTCTTCGTGGGTCAGAACAAATTGGGCAAAACTCATCCTCGCCTTCAAACGACTTGAAGCAACGAGGACAAATTTTTATCTTGGTTTTTAATTCTTGGATTGATTTTATCAATTCGTCAACTTTCTCTTTTGGTGTTTTTATTAAATAAAAAACAAATCGAGCGGCTGTTCTCGGTCCAACCGTCGGAAATTTTGAAAAAAGAGTAATAAGTTTTTGCACCGTTGGTGAAAACATTTTGGAAATTGAAAATTGAAAATTGAAAATTGAAAATTATTCACTGTATCCTTTTTCTAAATCCCTAAAACTCACTCTTGGTTCATCAAAATAAAGTTCAACTTTACCTACCGGGCCGTTTCGGTGTTTGGCAATAATGATATCGGCGATATTTTTTCTTTCGGTGTTTGGTTTATACTTATCTTCGCGATAAATGAACAAAACTACGTCGCTATCTTGCTCGATACTGTTTTCGACAATGATACCATTAGCAACAAAATTATGTAGTCCTGGGACAGTGGCGTCGTAAACTTTTTGAACTCCTAAAGGTTTTATCGAAACAATTTCATCCCAGAAGATATTAGCCCGCGTCATATTAGCAATAATTGACGAGTTTAGGCATTGAGCTATTCTTTCCATTCTTGCTACTCCGATGCCATGTTTAAAAAGAGTACTCCCACAATAGGCAGTGTTAATACCCCTGCTAAAATCGCGCCACGATATACCTCTAGCTTCTCTTATTGGGTTGATAATAAACTGCCAGGTCTCTTTTGGCCAAACATCAAGGTTAGGGTTTGGTTTAATTTGTTTTAATTTTTTAATAATTTTGGGAATAATTTCTCCTTTTTTGCCAAAGCATCCTATTTTCGTTAGAAAAGTCATTTGATGGGCAGTTCCTTCAATATGGACTTGGTAACAGATCCTATAATTTCCTTTTTTACTTAAGCGGATCTTGCTTCTTATGCCAAACCTCAATAAAAGATATTTAATTGCCATTGTCATTTTCTTACTAGTTGAAGCATAATAAATTGTTCCAATTTCACTACCAGGTTTTCCATTTTTTCTTCTGCATTGTCTGTATCCAATATGTCCATCGGTTGCCCAAAGGTGTTTTAAGAATAAAGATAAATGTTCGTTGTCTAAAGAGAATACTTTTTGAGGAATTTCTTTTTCCCAAGAATGGACTCTCTTGATCCCTAAAGATTTATACCATTCAGTAATAGGATGAAATTTGCTATGGGTTAAATGTCGAGGACTTGGCAGATAAACGTGCCACCAATTTTTTTGTTTGATAATTCTTGGGTTAACGCCAAATAACTTGGAAGCTTTTTCTGTTACAATTCTAATACTTTCAATATCAGCGCTGGTGTAATGATAAGGTTGTCGAGGCAGAATACAACCATCACCCAAAAGATGGGCTAAAAGAATAATTTCATCTTCGGAAAGTTCATTTTTGGGAGAGCTGATTTTTAGTTCTTTGGGGGTGGCAATGCGATCACCAATTTTAAGTTCGTCAAGCCGTCGCCATCCTTTTACTGTCCAAAAAGGATGATTGCTGGAGGCCTTAATTGTAAAACCGCTTCTAGTTTTGAGCTCATAGACCATTTTTTCACCGGAACAAAATACCTTTGAAATTCTTCTTTCTACTATTTGCCAATTCTCATCGAGAGAATGGATGGGAATGTTTGTTTTTCCTACCAGTTCTTTGATGGGAATTCTCTCTCCGGTATCCGCTCTGGTTAAAAGAGTGTCTCCTGTTAGGCAGCCTGATTCGCGAAGGTCAGCTAACCTTGGGATTTGAGGAGTTCTTTGCTCAACCGCTCTGGAAAGTTGGGAGAGAACCAAAACCGGAACATTCAGCTCTTTCGCCAAGCTTTTCAGAGCCTTTGAGTTTTCGGTAACTTGCTGAACTATACTTTGGGTCGGATTTCTTGGCTCCATTAATTGCAAATAATCAACAATTAAAAGCCCTAAGCCCTTGTCTGCTTGCAGCCTTCTTGCCATCGCCCGCATTTGCAAAATGTTAGAGCCGGCAGCATCATCAATATAAATAGGCGCCTCCGACAAAAGCCCCATTGCTTGCTGGATCCTTCTAAAATCGTTGTCTTCGCCTTTGTCGGAAAGCCGACCGGTTCTCAATCGCCACAAGTCAATATCAGCCTGGGCGGCGATTAACCTATCAGTGATTTGATCTTTTGACATTTCTAAACTAAAAATTCCAACCGGTATTTTATGCTGACACGCAACATGGCGAGCGATATCCGTAGCCAATGCCGACTTGCCAAGAGAAGGTCTTCCAGCCAAGATTATCAAATCGGATTTTTGCAACCCGGCTAAAATGTTGTCTAAAGCTCGAAAGCCGGTTGGAATGCCCCGCAATCCTCCTTTGTGTTTTGAGAGTTCGTCAATTCTCTTGAAGGTATCTTCTAAAGTTTCTTTGACTGGAGTGAAGGTTTGAGTTAAGGATTTTTGAGCAATACTAAAAATCTTTTTTTCCGCTCTGTCTAACAAAACATCAACATCCTCTGACTCTTGGTAACCCATTATGCCGATTTCATGACTGGCTTCGATTAAATCTCTTAAAATCCTCTTTTGCTGAACGATTTTGGCATAATTTAAAATATGAGAAGCAGTTGGCACGAAATTTACCAAAGAAGTCAAGTAAGCAGCCCCACCAATTTCTTCTAATTGATTTTTTTCTCGCAATTTTGAAGAAATACTCAAGACATCAATTGGCTCTTTTTTTTCAAAAAGGTCGACCATCGCCTGATAGATTTTTTGGTGGGAATCTTTGTAAAAATCACGAGGTATTAAAAAATCCACCACTTTTAAAATAGCTTCGGGGTCAATCATCAAACAGCCCAAGAGGGATTTTTCTGCCTCAATATTTTGTGGAGGAAGTTTCTCCGGAAGTTCTTGGGGCATATTTCATCTCCATTATAATTTCCCAAACCTCCGATGTCAAATGTCTGTTTTTTGACATTTTTGGCTTTTTTGGTATAATAAGGTACTTTAAATTTAAAAAAGGCATACCAGGTTTTATTTTATCTGATTACTGTGAAGAAATAATATTACTGAAAATAAATTAAAGTGAATTAACGAAACAAACCAATTAAAAAAAGGGTGTTTCTCAAAATGAGGAACACCCGTATTTTTTTCTCAACCACTTAATCACTTGATGACTCAATCACTTAATCTTCTTTACTTTGGGGCCTTTTTTGGTGTCTTCAATTTGGTAGCCGAGATGGTGGATTTTTTTGCGGATTTGGTCGGCTCGGAGCCAATTTTTCTGAGTTCTGTATTTTTCGCGAAGTTCGACTAATTTTTTGACTTCTTTCGGCAAGGCATGTTTTTTCTCAATTTTCTGGAAGTCCAAAAATCCAAAAATTTTGTTTTGCTTTTTGAAAAAATTATAAATCTCTTTTGCCTGGCTTTGGGAAATTTGGTCCTTGTCAATTTTTTTGTTGATTTTGGCGACAAAATTAAAAAGAAGCCCTTTAGCTTTTGGTGTGTTAAAATCATCCTTTAGAGCCTGAAGAAATTTTTTTTCAAAATTTTTTATTATTTTTTTGTTGCTTTTTGCCAGCTTTCCTTTTGTTGCTTTCAGTCGCTTTAAAAATTCTTCTAATCTTTCTAAATTTATTTTGGCTTCTTTTGTTAATGTGTCTGAGTAATCAAGAGGGGAGCGATAATGGGAGGAAAAAACAATAAATCTTAAAACACTAGGCGAATATTTTTTTAGAAAATCCTTTATGGTAATAAAATTGCCCAAGGATTTTGCCATTTTTTGACCATCTACCGTTAAAAAACCGGTGTGAATCCAATATTTAACCATTGGTTTTTTTCCGGAAATTGCTTCCATCTGAGCGATTTCTGCTTCGTGATGGGGAAAAATCAAATCTCTGGCACCTCCGTGAATATCATATTGGAGTCCAAAATATTTTTCAGCAATGGCGGTATCTTCAATATGCCAACCAGGTCGGCCATCGCCCCAGGGACTCTTCCAGACAGGTTCCCCTGGTTTGGAGAATTTCCACAAGCAAAAATCTCCTTTATTTCTTTTTTTGTGGGCTATATCAATCCGAGAAGTGGAGTCTTCGGCTTGTTCAACTGTTCTCCTGGACAATTTTCCATAATCTTTAAATTTTTTAATGTTATAGTAAATTCCATCTTTTATTTGATAGGCATATCCTTTTTCTAACAACCTTTTCACTTGGCTTTGAATTTCTTTGATATGCTCGGTCGCTCGGGCGTATTTTGTGACACTCTCAATCTTTAATGAGCGCATATCTTTTAAGTATTCTTTTTCAAAAAATCGAGCAATCTCTTTCCAACTTTTCTTTTTTTCTTTGGCTCTTTTTATAATTTTATCGTCAATGTCTGTGATGTTTTGCAAATAAAAAACTTTGTAGCCCAGAAATTTCAAATAACGAACCAGCATATCATAACAGAGATAGGTTCTGGCATGACCTAAATGCGAGTAATCATAAACCGTTGGCCCACAAACAAAAATGTTTACTTTTTTATCTTTTCGCGGTTTGAAAACTTCTTTTTTTCGCGAAAGCGTATTGTAAATTTTGAGCATATATATAATAATACACTAGCGCCTCCAAAACTGCAACCCTTGACATAACGAAATATATTTGCTATAATGTAGATGCGTCTCAAGAGAATAGAGATTTTTAACTCTTGAAACTCTTGAAACGGAGTAAATTAAAAATTAAGGAGGTTGAAAATGTTAAGGAATTTAATGAATTTTCTGTCAGGGTTTTTAGTCTTTTTTGGAATTTTATTGGTTCCTAGTGTGGATATTATTGAACCTGTGTGGCTTAGAATGTTAGCAAAGATAGGAGTGGGTATCTCGATTCTATTTGGATTAGATCTGAGATATTATAAGGTATGGAGAAGGTAATATGTAAATATATTAAAAATTAAAGGAGGTGTTTGTTATGCTATGCCCGATTTGCGGGTGTAATTTGGAATTAGTCGATACTGAAGTAGCTGAAGAACTTAAGGATAAAAGCACAGGGAGACGATACTGGACCAGTGTGACAGCCGACTATGAGTGCCCTTTTTGTGAAGCTGAGTTCCGTTGGATACGTGGTCGAGGACTGATAATGATTGAGGAACCGTTCGAGGTCCCCAATTGTGGAGATACACCGGCTGATCCCGTGGAGGTACAATGTATGAGATTATGGAAGTAGCTTGAGTCATTCTCTAGGTCCTCCCCAAGATTTCGAGCATCTGAGGAGGACTTTTTGATTTTAGTTAGCTTCTTTCATTCTACTATTCTTCACGATCATGCAAAATTATGGAATTTTATACCAATTTCTCTAGATGTTTCCAAGGTCCTGAACCATTCATCGGCCTTGACAGAATAAAATATTTTTGATATGATGCAAATCTCTCAAAGAAATAAAGATACTTAATTCTTGAGACAGCAAATTAAAAACTAAAGAAGTAGCTAAGATCAATTCTATTCACGGGATTTAATGAAAAAATCTAGAATTTAAAAGGAGGTGATAAGGGATGGAAGAGTTTCTTAAAAAAGTGGATCAGTTGCTCGCAGAGAAGGAACAACAGAAACAGGAAGTCCAAACTAAAGAACAGAAACGTACTAATCTTCTTGAAGAACTTATTGAACGAGCGGAAAAAGCGAACGCACAAATTAATTTGACTGCTGACTTTAAAGGAATTGGCAAGCTAAAGATGAGAGTAAGATCGAGAAGCGTAGATCTCTGGGATAGAACTCGTAAGGAATGGATTGAGATTATACCTTTACCTGAAAAGGCAGGGGAAAATTCAATTCAGTATTTTGCTTCTAATGAAACAGGGGCTATCGGGAGAATTCTTCAAGCCGCACTGGATGGAAAAGCTACAGTGAAGGTAGAATAGAAGTTCTACCCGGTCCTGGGAAGGGTCGTAAGCCGTGATTCCCGCTAAAACCATACGGCGGTGAGAAAGGGCGGTAAAGTTTCCTCGCAGTTATATCTCTGCCATGATTCCGGAGAGGAATCAAAATCAAAAGATAAATATAAGTCCCCGTAATCGTAATTAGTTTCGAGTACTATTCGGGGACTTTTAAATTAAACTTTATTTTCTACAAAAGTTCAGGATCGGGGAGAGTTATGGAATTGTGGTTGAGTGATAATTTTGTCTTGCTATGTTAACTTTCTTTTGCTAAAATGATTAAATATGCGTTTAAAGAAAGTTGATATTATAGCGCCAATTATTATTGCTGAAGCCGATGCTTGGTTGCTATTGGCAATTCTCAGGGCAATTGGTTTTGATTTAGCAAATTTTCTTCAGAAGGTAAGAATGGGGTTTTTGTTTGTTCCTTTAAATTTTGCTCTAAAATTTTTACCAATAATCTTGCCTTTGTTAGCTTTAATCTACATTTTAGTGGGTTCACTTTTTAAAGAAAGAGTAGTTGCCATTTTTCAATTTTTTAAATTCGCTTTAGTTGGTTCTCTGAATACCTTTATTGATTTTGGAGTTTTGAATCTTCTGATGTGGCTCAGTCAAACCATGGCTGGTTGGGAGTATTCGGTTTTTAAAGCAATCTCTTTCAGTTCAGCAACTTTTAATTCTTATCTTTGGAATAAATTCTGGACCTTTCAAAAGAAAGAAACCAAAGTTGGGGCAGGGGAGTTTTCTAAATTTTATTTAGCAACTGGAATTGGCTTTTTAATAAATGTTGGAGTGGCTTCTCTGATTGTTAATGTTATAGGCCCAAAGCTGGGAATTTCTCCGCTAATCTGGGCAAATATCGGAGCTTTTGTAGCCGTTCTTTGTGCTTGCATCTGGAACTTTTCAAGCTACAAATTTATTATATTTAAAAAATAACTCTACGAATTACGAATTTTCATTTACCCTGTTAAATCCTGTAAAGCAGGAATTTTGCTAAAAGCGAAATTATCTAACGGGGTGGGTAGACGAATAAAATGAATAAAATTTATGACAAATTTAGTATTATACAGAAAGTACAGACCAAAAACCTTTGCTGAAATTGTAGGGCAAGAGCATGTGGTTAGAACGCTGAGTAATGCGATTTCTTCGGGAATGGTTTCTCACGCTTATTTGTTTGCCGGCCCGCGCGGAGTTGGTAAGACCACTTTGGCTCGACTTTTAGCTAAAGCCGTCAATTGCAAAAATCGAAAAGAAGGGGAAGCTGAGCCTTGCAACCAGTGTGATTCTTGCGCAGAAATCAATCAGGGAAATGCTATTGATTTGATTGAAATTGACGCTGCCAGTAACCGAGGGATTGACGAAATAAGGGATTTGAGAGAGGGCATCAGGTTTGTGCCAACAAAATCAAAATATAAAGTTTTTATAATTGACGAGTCCCACCAGTTAACTAGAGAGGCCGCTAATGCTTTGTTGAAGACCCTGGAAGAGCCGCCTTCGCACGCTATTTTTGTTTTGGCTACCACTGAAGCCCATAAAATGATTCCAACTATTGTTTCAAGATGCCAGAGATTTGATTTCCGAAGATTGAAAGTGTCAGAAATTATTGACAGACTGGAAACAATTTTGAAAAAAGAGAAAATAAATTTTGAAAAAGAGGCCTTAAATTTGATTGCTCTTTCAGCTACCGGTTCAATCCGGGATGCCGAATCCCTTTTGGATGAAGTTGTCAGCTTTTCTGGCAAAGACAGAGAAGTTAGAAAAGAAATCGTTGAAAAACTTTTGGGGATTGCTGACAAAGCAGTTATTTTCAAGTTTTTGAATTTTCTCAATCAAAAAAAAGCCAAAGAGGCTGTTGAGTTTTTGAACGAAATTATTTTCAAAGGAATTGACCTCAAGGAGTTTACCAAATCATTAATTCAATACCTAAGGGAAATTCTTCTTTTAAAAATTGATTCTCAATTTCAAAATCCCTTATTTTTCGGCCTCTCCCAAGAAGAAAAAGAAGAAGTTAAAAACTTGGCAAAAAGTTTTTCTGATATGGAACTTCAGCAAATCCTTGAAAAATTTATGGAAGCTGAAAATAAGATGAAATTCTCCTCAATCCCGCAACTTCCTCTGGAACTCGCCATTGTTGAAATTTGCCAGAAGTCAGGAAGTGAGTAAATAGACCTTTACAATTTTGAACCACGATGATAGGATTAAATAAATGATAACCGTAGTTCATTATGATACCTAAACTTAAAGAAAAAGAGCAAGCAATAAAATTACGAAGAGAGGGGTATTCTTACAGTGAGATTTTAAAGAAAATCCCAGTAGCTAAGTCAACTCTCTCGTTATGGTTGAGAAGTGTTGGGCTAAGTAGGAGGCAAAAACAAAGATTAACAAAAAGGAAACTATTAGCTGCTCTTAGGGGAGCTCTTAAAAGGAGAAATCAGAGAAAGATCATTACGGAAGAGATAAAAGAGAAAGCAAGAAATGAAATAGGAAATATCAGTGAAAGAGACCTTTGGTTATTTGGGGTAGCACTTTATTGGGCAGAAGGACACAAGGAAAAAGAGAAAGGTAGCTTGGTGGATTTAGGAAACTCAGATCCATATTTGATAAAAGTCTTTTTAAGATGGCTCTTGGAGATTTGTAAAATACCAAAATCAGAAATTTATTTCCGTATTTATCTTCACGAAACCGCTAAAGATAAATTAAAGAGAGTGCGACGATATTGGTCGAAAGTTACAGGTTTTCCTATAGAAAATTTTCAAAAAATTACCTGGAAAAAGCATAAAATTAATACAAAAAGAAAAAATATAGGAGAAAAATATTTTGGACTATTGAGGATTAAAGTTAGAAAGAGTATAAATTTTAATAGAAAAATAGCAGGTTGGATTGAGGGAGTTCATAAAATGTCAAAAAAAATTGCGGGGTGGTGTAATGGTAGCACCGAGGACCTTGGCTCCTCTGATTTTGGTTCGAATCCAAACCCCGCAGCAAATACAAAAAAGCCCGGAGTCGGGCTTTTTTCGTGTTAAAAAAAGGGGGGGAAGGTGAGAGCAAAAGAAGAGAGTGCGGGATTGAGAATAAAAACTACATAAGTTATTGAAGGATGGTGCCAATGAAATCAGGGTAGCCCCTTAAAAATTCTTCGGAAGTTACTGGTTTTTTTCCTTCGAGTTGTAGTTTTTCAACCAACAAGAAATCTCTGGGGGCTCTATAGGGAAGACCACCACACTGAACATAAAATTTGTTATCGGGTCCTGCAATGGTTTTGCCAATGGGATAAAGAATCCCTGAGGACTTTGAAACTTTTGCCTTTATGATTTTTATTCTCAAGGTTTCGCTTCTTCTTCCCCATTTGCCAACTCTCCTCCAAAATGTATAACTACCGGGCCAGGGATAAAAAGCTCTTATTTCTCGTTCAATTTGCTCGGCTGATTTTTGCCAGTTAATCTCACCATCTTCTCTGGTAAAAATTTTAGTGTAAGTGGCTTCTCTTTCATCTTGGGGTCGGGGTTCAATCACACCCTTCAACCAAAACGGAATGGTATTTATCAAAAGAGTTGAACCCAGTTCAGCTAAATCTTTAGTAAGTTTTTCAAAGGTTTCTTCTCCCCTTAATTTTAATCCCTTTTGCTTTAAAATCGGTCCGTGGTCCATTTTCTCGTCCATTAAAATTATGGTCACCCCGGTTTCTTCCTCGTTCTCTAAAATGACAGACCGAATGGGAGAGGGACCTCGGTATTTGGGAAGAAGGGAAGGATGGACATTGAGAAAACCAAATTTGGGAATATTTAATATGTCTTTTGGTAAAATTTTGCCATAGGCGGCCACTATCCCTAAATCCGGTTTTAAGTTTTCAATTTTCAATTTACAATTTTCAATTTCATCGGGTTGCTCAACTGGAATACCATATTTCTGTGCAATGACTTTGACCGGTGGGGGAGTTAGAATTTGTTTTCTGCCTACTGGCTTGTCAGGAGAGGTGACAACTAAAATTGGCTTGAAGGGGGTTTCAGCAAGTTTTTCCAAAATAATCGCTCCAAACTCAGGAGTTCCCATAAATATAATTTTCATAAACTTCTTCACGAATTACGAATTTTATCGAATTACGAATATTCGTAATTAGTGTTGTATTCGTAATTCGTAGGGTTATTTAATTGTGCGCCATTCGATGTCTTCCTCTTTACCAACAAATTCTAACCATTCTCCATTTTCATCAATCACATACCACTTTTTGTGGGTTTGGGACCAAACCATAGGATTTCCTTCATAGAATGGTTTTTTGATTATCTCTTTTGGCTTCAATCTGTCAAGTTCTAACCATTTTTTAAAAACTGTCTCAATAGCATAATCTAAACCCCTTGATTTTGCCCATTCAGCGACCACATCAAGGGCTTTTTTCGCTTTCTCAACAGAACCGGCTAACTCCAAAAGTTGTTTTGCGGGTTTAGTATAGCGAGAATAAATTATTTTTTTCTTTTTGGCGTCTTTTTTGATTTGTTCTAAACTTAATCCTTTTGTTTTAAAATAATGGGTAACAATTTGCTGAATTTTTGTTTTCTCTTTTAAATCTTCAAGATATTTTATTTTCTTTGTTTTTAGATATTCTTCAATTTTCTTGGCAATGCTTTTGCCAATACCTCTAATTCCTTGAAGGCTTTTTAAACCTTTATTTTTATAAATTGTTGCGATATCTTGATTAAAATTTTCTAATATTTCTGCCGCTCTCTCATAAGCTCTTGGTCTGTAGGGTGTGCCTCTTAAAAGTAAAAGGTAATCTTTAATTTCTCTTAAAATTTTAGCAATTTCTTTATTTTTATTATTTTCATTTGCCATATTTTTTGGCTGAAAATTTATAGATTACAATTTTTTCTTTTTCTGGGTTAATTCCGGCTTTTTGGCAGGCAGCAAAAAGCTGTTTTTCAACTGTATCTAAACCCTCTAAATCTGGGAGCAAGAGAGCGGATTTAGGGGGGAAATCTAAAGTTTTTATCAAAATACCGTATTTTTTAGGGTCGAGTTCGGAAATATCTTTTATTTGTTCTGGTTTGTCTAAAATATAAACAGTGTAAGACAAATAAGGAAGTTCTTCTTTTTGTACTGCATCAAATCGATAATCTTGGGTGGCTGCAGCTATGGCATTTCGAATTATTTCTTCAGCAATATTCTCTCTTGTTGGCAAATAAGTGCCTATACAGCCACGCAGTTGACCACTCTTTTTAATAGTCACAAAAGTGCCAGATTTCTTTTCTAATATCTCTCTTGGCAAATTATCCGGCACATCAATAATTTCTCCTTTTTTGATGTAATTCTCTACCGCCTTTTTTGCTAATTCAATAAAAGGATTCATTACTCTATTTTATCATTTATTTAACACATTTTTAATCCTTTCTGCTTCCTTTTCAACAACTTCACCTTCGTACTCAGCGCTATGGGCTGGAGCACCTTTGTAAATTGGTTTTTTCTGGTCAAGATGCAAATTTAAAAATATCTCTCCGGTCTCTTTATTTTCTTTTAAATAAATATGAAAGCGAGGATAAGAATTAGGCCCTAAAGAACGAGTAAATGTTAGCTGCGTTTTATCACGGCTCTCTCCAGCATAATGGTAGCCAATCTTCCTCATCAAATTTATAAGATTCTCTCCTGATATATTTTTTACCACAAATTTCATAAAGTGTTAAATTCTTTTAATTTCTAAATCTTTGGCAGTTTTTATTTGTTTAGTGAAATCAGCAATAGCAATGGTTCTTTCGCGAGCATAAGCAGAGGAGGTGAAAATGGTGAGACAGCGATTGTCATACATAAATTGGGGAGCGGTGGGTTGGTGGGAGCGAATGAGAACTTTTTTGTGAAATCTTTCCATTAAATTATTGAACCAATCTCTGCCAAACTGGGGACGACCAGTCATTGAATTAAACCCTAAAAATTTTCCGGGTTCTTCTACGAAATCTCCCCAAGTAATCTGGAACCATCGTTCACTCCCTAGCTCTATTTTGTTTATCTCTTTTAGATTTTTTACATCAGGTAAAGCACCATGCAAAGCGATAATATCTCTAACAACTGCCACTAAAGGGAATTTCTTGACAATTTCTGTATATTTTCTGTATTCATCAATATTTAAATTTTCCCAGAAATCAGCTGGTGAAAATTCTAAAATATGGTGGCCTTCGTGGTTGCCTCCGCAAAGATAAATTTGATTAGGAAACTTTTCTTTTTGCTCAAGTAGATAATCTAAATTCTCTTTTGAATGAAGCCCTCTGTCTATGTAATCCCCTAAAAAGACAATTTTGTTAGCTGGTTTAAGATACTTTTTAATTACTTTCTCCGATGCTTCTAAATCTCCATGAGTATCCCCAACAAAAATAACCTTCTTTGGGTTTTTTATCTCAATTAACTTGGCTTCTTGAGAGAAAATTTTTTTAATCTTTGAAAAATTAATCACAAATTAAAATTCATTACCAAATAGCCGACGCCGAAGGGCCCTTCATAAGAAAGAATTTCAGGCTGCCAGTTTAAGCCATCAAGTGCACCCAGCAAAATTATTATTGAGCGATAGCCGCATTCGCCGGCTTCTTCAACTAAATCGGGGTCCATATTTAAAATTCCTTTGACATCTTTATTTTTTAAAAGTTCAATCAATTTTTCATCAAATTCTTTGCCTCTAGAACTGTAGCCAGCTGGCGCTTCGGGAGTTAAACGGTGAGACAAATCTCCAGAAGCTACTATGGCTATTTTTTTGTCTTGAGATTCTATTGCTTTTTTGAGAATTTTACCAAATTTAAAATGAGTTTCTATATCCAAGTAAGAATAGGCAATGGGTACTACTTTAAATTTTGGATACTCTCGAGAAAGATAATAAAGAGGAACCAATGCTCCGTGGTCGAGTTCTTTCAAGTTAATTTCTCGGAATGGCAACTGATTTATCTTAAATGATCCACGATCGTGGTTGAAATAAGTTAGGGTGTTTTTGATTTGTTCTATTAATTCCAAATCATTTTTGAAAACCAATTCTGTTTGGAAATCGCCGAAATTGTAAAAATGACCAGCGAGAGTAGGGGAGTCGTTTATTGTGAACTGACTAAAATCAACCGGACCGTGAGGTGAAACGATTATTACAGTATCTGGAGCAGTTTTGGCAAAAATTTTTCCCAACTTTTCCATTGCAGAAATGGTTTTTGAGACTTTTTCTAAATCGGGAGGCGAGCCGATGGTTGGAATAATTATTGGGGGATGAGGACAGATTGAAGCAAATTTTAATTGTTCACTTGACATTTTAGTATATTTTGTGATAAGATAAGGATATTAAAAATTTTATAATAAGGAGGGTGTGATGGATTTAAGAGAAATTATTGAGGAAAGGATAGTGCCAAAACCTTCTTTAAAGGAGGTTTTGGGATTTGGAAGAGCAATGCGAATTCCAATTTCTTCTTTCACCCAACCAGAAACTCTTGCCATTCTTGAAAATTTTCCCCAATTCAAAGCTTTTCTGTCAGAAAGAATAGAAGCATCAATTCCAGCAGCTTTTCCAGGGATAAGAATAAAGCTGAATAATGGAGAATTTTACATTGAAATTGGCGATCCTTCACCGAGGATAGCTGCGGAATGGAAATGGAAATGATTTTTTAGGGGAGCTAAGATTTTAGCTCCCTTTTTGTTTTATTTTAAAATTAGATTTAAATCTTCGCCACATTTGGAGCATTTGCCGTGGTTATCTGAGCGGGTGATAGAGTAGCCGGTGCGGTCTATCATTTTTGCTCCGCATTTTGGACAGAAAGTGTCTTCTTGCTCCAAACCGGGGATGTTGCCAGTGTAAACATATTTTAGACCGGCTTTTTTGCCGATTTGCCAGGCTTTTTTTAAAGTTTCAACTGGAGTTTCGGGTAAATGCTGGAGTTTCCAAGAAATAACTCCAGAAAATTGAGAAATATGCCAAGGAGTTTCGGGACCCAGTTCATTTTTGATAAATTCCGCGATTTCCCTTAACATTTTTAAATCGTCACTGAGAGTTGGAATAACCAAAGTTGTCACCTCAACCCAAATGCCAGACTTTTTGAGACGCTTTAAAGTGTCTAAAACCGGTTGAAGCCGGCCACCAGCGTATTTTTGATAAAATTTATCATCGAAACTTTTAAGGTCGATGTTGGCGGCGTCTAAATAAAGGGAGATTAAATTAAATAATTCTTCTGACCAAAATCCATTTGAGACCCAGTTGTTTTTTAAGCCGGCTTTTTTTGCTAATTTCATTGTGTCTAAGGCGTAATCGGAAAATATCGCAGGTTCCGTATAGGTGTAAGAAATCGATGAAAGATTGTTTTCTAAAGCGATTTTGATAACTTCTTTGGGTGGAAGCTCTTGACCTTCTATTTTTTTAAAAATTCTTGGGGCTTGGGAGATTTGCCAATTTTGACAATTTTGGCAAGCAAAGTTACAACCAACAGTGGCAATTGATAAGGATTGAGAACCTGGTAAAAAATGAAAAAATGGCTTTTTCTCAATTGGGTCAATGTTTATAGCGCAAGCTTTTCCGTAAACCAAAGAATAAAGTTTGCCATCTTTGTTTTCTCTGACATAACATTTACCTTTTCTTCCGGGTTCAATTACACAATAGTGAGCACAATTTTGGCATTGAACTTTTTTGTTCTTTAGTTTTTTGTAAAGATAAACCTCCTTCATAAATTCCTCACAAATTACGAATTTTATCGAATTACGAATAGAGTATTAGTATTATTGAATCTTATCATAAAATGATTTAAAATTGAATAAATTCGTAATTCGTGTTTCATTCGTAATTGGTAGAGTATGAAAAGGATTTTTATTGCTATAAATTTACCGGAAAAGATTAAAACTGAGTTAGAGAATTTAGAAAAAGAATTAGATAGTTTATTCCCTGAAGAAGCAAATAGGGGAGTGGTTCGCTGGGTGAAAAAGGAGAATTTGCATCTGACTTTGCTTTTTATTGGCTCGGTCGAAGATGAAAAAATTCCCAAAATTCGCCAAATTGTAAAGAATATCGCGGAGGCGCAAAAGCCATTTTCTCTGAAATTTAAAAAAGTATGTTATGGACCACCAAAACAAATACCACCCCGTTTAATCTGGATTGAATTAGAAAAAAAGCCAGAATTGTTGAATTCGGCTGAAAAACTGAAAAAAGAGATGGCTAAATCCGGCATTTTGAGAAAAGTAGAAAAAAGGGAGTTTTCTCCCCATATTACTTTAGGAAGAATCAGGACATGGCAGTGGAGAAGAATTGAACCAGAAGAACGGCCGGAGATTGAAAAAGAAATTTCTTTGGATTTTGAAGTCAAGTCAATTGAAATAATGGAAAGCAAATTGAAAAGAACCGGTGCAGAATACACAATCTTAGAATCAATAGCACTTGGGTAGCTTGCTTTTAGAAACAAGAGATTGGGCTCTCTTTAAAATTTTTTTCTTATAAATTCGTAATTTAGAGTACCGAAAGTTCATTTCGTTGAGATTAATAAATTTGAAGCTTAATCGAGAGGAAAATTTGACAAAAAGTTTTTATTGCATTATAATGAAGAATAAAGTAAGTTCTTTAAAAGGAGGAGAAAATGGAAGAGAACAAAAAGAAAAGAAATGCTCAGGGTATTTTAGAAGGAAAGAAAATAGCACTGTGTCTTACGGGAAGCATAGCTATAATAGCGGCTCCTAAATTTGCTAGAGAACTCAGAAAAAAGCATAAAGCCGAAATCCAATGTTTCATGACTGAGAATGCTGTAAAGCATGGTGTAAGCCCTGAAATTATGAAGTCGATGAGCAAAAAGCCAGTAGTGACAGAACTTACCGGTTCCACTGAGCACCTATCTGATTTCGATTTAGTAATAGTCTATCCTGCCACCTTCAATACTATTAATAAAATAGCTAACGGAATAGCGGATAATGCCGTGACTTCTTTGTGTGGTGCGACTACTCCTGATAAGCTTTTCATAGTTCCAACAATGAATCTAAAGTTTTATAGCAACCCCATCTTGCAGGATAATCTTGCCAAACTTAAGAAGCTTGGTATCACAATACTGGAGCCTAAAATCGAGGAAAGGGTAGTTAAAGCAACTCCAGTAGAAAAAATCATTGATTACATAATCAAAATTCTTTCAGGAGATAAAAATAACCTTCTTGCACTTTAATAATATAGTGGAAAAATGATGGAGGTGAAAAAGTGTTTGTCTATATTGGTGGAGTTCCTGGTGTTGGAAAAACAACTCTCATCAGAGCGATAATAAAATTTGCTAGGAAAACAGGGTTTCCTCTTCAAGGTATGGAAGAAAGAAAAATGTTATACCAACTTACTGGGGTGACATCCGCAGATGAATATCAACTTTTGCCAGAAGAAGTTCGGTCAGAAGCACGTGAACGGATGGTAGCTTATTTTTCCGAATTAGATCGGAAAGAACCAAAAACAATACGAATTAGAGACGATCATTTTGCTTATCTCAAAGAGAATGGAACCTACTTCATCCGGCCCTATAAATCCGGAGACGAAATTCAAATGCTAGCATTTGTGGTAGTCATAGCAAGCCCTGAAACTATCCTTGCTCGACGTGTACGTGAATTATCTTCTCGACCAGATCGCAACTTCTTTGATCTTAACAAAATCGCTTCCCACCAAGAAATAGAACTCCGAACAGCCTTTTCCCAAGCGAAACAACTTAAAATCCCCATCAAAGTGTTTGAAAATAAAAAGGGGGAACTTATACAAGTCAGCAAATGTGTGTTTTCTTTTATCAAAGAATGCACAACCAATTTACGAAATGGTTAGGCTCAGAAACCTAACCATTTTTTTTGAATATTTTGGAGAAGAAAGCAGTTTGTATTTTTTTAACACTTCCTCCCAAATGGTTTCGTAAGCGATAAGTAAGTTTTCAGGTCTTTTTGGTTGAATATTTACTTTTATCTGATATTTATTCAGATAGATTTTTAATTTATGTTCCCTCAAATTGAGGGCCTCGAAATATTTCAAATCGGGATCTATTAAATAAAGGGATAATCTAAGGAATTTTGGCCAACGTTGTTTAATGCTCTTTTTGATTTTACCCTCGAATATCGCTCTTCTAACGTCTTCTATGTAATTATAAAGTGGTGGGATTATAGAATCTTTTATTTGCCGTTTTGTGACTCTGTATTTACGGAAAGGATTTATTCCATATAGCACTTTCCCGTTGATTAAGGAATAAAGAAAGTGTGCTCCGTGACTACCAAATCGAAATTTTTTGGCTCCTTGAACCTCCTCCTCTTTAATGAGAGAGATATCAAAACCATTAAAGTTTTTCCCATATATTTTTCTAACGAATTTTTCGTAGCAACCACTTTTAACCACAATTGCAAGGTCAATGTCATGATAATTCACTCTACGAAGAGAAGACCCAAACTGAATAATGGAAATTATATATCCATCTCGAATAGAGGTTTGTAATGATTTAGGAAGTTTGATTTCTAATCTTTTAGGTTGGTTTTTGCCCATTGATAAAATTTGTCTAACGCTATACGATTTTCCTCGAATTTAAGAAGAGACTTCAGATATTCTACGTCAGTTCCATAAATAATTGCTGTATGCTCTTTAGATAAGCGAATTTTCTCTTTTTGTTTTGATGTAAGAACTACTCCAAAACAGTATTCAGTCCTTTGAACGCCATCTTTGTCTATAAATTGAAAAGAATATGGAATTTTCCAAATTTGCTTTTTAGTAATCTCAATACCAAGCTCTTCTTTTGTTTCTCGGATTACTGTCTGGAACAAATCTCCTTTATCAATATCTTCTTCACCACCTGTAATGGGTTGCCAAAAACCGCCTCGTTTTTTATTTCGCTTTGCAAGAATATAAAAATTTCTTCCAGTTTCACAAAATAAGCAGTATACTGAAACTTGATTTGGAAATCTCATAATTAAATTCTATAAATTATCATTTCTTTTTCCATACTAAAAAGTCGTTAATAGCTAAATAATCCATCTCAGTTTTTAAAAAAGTTGATAAAGCGTGTTCGGGGGTTTCTACAATAGGTTCTTGACTATTAAAAGAAGTATTTAATATCATAGGGATTCCGGTTATATTATAAAATTCTTTAATAAGATCGAAAAATATATCATTATCTTCTTTAGTTACGGTTTGAATTCTTGAAGTACCGTTTATATGGATAACAGCTGGTATTTTAGTTTTTTTATCAGATTTTACTGGTAGAGCAAAAAGCATGTAGGGAAAAGAGTTGTCGTATGCAAAATATTCTGGTGTTTTTTCTAACAGACAACTCGGCGCAAAAGGACGAAACCACTCTCGATGTTTAATTTTTTCATTTAATTGATTTTTTAACTTTATATTTCTGGGGTCACACAAAATACTTCGATGACCAAGTGCTCTCGGCCCCAGTTCACTACCACCTTGAAACCATCCGATTATTTTGCCATCAGCTAAAAGTTGGGCCGCTGTTTTTGGAATAGAGTTCTGTCTTTCAAATAAAAATTGGCGTTGAGTAGGTATGTGTTTTTCTATGTATACTTTTTCTCCTTTGAGAACCGAGAGGATTTCTTTTTCTGAATATTCTCTTCCAAAATAGTCATTTCTTAATGGTTGTCGTGGAATATAACCTTCTAATTTGTAGAAACCATAAAGAGCGTTTCCAATAGCTTGGCCTTTATCGGAGGCCGCTGGTAAAATAAAAATATCATCAACAATTCTTTTTTGGAAAAGTTTATAATTAGCAACACAATTAAGCGCTACACCCCCTGCATAGCATAATTTTCTTTTACCTGTGTTTTCTACCAGTTTAGTAATTAATTCAATCAAAATTCTTTCAACTTCCTTTTGGACATAGGCAGCAACATCTATAGATTTTGGATTATTACCACGGCTATATGAAGGACCGAAATCCAAGGAATATCGTTTAGCAAACTCAATAACTCCTCTTTCATATTTATAATCTAAAGCTCCTATAACTTTCAACCCTTTCAATCTAAAGAGAGGAATTGATATTTTTGAAGCATCTCCGTAAGCTGCTAAAGCCATTGTTTTTCCGGCTTCTTGATCAATCCAACCGAGAAAATTTGTAAATGCCTCGTATGTTCTTCCAATTCCTTTCGCCGGGACTTGGTTTGGCGAGTTTCCTCCTATTTTCTCAATTCTTTGACCTTCCCCAATGTAATAACTCTCAGTGTCATTTCCATTTCCTTGTCCATCAATAACAAGAATTAAAGCTTCATCAAAGGGAGATAAAAAGTAAGCTCCAAATGCATGGGATAAATGGTGATCGGCGGTTATAAATTTTTTAGGAGGAATTCCTAAGGATTTCAACATTCCTTGGTAGTGTTCGGGAAGTCTTTTTCCGTAATTGCTAAATACTATCAAAGAGATATCTTTTACTTTTAAATTAAGAGCGTTTAAACAATAAAAGAAAGAATTTAAATAACCAGGAGAGTATTTCTTGCGATTTAACTTTTCTTCTGAAATAGCACATCGGACAATCCCATCTACCACTATGGCTGCTCCTCCATCATGTCCCTCGTTTACTCCAACTACTATTGTATTTTTTGAAATAGGTTGGTAATTCATCTCTTTCCAATATATTTTTTGATAGATACACCTTTACTTTTCAGGTATTTAATTCCTAGGTTATCGCCATAGTTATATAGATAATATACTTTTTTTATATTGGAACGGAAAATGGCTTCCGCGCACATTATACAAGGTGGAATAAGTACATAAAGTGAATATTTGTCGAGGGTTTTATTTAATCGATTCTGGCTTAAAAGTAAAATCTCGGCATGTTCTCCTTTGTCTGAATTATAAGCCTCAGCTACAATTTTGTCTTCATAAGTTAAGATGGCAGATATTTTGCCGATTTGGGCTTCACTTTTTTTGGCCAGCAATATTAATCTTTTACAAATTTTATTCCGATAATCTTTAAATATATTTCTCGCTGATGATAAGGAAACAGCTTGGGATTGAAAATTTCTCTCTTGTTTAAAAGGTGCAACCTTAAAATGAACCTGTGGAAAGTATTGCGACAAAACAGAAAAAAGTTTCTTATGATAGACTGGATTATCATGCTGAAATATTACAAATTTTGGTCTTAACGCTTTTAGACACCATGGATCGTGAGCTAATTTCCGCGATAGAATGACATAATCTACAAAATTTAATTTTGCAATATTTTTTACCCGTTTATATTGATTTTCTGAGGGTAGAACAAAACTTCTTCGAATACTAATCATTTCATCAGGATGGACTATTGCTACCAATGGTCTGGATTGTTGAGAGGCCCAATTCAAAAGCCGAAAATAATAGGAGCCAAATGGATCAAAAGAACTTCCTATTAAAGTAGCACAATGTGAGTTTAATGACTTAGCAATCTTTCTAAAAGTAGTTATTTTGTTCCTCATATTTGTTCTCAATCGAAATAGCCTTTTGTTCATATAGAATACAGGGTTTATTTGAATTAGTCAACTTAGCCCTTTTATTTTTGAGAAAATTAGCTTATGATTTAAATTGAGAATGAAACTTTAAGAAAAAGTTATTTTTACCTTATTGAATACCTAAAATTATGAAAATTCATTTTATTGGTATTGGAGGAATCGGGGTTTCGGCTTTGGCTCAGTATTATTTGGCTAAGGGACACCAAGTTAGTGGCTCTGATTTGACAAAGAGCGAAATTACCGATTTTTTGAAGAAAAAAGGAGCAAAGATAATAATATCAAATATCAAATATCAAAAATCAAAATTACAAATTAAAATTCAAAAATTTATTAAACAATCTGACCTGATCATTTATTCACCAGCAGTCCCTAAAAATCACCCAGAATTAAAACTGGCCAAAAACTTAGGTATCAAGTGTCTATCTTATCCTCAAGCTTTGGGAAAACTAACAAAACAATATTTTACCATTGCGGTGGCAGGAACTCATGGCAAAAGCACAGTGACAGCAATACTCAGCTTAATTCTAATTAAAGCCGGGTTGGACCCAACTGTAATTTTAGGGACGAAATTAAGAGAGTTCGGAAATAGCAATTTTAGAATGGGAAAACCTACCTTCCGTGGGTTTTCGCGCGTTGTTCCGCGGGGTTGTGCGATTTTAGTAATTGAGGCCGATGAGTGGCAGGCCTCTTTTTTAAATTATTTCCCAAAAATTATTATTTTGACCAATATTGAAAGGGAGCATCTTGATTATTACAAAAATATGGCTCATATCCTCCGGACTTATAGAGAATTTATTGGGCATTTGCCAAGGGATGGAGTATTAATAGCAAATGGGAAAGATAGGAATATCCAAAAGATAATTTTCAATTTTCAATTTTCAATTTTCAATTTTCAAAAAAATAAAATTAAAGAAAAACAAAAACTTAGGCAAATGCTTAAAGTGCCGGGGGAGCATAATGTTTTAAATGCTTTGGCCGCTTTAACTTGTGCTCGGGTTTTAAAAATTCCTGACAAAATTTCTTTTAAGGTTTTATCGGAATACAAGGGTGCCTGGCGAAGATTTGAAGAAAAAGATTTGAAAATTGAAAATTGTAAATTGAAAATTATCAGCGATTATGCTCATCACCCAACTGAGATTGCCGCAACTCTTAAAACGGCTCGGGAAAAATATCTTCAAAAAGAAATCTGGTGCATTTTTCAGCCCCATCAATATCAAAGGACATTTTATTTGTTCCGAGATTTTGTCAAAGTTTTTAGAAAAGCTCCCATCGACAAATTGATTATCACTGATATTTATGATGTTGCGGGAAGAGAAGTAAAAAACCTTAAAAAAAAGGTGGACTCAAAAAAATTAGTTGAAGCAATTGGCAAAAGTTATACTCATTATTTGCCAAAAACGGAGATAGTAAACTACTTAAAAAAGAGTTTGAAAGGCGGGGAAATAGTTATTGTCATGGGCGCGGGGAACATCTATGAGATAATTAAAGAGTTTAAATAGTTATCCACAGATGAAATTTGACAATGGAAAGTAGGGGTATAAAATATATTAAAGGTCTCATTTCAGATTAATTAATATATTTATCGCCTATGGGAACTCTTTATTGGTTATTTTGGGCAATTCTGGTTGTGGCTGTAATTGGGTTTGTGGCTTGGTATTTAAAATCGAAGAAGAAAGAAGGTGGAGAAAGTGCATCAACGCCTTCAGTTTCGGAAGAAGAAAAACAAGAAAGTCCTCCCAGAGTTTAATTTAGAATTTAATTTCTGGTTGATTTAATCCTCACCCCTCACCAATGCTTTGGCGGGGGGTGATTGCTTTTTTAATAAGTTTGAGTAAAATTAACTAAAAGAGAGGATATCTATGAAAATAAATAGCAGCCTCCAAAAAATAAAAGAGTTGTTGGAAAGAGGAGTTGAGGAAATTATTGAAAAAGAAAATTTGCTGAAAAAATTAAAATCTGGGAAAAGATTGAGGATTAAACATGGAATTGACCCAACCGGACCTAAAATTCATATTGGAAGAGCAAGCCAACTTTGGAAACTTAAAGCATTTCAAGAATTAGGCCATAAGATTGTCTTAATTATTGGTGATTTTACTGCTCAAATTGGAGATGCTTCAGACAAAACTTCGATGAGAAAACCTTTAACCAAAAAAGAAATCCAAGAAAATCTAAAAACTTATAGAAAGCAGATTGGGAAAATTTTAGACCTAAAGAAAGTAGAGATACATCGGAATTCAGAGTGGTTGGAGCGATTAAAACTTAAAGATATTCTCGGGCTCTGTATGAAATTCACCGCTCAACAAATGATACAGAGAAGAAATTTTAAACAAAGATGGGAGGGCGGCAAACCAATCGGAATACACGAATTATTTTATCCCATTTTACAGGGATATGATTCGGTCCAAGTCCAAGCAGATGTTGAAATTGGAGGATTTGACCAGCTTTTTAATTTAAAAGTGGGGAGAGATATTCAAAAAATGTTTAATCAAAAACCTCAAGATATTATGACTCTAAAAATGATACATGGATTAGATGGTAGAAAAATGTCAACGAGCTGGGGTAATGTGATAAATATTGTGGACGAACCAAATGAAATGTATGGAAAAATTATGTCAATGAAAGATGAACTAATTGGAGAATATTTCGAATTGTGCACTAAAATTCCTTTAAAGGAAGTAGATAAAATAAAAAGAAGTCTGAAACAAAAGAAATTAAATCCCAGAGACGCCAAAGCAACATTGGCAAAAGAAATTGTAAAATTGTATCATGGGGAAAGAGCGGCTCAAAAAGCAGAAAGAGAGTTTGAGAAAGTTTTTCGAAAGAAAAAATTACCTTCAAAAATTCCAGTTTTTAGAACTTCAAAGAAAATTCTCAATATTTTGGATTTGATTTTTCAAACGGGTTTGGCTTCTTCCAAGAGTCAAGCTAAAAGATTGGTTTTGGAAAAGGGTGTTAAAATTGATGGCAAATTAAAAACCGATTGGCAAGAAAAAATTAAAATTAGAAATAATATGATAGTGCAGGTTGGCAAAAGAAAATTTATTAAAATAAAAGTAAAAAAATGAAAAGAGTTTTAGTTAAAGAAACAACTGAGCAAATTGGTAAAGTAGTTCGAGTTTGTGGTTGGGTCAATTCAAGAAGGGACCATGGAAAGATTATCTTTATTGATTTAAGAGACAGGTCGGGAATGGTGCAAATAGTGTTTACCCCAGACCTAAAATCAAAAATTTACGAATTGGCCCAAAAATTACGGCCAGAGTGGGTGATTGAAGTAATAGGAGAAGTTGGAAAAAGACCCAAAGGAATGGAAAATCCCAAAATTGAAACAGGAAACATAGAAGTGAAGGGTTCTCAACTTAAAGTTTTTTCTCAAGCAAAAACCTTGCCCTTTTCAATTGAAAATGACGGTTATGAAATCAAAGAAGAAAAAAGATTAAAATATCGCTATTTAGATTTGAGAAGACCGAGGCTCCAAAGAAACTTAGAGATACGCCAAAAAGTTATCCAGTTTATGAGGAATTTTTTGCAAAAAAAAGGTTTTTTAGAAGTTGAAACTCCGATTCTAACCAAAGCTACTCCCGAAGGGGCAAGGGATTTTCTGGTTCCCTCCCGTATTTATCAAGGAAAGTTCTATGCTCTTCCTCAAAGCCCCCAGCAATATAAACAGCTTTTACAAGTTGCAGGCATTGAAAGATATTTCCAAATTGCAAAGTGTCTAAGGGACGAAGACCCAAGGGCTGACCGACAGGCAGAACATACCCAGTTGGATATTGAGATGAGTTTTGTCACCCAAGAAGAAATTTTAGATTTGGTGGAAAAATTGTATGTTTCTTTGGTAAAAAAAATATTTCCGGAAAAGAAAATTCAGAAAACCCCATTTCCTCGAATTAGTTGGGCTGAAGCAATAAAAAAATACAAATCTGATAAGCCCGATGTTCGCAGAAACAAAAAAGACCAAAATGAGTTGGCTTTTTGTTTTGTAATAGATTTTCCAATGTTTGAGTGGCACGAAAAAGAAAAAAAATGGGGGGCTCAGCATCATCCATTTACCAAACCTCAAACAGAGGATATTAAAGAAATCAAAACTTGCCCTAAAAAAATTTTGGCCTTCCAATATGACCTTGTTTTAAATGGCTTTGAAATTGGAGGAGGAAGTATCAGAACTACCAATTTGGATATCTTGTTGGCGGTTTTTGAGGTTTTGGGACATAAACCAGAGAAAGTCAAAAAACAGTTTCCTCATTACTTTGAAGCATTTTCATATGGAGTTCCTCCTCACGGTGGAATAGCCCTAGGAATCGAAAGATTTTTAGCTATTTTGTTGCCAGAGCCTAATATTCGGGAAGTCATTGCTTTTCCCAAAACAGGTGACAACCGAGATTTAATGATGAACATTCCTTCTGAGGTTGACGAGAAACAGTTAAAGGAATTGGGCATTAAAATAATCAAATCAAAATAATATTTAACAATACGAAAGAATGAGCAAAAACATCAAATTTTTCTTAATTGTTTTTTTGCTGAGCCTTCCTTTTTGGTGGGGAGTGAATGTTTTGCAAGAGAATCTGGAAAATTATTTTTATTCAATTCAAATTGAAAAAAATCCACCTTCCTTGTTTACTGCCAAGATTTATCAAAATTATATTTCAAAAATTAAAGAGAGAGAAGAGAAAAAAACTGGAAATTTTCAAATTGAAGCAGAAAGCGTAATATCTGTTGAGATAGACAAACAAGGAAGAGAAAGGGTTCTTTTTAGTCGAGCAGAAAATCAGAAAATGCCAATAGCCAGTATTAGCAAACTTATGACAGCAATCGTTGCTTTGGAATTCTATCAACCTTCTCTCCGAATTCAAATTTCAAAAACTGCTGTTGGTCAAGCGGAGGAAAATGGAAATTTAAAAGTTGGGGAAATTTTGCGAGTTAAAGACCTTCTTTATATTATGCTAATTGAATCAAGCAACGATGCTGCTTTTGCTTTGAGTGAAATAATTGGACCTGAAGGATTCCGAGATTTGATGAATCTTAAAGCAAAAGATATAGGACTGGAAAATACCTGGTTTTTCAACCCAACTGGTTTGGACCCTACAGAGACCGCTCAACCGATAAATTATTCAACAGCAAAAGATTTAGTAAAATTAACTAAATATTTATTGACAAAACACCCGGAAATTTTAGATATTCTTTCTAAAAAAGAGTATCCTCTTTATTTGGAAAATGGAGTTTTTCATCATACTTTGGAAAACACCAATAAATTACTAAGAGAAATTCCAGAAATAATTGCTGGAAAAACCGGTTATACCGAGCGAGCGGGGGGATGTCTGTTGGAAATTTTAAAAGGTAAAAAGCCAGGAAGTTATTTAATAAATGTTATTTTAAATTCGCCAGATAAATTTGGGGAGATGAGAAAATTAATTAAGTTTATTTATTGAATTTTATGCTCAAAATCCAGGTAATTAAAATTTTGGTCCTCTGTGTTTCTTCTGCTTTTTTGGCTGTTTTATGGACGCCCCTTTTAACTCATTTTCTTTACAAATACAAACTCTGGAGGAAAGCACCCAGAAAAAAAACCATTGATGGCAAACCGGCTCCGGTTTTCTATAATCTCCACAAAGAAAGAGAAGTGAAGGTGCCCCGTTTGGGCGGCCTTTTAATTTGGATAACTTGCGTTTTAGTCGCTTTTTTATTTTCCGCCTTGGCTAAAATCTCTGATAATTCTTTGGTCCAAAAACTTAATTTTTTATCAAGAGATCAAACCTGGCTGCCCTTGGCTACTTTGGTTGCTGCTTCTTTATTGGGACTGGGAGATGATATTTTGCAAATTTTTGGCAAAGGAAAATATAGCGGCGGGGGCATAAGATTTACTCGGAGATTACTGATTGTTTTAATGATAGGAGTAGTTGGGGCTTGGTGGTTTTATTTTAAACTTGGCTGGCACACTTTACATATTCCCGGTTTGGGTGATTTGGAATTTGGTTTTTGGTATTTACCTTTATTTGTTGTTGTGGTTTTGGCTTGTTGGGCGGGAGGAGTGATAGACGGCATTGACGGGTTAGCAGGAGGAGCGTTCAGCATGATGTTCGGAGCTTTCAGTATCATTGCCTTCTCTCGAATGCAATATAATTTAGCTGGGTTTTGTGCGGTTCTGGCTGGAACAATTTTGGCTTTTTTGTGGTTTAATATCCCTCCGGCCCGTTTTTATATGGGAGAGACAGGAATGATTGGTTTGACCTCAACTTTGGCGGTGGTTAGTTTCTTAACCGACTCTGTCGTGTGCTTGCCAATTATCGGAGGACTTTTGGTAATTGAGGCGGGAAGTGTTTTGTTGCAACTTTTCTCAAAAAAATTTTTTGGCAAAAAAATATTTCTTTGCGCTCCAATTCACCATCACTTAGAAGCCAAGGGTTGGCCTCCTGAAAAAATTACCATGAGATTTTGGCTTTTGGGAATGGTTTTTACCATAATTGGAATAACCATAAGATTGCTTGGCTGATTTTCTTATTTTAAAATTCCTCAAAATCGTGAAAAAAAAAGAAAATATCAAGGATTTTCAAAAAATTAAGTTATGACAAAAAATGACCAATCAATGTGTTGGTATTTTTGATTCTGGGTTTGGCGGTTTGGATATAACAAAAGAGATAGTCAAGGTTTTGCCAGAATATAACTATGTTTATCTGGGAGATACAGCCAGAGCGCCTTATGGTAGCCGCTCTCAAGAATTGATTTACAAATTTACTGCCCAAGCAGTTGATTTTTTGTTTAAGCAAAATTGCCGGTTGATAATTTTGGCTTGCAATACTGCTTCAAGCGAGGCATTGCGAAAAATCCAACAGGAATACTTACCAAAATATTATCCAGAAAAAAAAGTTTTAGGTGTTATAATCCCGACGGTTGAAGCTGCAATTAGTTTAACGAAAAATAATCGCATTGGCGTTATTGCCACCCAAGGAACAGTTAACTCTCGTGCTTTTGAACGGGAGTTCAAGAAACTAAATCCGAATATAAGTGTTTTTCAAAAAAGCTGTCCTTTGTTGGTGCCAATTGTTGAAACAGGAGAACATAATTCTGAAATAGCGAATATCGCCCTGAAAAATTATCTTAATCCCTTGATCAAACAAGACATTGACACTTTAATTTTGGGCTGTACTCACTATGGCCTGTTAAAAGATAAAATTAGAGCAATTATCGGAAAGAATATAAATCTTATAACAGAGGGGAGGGTAGTGGCTGAGAAATTAAAAGATTATTTAAAAAGACATCCTGAAATAGAAAATGAACTTCTTAAAACTTCTAAAATTAAATTTTTAACAACAGATTTAACCGATAAGTTTCAAATTTTAGGCAGTAAATTCTTTGGCAAGCCAATTATCCCAGAAAAAGTTATCTTAGAATAGATTCAAGGAAATTCACACAGAGAGTTCTTGTTTCCAAAAAGAAGAACTCTTTTTTCTTTACACTGAAAGATTTTTGTGGTATTTTTAAGCATAAAGTTAGAGGATAAAAATTTTATCCCAAAGTGAGAAAAAATCTGAGAAAAAATCAAGGAACATTAAAAAATAAAATAATGAAAGAATAAAAGGAGGAAAAAATGAAGGGACAGATTGCTAAGCGAGCTATAATTACTCCCCCTACTTCAAAAGAGGAGGCAGCAGAATATATTAGACAGATAGGAGAACACCAACGGAAAGTCATAAGTCAAAGAGCAATTCTGGAAGAAAAACTAGAAAAAATCAGGCAAAAAGAAATGCCAAAAATAGAGACTGAAGAGAGAATCATAGAACAGTTAATTAAAGCTCTTTACGCATACGCCCAACAGAACCGAGAGGAACTCACTGAGAAAGGTAAATTAAAAACAGTTTCTTTTCCTACTGGAACTATAGGATGGAGAGTTGGTAAGGCTTTGGTGGTTTTAAAAGGTAAGAAAGAGGAAATAATAAAAAGATGCAAAGAAGCTGGGTTCTTTCAATTTATCCGGGTTAAAGAAGAGATTGATAAACAAGCTATGCTTAATGAACAAGAGAAAGCTTCGGAAATCAAAGGAGTTACCATTAAGCAACGAGAAAAGTTTGTGATTGAACCCGGTGTGGAAAAGTTTGGAAAGATTAAAATATCTAAAAATACCGAGGAACTGAAATAGGCAAAGGGGGGTAAAAAAATGAGGAAAAATACGGATCCTGAACACATCAAAAAAATCATTCCTCGAGTACTAAGAAATATCAAAATGCGCATGCGAGAAAAAAGGAGAAAAGAGAAGGTAGCAAAGAAAAAGAATTGTTGAATTTCAAAATATAGAGATAGAGGACTCCCCGCGGAGTCCTCTGTTTATTTTAGGGGAATTTTGTGGTATTTTGGAGTATGCATGTATGAGTTTAGAAGAATTAAAGAACAAAAAAATATTGATTTTGGGATTTGGCAAGGAAGGGAAAGACACTTTCTTGGCTTTGAGGAAACTTTTTCCAAGGAAAATTTTAGCAATCGCTGATAGGCAAGAGTTCAAAAAACTGCCAGAAAAAACTCAATATCTCTTGAGATTTGACAAAAAAACAAAATTGTATTTTGGTAAAGATTATCTAAACTCTCTGAAAAATTACAATTTAATAATTAAAACACCGGGAATTCCTTTAAAAATTATCAAACCTTTTTTAAAAAAGGGAACAAAAATAACTTCCCAAACTGAGATTTTTTTTGATAATTGTCCTGGCAAAATTGTTGGAGTAACAGGAACGAAAGGGAAAGGAACCACTGCTTCTTTAATTTACAAAATTCTAAAAAAAGGGGGATTGAAGGTTCATTTGGTAGGGAACATTGGCAAGCCAGTTTTTCAAAGCTTACTCAGAGCCAAAAAAAACGACATCTTCGTTTATGAGTTATCTTCTCATCAATTGCAAAATCTTAAAAAATCTCCTCAGATTGCTGTTTTTTTAAATCTTTGGCCGGCTCATTTGGATTATTACAAAAACTTCCAAAATTACAAAAAAGCTAAAGAAAATATTACTTTACATCAGAGAAAAAATGATTTTTTTATTTACAATTCGGAACAAAAAGAATTAAGAGAAGTTGCAGAAAAAACAAACGCTAAAAAAATCCCTATCAAACCTACGAATTACGAATTTAAACGAATTAGGAATGAAATTAAAAAAATTCCTTTAATTGGAAAATTCAATCTTTTTAACACAATAACAGCCATCAAGGTAGGGAAGTTGTTTAATATTCCTAAAACAAAAATAAAAGAAGCTCTAAAAGAATTTAAACCATTGCCTCATAGATTAGAATATGTTGGCAAATATAGGGGGATAGAGTTTTATAATGACTCTTTAGCCACGGTTCCCCAGGCTACCATCGCTGCCCTTGAGGCTTTGAGAAACAAAGTAAAAACATTAATCCTGGGAGGGTCTGATAAGGGAGGAATTGATTTTTCTCTCTTGGCTAAAAGGATTTTAAAAAGTAATGTCAAAACTTTGATTTTTTTGTCACCGGGCACGGGGAAGAAAATTTGGCAAGAAATTCTTAATCTGAAAAAGAACTCAAAGAATCTGCCAAAGAGCTTTTTTGTCCGTTCAATGAAAGAAGCCATAAAAACAGCCTACGAAAATACAGAGAAGGGGAGTGCTTGTTTGCTCAGCCCAGCTGCTCCAAGTTTCAATTTATTTAAAAATTATCGCCAGAGAGGAAATTTATTTAAGAGATTCATAAAGATATATGGAGGTAAAAAATAGCACTTCTCACCCTGATTATGTATTGCTTGGAGTAGTTTCCATCTTGGTCCTGTGGGGGATATTTACTATTGGAACTGTTTCTATTCCTCTCTCTTTGGAAAAATATGGAAATATCTGGCATTATTTCTTTCATCAGATATTAGCTGGTCTCGTTCCTGGAATATTGATAGGTTTTATTTGTTTTCGTTTGCCTTTAAATTTTTTTCAGAAATGGGGCCCTCGGTTATTTTTGTTGAATTTAATACTTTTATTTTTTGTTTTCTTGCCAAAAATTGGAATTGAAATCGGAGGAGCAAGCCGCTGGATTGGTTTGGGGCCAATTTTGTTTCAACCATCAGAGTTTTTAAAAATCACTTTCTTGCTTTATCTCGCTGCTTGGCTTTCTAATAAATTTGGGGAAAGGACAGCGCTTTCAAAAACTAAAAGAATTCAAACCTGGATTGTCTTTTTGGCAATTTTAGCAGTTTTGGGAATTGGGCTACTTTTGCAACCCGATATGAGCACAGCCGGGATAATTCTGATTACTGCTTTGTTAATGTATTTTGCCAGCCCTACTCCTTGGTGGCATTCGCTGGTGATGATTTTGGGAGGAGGAGGGATAGCGGCTCTCTTGATAAAAATTGCTCCTTACAGAGCCGCCAGAGTATTCAGTGTTTTCCATCCCGAAACTGATCCTTTGGGAATCAGTTATCAGTTGAAACAGGCTTTAATTGCCATAGGTTCAGGAAAGATATTTGGCATTGAGGGCGGATTTGGGCTTGGGTTGTCGCGCCAAAAATTTGGCTTTTTACCCCACTCAATATCTGACTCAATTTTTGCTATAATAGGAGAAGAGACAGGGTTTATTGGTTCTTTCTTTCTTCTATTCCTTTTTTTGGTTTTTCTATGGAGAGGTCTCAAAACCGCTGCAACTTCAGAAAAAAGTTTTTCCCGTGTTTTAGCTTTAGGAATCACAGTTTGGATAGTTTCACAAACTGTTTTCAATATCGGAGGAATGATAGGGATTTTACCTTTAGCTGGGATTCCTTTGCCTTTTTTCAGCTATGGAGGGTCGCACCTGATAACAGAATTAATTGGAATAGGAATTTTGCTTAATATTTCAAGGAAATAACCCTACGAATTACGAATGAACACGAATTACGAATATTCGTAATTCGACTAGATTCGTAATTCGAGAGGATTTTATGAAAATTGTTTTTACCGGCGGTGGAACAGCTGGCCACACTTTCCCAATTGTCGCTATCGTCAGAGAACTGAAAAAAATTTATTCGGGCCCTGAGCTCAAATTGTTTTACTTAGGTCCCAAAGATAAATATAGTTTAACTTTACTTTCTGGAGAAGGAGTAATGGTGAAAAAAATATTGGCTGGTAAGCTGAGAAGGTATTTCTCTTTGAAAAATTTTTTGGACATTCTTAAAATTCCTATTGGAACCTTACAGGCATTCTTTTGGCTTTTCTTTTTAGCTCCCGATGTTGTGTTCAGTAAGGGAGGATACGGCTCTTTTCCCGCAGTGATGGCAGCACGAATCTTGCATATTCCAATTTTCTTGCATGAATCAGACATTAGCCCGGGACTGGCAGCAAAAATAGAAAGTAAATGGGCGTTGGAAATTTTTACTTCTTTCCCTAAAACCAGATTTTTTCCAAAAGAAAAAATGATTTGTGTTGGCAACCCAATCAGAGAAGAAATTTTAAAAGATATGGGAGTTGAACCAAAAAAAATCTTTAACCTACAAGGCAACAAACCTTTAATTTTAATTTTCGGAGGATCACAAGGAGCAAGGAGCATAAACGAAACAATTCTTGAAATTCTGCCAGAATTAGTCGCCGATTTTGAAATAATTCACCAGACAGGCCAAAGAAATTTCAGCCGAGTGAAAGCTGAAGCAGAAGTTATGATATCAGAACAAAGTTTAAAAAAATATTATCATCCTTTTCCTTTTTTAAATGAAAACTACTTAAAGAATGCCTTTTTTTGCTGCGATTTGGTAGTCTCGAGGGCTGGAGCGGGTAGTATTTTCGAAATTGCCGCGGTTGGTAAGCCTTCTTTGTTAATTCCGTTGCCAACTTCGGCTCAAAATCATCAGTTGGAAAATGCCTATGCTTTCTCAAAAATAGGGGCTGCTGAGGTTATTGAGGAGAAAAATTTAAGGCCTCATTTCTTTTTAGAAAAATTGAAATATTTGTTTTCTCGGCCCGATATTCTCCAAAAAATGGCTGAAGCGGCCAAGAATTTCAGCCGGCCAAAAGCAGCAAAGATAATTGCTTGTTATCTTTTGGAATATCTTAAATAACATGATTAAAGAAAATCTCCAATCCCTTAAGGAATTGGAAGACCCCAAAAAAATAGAATTAATAAGGCCCGGGGAAATTAGGGTAAGAATAGCTCCCGCCCCCACCGGATTCTTTCATATTGGCACTGCCAGGACCGCTCTTTTTAACTATCTTTTCGCTAAAAAAAATCAAGGTAGTTTCATTTTAAGAATTGAAGACACAGATCCTGAACGGTCGAAAAAAGAGTGGGAAGAAAATATCATTGAGGGATTAAAGTGGTTGGGAATAGAATGGCAGGAAGGTCCTGATTGTGGAGGAAGGTATGGTCCTTATCGACAATCAGAGAGAAAAGAGATTTACAAAAAATATATTCAGAAACTTTTAGATGAAAGAAAGATATATTATTGTTTTTGTTCCCGAGAAGAATTGCAAGCCCATCGAAATTACCTCTTGAGTATTGGCCAACCTCCTCGCTACTCAGGAAAATGTCGAAACCTCTCTCCTGAAGAAGTGAGAAAGAATTTAAAAGAAAAAAAGCCCTTTGTTTTGAGATTTAAAACTCCTTCAAAAAAGGTCAGTTTTCAAGATATGTTACGAGGGAAAATAGAGGTTGACACAGATACTTTTGGAGATATGGCAGTGGCTAAAGATTTAACTACTCCTCTGTATAATTTGGCTTGCGTGATTGATGATTTTGAAATGAAAATAACTCATGTTATTCGAGGAGAAGACCATATTCCAAACACCCCCAAACAAATTTTATTAGCTGAAAGTTTAGGGTTTCCTCAACCAAAATATCTTCACTTACCTTTGATTTTGGGTCCAGATAGAACTAAATTAAGCAAGAGACACGGAGCCAAACCAGTTTTAGAATACAAGAAAGAGGGCTATTTGCCAGAAGCTTTGGTTAATTTTTTGGCTCTTTTGGGCTGGAATCCTGGAACCCCCCGGGAGATATTTTCTATGAATTCTTTAATCCAAGAGTTTTCAGTAGAGGGACTCCAAAGTGGAGGAGCGATCTTTAATTCCAAGAAATTGGACTGGATAAATGGATTTTATATCCGGGCAAAATCCCCAGAGAAATTAACCGAGTTATGTTTACCTTATTTAATAAAGGCTGAGCTAATTGAACCATATTTTGAGAAAGAACAGTTTCCACCAGCTTTTGAGAAAGAACAGTTTCCACCAGCTTATGGAGCAGAGCTTATCAGCCAGAAATTCAGAATAAAAGAAAGTGGAGAGGAAATTTCCTTTAATTATCTCAAAAAAGCAATTAGTTTGTATCAAGAAAGATTAAAGAAACTTTCTGAAATTTCAGAATTAACTGATTTCTTCTTTAAAGAGAAATTAGAGTATTCAAAGGAACTTTTGAAATGGAAAGATATGACTGAAAAAGAAACTAAAGATATCCTTGACAAATTAAAGAAAATCTTGAAAAATATAAAACCGTCTGACTGGACTAAAGAAAATCTTGAAAAAGTTTTATTAGTTGAAGCAGAAAAAGTAGGGGATAGAGGGAAAATGCTTTGGCCCTTGCGAGTGGCTCTAACTGGTAAAGAGGCCTCAGCTGGTCCTTTTGAAATTTCCAGTATCTTAGGAAAAGAGAAAACCCTTAATCGAATAAAACAAGCTCGCAAGAAACTGTAAAAAAAGGGTAGCGCTCGGGCTTGTTCTTTATTGAAAATTTATGAAACACTATTTTAGTTTTTTAATAATTGTTTTTTTAGTGTTTAATTGCTTTTATAATTTTACTCAGGCTCAAAACTCTCTTGAACAATTTTCTGTTCAGCAAGAAGAAAAAACATCCCAAGAGAAGACGATAGTTAAAGAAGCAATTGAAAGTTTAAAAAAGGTCTTGGGGAATGTCCTGGCCATTTGGAAGAAAGCCCATCAACGAGTGATAAACTATTGGCGAGAGAACATTTTACCAAAGATTCAGCAATGGTTTGAAAAGAAAAAACCAGAAATTAGAGAACGATTCGAAAAAGAGAAAGAGGAAATAAAAATAGAAATAAAACAAACTTTCTCCAATTTCTGGAAATGGCTCGTGGACTTGATTAAATAAGATGTTTTTGTAGTAGGGGACTTGACAAGAGCCCCTGGCAGGGTTTATATTATTAGTAGATATTGGTTCGCATAATTACACTTAAGAGTATAATAATATAGGTAAAATCAGCAAACTATGAAAAAAAGCCAAAAACCAATCCCCCAGCATCTAAACGATTTTCTCGACTGGTTAGAGATTGAGAAGGGTTTGAGTTCGAAATCCCAAGAAAATTATGCACGATTTTTAAAAAGATTTTTAATTTGGTTACGATTAAACAAATTAGAAGATATAAAACCTCATCAGCTTACTTCAGAGCATATTTGGAAATATCGAGCATTCTTAGCTCGTCAATATACTCCCAAAAAATATGCTCTTAAAGAAAAAAAGACCTTAGCCAAAACAACTCAAAGTTACTACCTAATAGCATTAAGGTCTTTGTTAAACTATTTTGCGGACAGAGATATTGTGGCTTTACCTGCTGAAAAAATTAAGTTACCAAGAGAGAAAGATACAAGAATTGTAAATTTTTTAAATTTAGAACAACTGGAAAAACTATTTTCATCACCGGACACTTCAAAAATTAATGGATTGCGGGATAGGGCTATCTTAGAAGTATTATTTTCTACAGGTATGAGAATAGCCGAATTGGTTAGCTTAAACCGAGAACAAATTAAATTAAAACCTACCACAAGAGATTTAGAAATCGTCATCATCGGGAAAGGCGGTAGACCAAGAACAGTTTACTTTTCCGAAAGGGCAATATTTTGGTTGAAAGAGTATCTTCAAACTCGAAAAGATAAGGAAAAAGCATTATTCATTAACTATAAAAATAAAAAAGGCACTTCTCGAAGATTAACTCCCCGCTCAATACAAAAAAGTATAAAAAAATATGCTATCAAAGCCGGTTTACCACTAACAACCACACCGCATGTCCTGCGTCATTCTTTTAGTACCGATCTTTTAGAACAAGGGGTTGATTTAAGGACTCTTCAAGAATTCTTAGGTCATAAAACCCCCGCTGCTACCCAAATTTATACTCATGTCACTAGTAAACGTCTACGGGATATACATCGGAAATTCCACAGTGGCAGGAAATTCGATAAAAACTTTAAAAAAAATAATGAATAACTCTTCAAAAAAACCTATAATTGCTCATATCTCAGATTTTTTAGAATATTATGAAAATAAAAAATACTCTCAAGGAACTATTGTGACATATACACGACTCCTAGATAAATTTGAAATCTGGCTCAAAAAAACTTCTCGAACCAGATTATTGCCTAACAAATTATCTCAAGAAATTATTAATGAATATAAAGCTTATTTATCTAAACAGAATTTAAGTAATAATACTCAAAACCTATATTTAATAGGCCTCAGAAATTTACTTGCATACTTTCTTGAGAAAGATATTCCATCTTTACACCCTAAAAAGGTTAAACTATTAAAACACGAGGGTTCTTCTCATCGAACTATAGAAAAGTTAGAACTTTACCAAATAAAAAAGTTACTCCAAGCTCCAAAAACTTCTACTATCACAGGTCTTAGGGATAGAGCTCTTTTAGAACTTCTCTTGGCTACTGGATTGAAGCTTAAAAATCTGATAGCTCTTAACAGAGATGAAATAAAAATTGAATCGGATAACAATAGATTAGAACTAAAAATTCCTGATAAAAAATTTTCTTATTCCACTATCGTGTATCTCCCAAAAAATGCTGTAAATTGGCTAAAGAAATATCTTCAAAAACGTAATGATAAGTCAAGAGCACTATTTATAAGATATAAAGGCCCAAAACAAGCATCCTCTCGTTTAACGGCGCGTTCTGTAGAAAATATCGTAAAAAAATATGTGATAAAGGCTAATCTGTCCTTATCGCTTACTCCTGAAAATTTACGAAATGCTTACGTTCTCATCCTTTTGAATCAAGAAAATGATATAAAGATTACTGGAAAACTCTCACACCATAAAGATCTAGTAGTAAATACTTATAAATTTATCACTACCAATAAATTTATCACTACCAAAGATTCAAATAAAGATAGAACAAGACCTCAGCTTCTCCCTTGGAATATTGTTGAAACTAGCATTAACAAAGAAATAACATGGCTCAAAGACAATATCTCAATTTTACCTGAGAGCTATAAACAGAAACACTTATTAATTAACTGTGATGAATGTCTTTTGAGGAAGTTAGCAATTTTAATCACGAGTGGGAAAGTTGAAACTACCAGATTTAAAGCTAAGAAGGGAAAAGATCTATGGAGTGGTTTAACGAAACAGAAAAAAATTCAAAAAATAAGTAAACATGGTGAAGAATGGCATAGGAGAATGATAGATGTAATCTCTCATTATTTTAGATTACAACATTATAAAACCCTTACTGAACCTATTTTAAACTATGGGAGAGCGGATTTAGGAGTTTACTCGAATTCAAAAAATCCGCTTTACATTGAAGTGGGCACTGTCTCTTTATATAAATTATGGTATAATTTTCTGACAATGAAGAACAGTTATTTTTTACTCGTCCCTAGTGAGGAATACGCAATAGAATTTAAAATCTAAAACTTACTCAGTCACGTCCTTGATTTCTAATGGGGGTTTTTGGAGGTAGTGTTGAGTTAGCATCCCAGCTCCGAAACTGAGCAAACACAAAAGGAAAATTAGTAAAAATAAAAGGATGTCGTTTAAATGAATCTTGAAAAATTGTTTAATATCTGATATCATTGCCTTATCACAGATATCATTGCCTTATCACAGAGTTTACAATTTTTTAGCACACAACTATGGCTAAAACAAAGTCAAAAGGAGCAACAAAATTAGGAAGAGATTCTCGGCCAAAATATTTAGGAATTAAACGATATGAGGGCCAAAAGGTAAAAGCGGGCGAGATTTTGGTGCGTCAGCGAGGCACAAAGTTTTTAGCTGGGAAAAATGTGGGGATTGGGAAAGATTATACTCTTTTTGCTCAAAAATCAGGGGTGGTTAAATTTAAAACTAAGAGAAAAAAGAGATTTTCCGGTTCTCGAAGAAAAGCAAAAGTAGTAGAAGTTATTCCTTAATTCTTAATTCTTAATTCTTTTTTAAACAGACCTGAATAAACTTCCGGAACAATGGATGAGGCCTTAGGGGCCTTGATTTAAATTCGGGATGAAATTGAGTAGCTATAAAGAAAGGGTGATTTGGGATCTCTACAATTTCTACGAGATTTCTTTCGGGGTTGACGCCTGCCATTATCAAACCATTTTTCTCTAAAATCTCTTTAAATTTATTGTTTAATTCATAGCGGTGACGGTGCCGTTCTGAGATAAGGGAAGTTTTGTAAATTTTACGACTTAAAGTTCCCTTTAATAAACGGCAAGGATGAGCGCCCAATCTCATTGTTCCGCCATATTTTCTTTGAGATATTTTTTCTTTCTGGTCCGGCATTACATCTATAACATTTTGTTGACAATTTGTCAAAAATTCAGTCGAATTAGCATTTTTCAATCCGCAGACATTTCTGGCAAATTCAATTACCGCTAATTGCATTCCCAAACAGAGCCCTAAGAAGGGAATTTTATTTTTTCTACAGTATTGTATGGCTTTAATTTTCCCTTCTACTCCCCTACTTCCAAAACCACCTGGCACTATCACACCATCTAAACTATTGAGGTCTTTTTTGAGATCTCTTCTTGCGCCGTAAGCACCCTTTGGGTTTTCTGCGGGGTCGTATTTTTCAGCTTGGAGCCAAATAATTTTAGGTTGAGCTTTTAAAGAATAACAGGCATGTTTTATTGCTTCAATTATTGAAATATAAGAGTCCATTAAAGTGAACTTTCCAGTTTTAAAGTATTTCCCAACCATCCCAATTTTCACTTCTTTTTCAGGATTCTCAATGGACTTAACCAACTTTCGCCATTTTCTCAAATCGCTCTTTTTTTGTCTTAGATTGAATTTTCTCAAAATCCGATTTCCCAAATTGTCTTCTTCAAAATTAACCGGTATTTCATAAATTGATTTGATGTCGGGGGCAGAGATTACGTCTTTTTCAGCAACATTACAAAAGATAGAAATTTTCCTTTTTCTGGGAGCGTCTAAAGGAACTTGTGCTCTAGCTATTATAATATCTGGTTGAATACCAGCTGTATTTAATGTTCTTACTGCGTGCTGAGTTGGTTTTGTTTTCATCTCCCCTATCATCTTTGGTATTGGCAAATAACTTACTAAAATAAAAACGACATCTCGGGGATATCGAAGTTTTAAGATTCTTGCCGCTTCCAAAAACAAAAGATTCTGATACTCCCCTACTGTCCCACCGATTTCGATTAAACAGAAATCGGCTTTCTTTTGCTTTTCTAATTTTTTTATTCTCCGGATTACCTCTTCGGGAATGTGGGGCACCACCTCAACACATTTACCTCCGTATCCTAAATTTCTTTCTCTGGCAATTACTGCCTGATAAACTCTACCGGTGGTAATATAATTATCGGTAGATAAATCTTGATCTAAAAATCTTTCGTAATTACCGACATCTTGATCACACTCAGTTCCATCATCGGTGACAAAAATTTCTCCATGCTCAATTGGATTCATTGTGCCCGCATCCAAATTAATATAAGGGTCAATCTTAATCGCTTGAACGGAGAACCCTCGACTTTTTAAAATTCTGCCAATGGAGGCAGTAGCTACTCCTTTGCCAATACCCGACATTACACCTCCAGCAATAAAAATATATTTTGCCATAAAAAAACGATTTACAATTTAGCGTTAATAATTTATAATTTACTTCCCTTTCTGCTCTTCAACCACTATCAGTTTTATTTGAGCCTCCAAATTATGCTCAAATTTAACTTTTACTTCAAATTCACCCAGTTCTTTTATCTCTTGGGGAATTTCTATTTGATTTTTTTTAATGTCGTATCCTAATTCTTTTAATTTAGAGGCAATTTTCTGCTCATTTACCTTTTCAAAAAATTGCCCTTTTTCTCCTATTTTAACTGGAATTTCCACTTCGAGACCATCTATTTTTGAAACTAAATCACCTATCTTTTTTAATTCTTTCTCGGCTTTCTTTTCCATCAATTCTTGCTGTTTACGGGCCCATGCCAGAGTTTTTTCATCAGCGATTTTAGCCAAACCTCTTGGAATTAGAAAATTCCTGGCATAGCCCGCCTTAACAATTTTAACTTCGTATTTCTTGCCAAGTTTCTCAATATCTTTTAGTAAAATAACTTTCATATTAGAAGTTCTTAACAAATAAACACATTATTTTGACACCTCATTAAATGGATACTTTTACTTTATTTTATTACTTAGATTTCAGGAGCTCAATCGCTTTTTCAAGTTGAGGGTCTCTTCCAGCTTTTAAATCTTCTTCGGTTAACTCGACTTTAATATCGGGCTCTAGCCCTTTCTCATCGATTAAATTTCCATTGGGAGTCAGCCAATTGGCAATTGTTATTTTCAGAGAAGAATCATCTGAAAGGAAAACTTGCTCTTGAACCGAGCCCTTGCCAAAAGAAGTTTCTCCAATTAATTGAACTTGGCGATTGTCTCTTAGGGCACCAGCCAAAATTTCCGCCCCAGAAGCGGAGCCCTCATTTATCAAAACCAAAGTTGGATATTGGGAAAATTTGGAAGGCCCTTTTGATCGAAAGGCCTTTCTCTTTTTGCCTTCCCCCCAATCCTGCCAGACAACAACCTGACCTTTCTCTAAAAACCAGCCAGCAATTTCTTGGACTACCTCCAAATAGCCCCCTGGATTGTTCCGGAGGTCCAGAATTATCTTTTCGGCTTTAGAGTTTAAAATTTCAACGGCCGCTTTTTTAAATTCTGAAGTCAAAATTTTATTAAACTGAAAAATTTCTATTAAAGCGATGTTGCCTTCTTTTAATTCCCATTTTAGGGTAGGGATTTTTATTACTTCTCTCTGAATCTCAAATTCTTTGGGGTCTGGCCAGCCCTTTCGTTGAATCAAAAGTTTAACCTTGGTCCCTTTTACTCCCCTTATTAACTTTACTGCTTCCTCAATTGAAATATCTTTTGTGTAGGTTCCATCAATTCTTAGAATTTTATCGCGAGCTCTTAAACCTGCTTTTTGAGCCGGACTTCCTTCAAGAGGTGAAATCACGGTTAATTGATTCTCTTTAATTCCAATCATCATTCCCACTCCCTGATACTTTCCTGAAAGTTCCTCTTCAAATTCTTCTGCCTCTTGAGGATCAAAAAAGGTAGTGTAAGGATCTTCTAAAGTTTCCAGCATTCCTCTGATTGCTCCATAAACCATTTCTTGGTAATTAATTTTTTCTTTCTTCAGAAAATCGCTCTCTATTTTTCTCCAGGCTTCCCAAAAAACAGAAAAATCAACTTTTTCAGGTATTTCCCCATCTTGGCTTATTATTTGAGGAGGGGTGCCAAGAATTTTTTCTTCTCCAACATAAACTCCCACTTGATAACCAAAAAAACCAACTCCTAAAATGACCAAGACCAAAATTATTCTTTTTATCCACCTCATTATCATATATTGTAAACCAATTTGACTTTCTATTCAACCTTTACTCTTCAACTTTCACTCTTAAGCCAATTAATCTAACCAAGTTTTGATTCTTTAAGAGAAGTTCCAATAATAATTTTTTAGCAGTTTTTTCTAAAAATTCAAGATTAGATTTTGCTTTTTCAAAACTCTTTTGTTTGGATTTTGTCTCAAATCCTTGAAATCGACAAATAACGCTAACTCCCTGAATTGAAAAATCTCCTCGTTGAAGTTCTTGCCAAACTTCTTTGATAATTTTTTCAAAAGTTGGAAAAATAATTTCTGGGTCTCGAGTATCTTTGTCGAAAGTGTGTTCTTTGCCAACAGATTTAACCTCTGTTTTTGGACAAACTTCTGATTTATCAATCCCTCTGGCTTTATCAGCAATATCCTTCCCTACTTTGCCAAAAATTTCTTTTAATTTTGATTTTTTAATTTTGCTTAACTCTTTTATTTTATTTACTCCTAATTTCCTTAAAACCTCAGCAGTTTTTGGCCCAACTCCAGGAATTTTTTCAACATCTAAGGGGTTGAGAAATTTTTGAATTTGATTTGGTTTAATCACCAAGAGTCCATCGGGTTTAGCTTCTACTGAAGCCATTTTAGCAATCAATTTATTCGGCCCTATACCAACTGTTGAAGTTAGTTTTTCTTTTTTAAAAATCTCTTTCTTAAGTTTCTTTGCCAGTACTTCTCCCTTTTTATAACTATCGTAATAAGATTGCCATAGCAATGGTTTTACGACGGTTTCTGATAGATCTAAATAGGCTTCGTCTAAAGAAACGAGCTCAAAACGAGGAGAGTATTTTTTGACAATATTCATTATATTTTCAGAAACTTTCTGATAAAGTTCATGATTCACCGGCAAAAACACAGCTTTCGGACAAAGTTGATAAGCTTTGGAAATTGGCATTGCTGAGTGAATTCCATATTTTCTGGCAATATAATTTGCTGTTGAAACAACTCCCCTGCCCTTTCCTTCTTTTGGATCAGCTCCAACCACGACGGGTTTCCCTTTAAACTGAGGGTTTTCTCTTTCCTCGATTTGAGCAAAAAAATAATCCATATCAATGTGAAGTATAATTCTATTTTTCATATCCCAATTTAATTTTCATATCCCAATTTAAATTTTACATCAAAAAACTAATTTTCCCAATTTACTTAAACGACCCACGATCGTCAGTGAGTTAAGAAAATTACATTTTGGTACATGCGATCGCAGGTATCAAAAGTAAGGTGTGTGAATGTTATGATGAAAGTGAAGGGTAAAAGGTTTCAAGTTTGAAAGATCCTCCAATTTGGTAGCTTTTTCAAAAAATAAAAAATTCCGAGAACCGTTTTCGGAATTTTTAGCATAATAAAAATCAAGTTTGCTTTCTATTTAATCGCTGGTTCTAAGATCTGCTTCTGGAGAGGTTTTACTACTGACTTTAATATTTTAGAGGCATTCAAAATCTCAATGCCAATTACTTGACCATTTTGGTTAAGCTCAACATTAATTCCCGGAGAAACTTCAACGAATTCTTCTTCAATCCCCTTTTTTACTCCAAGATAAAGCACATCGCTTTTTCGATCGTAGCTTATTATTTTTTGAGAATTTAATTTTTTCATAGCTTTTGCCATCTCCCTGATTTTATCCTACTAATTTTCTGATAATTTTTCAAGGGATGGATTGTAATGAGATTTATTTGACTGTTTATTTCTTCATAAATTACTGCCATTTCTCTTAATCTCTTTTTAAATTTTACTTTCTTTACGGCTACTTTTTTAAGTGTTTCTTTGTCGAAATAATGTTCTTTTGAGGTTTGATAAATCTTCTTTGGGAGAGAATAAGGAATCTCTCTTGTTTTTAATCTAAATTTCAAGTGCGCTGTATAAAAAACCTTTTTCATTGTATTAAAATAACATACTATTAATTAAAAATCAATCAAATATAATTCATTGGTTTCAAAAAGAAGCGCCGCACTCCTAACCGAAGTCCGAAGTGCGGCTTATTTATTAAATAAATTCATTTCCGTCAAGCAAATTGGTTCAAATCTGGACGATCGTCCAAAAATGAACCATTATTTAAGGGCTCGGCGGAAGTTTTTGGCTTGGGCTTCTTCGATAGTGCAGAGCCACTGGTCTTCTTTGAGAAGGTTGATTTTGGTTTGTGAATAATATTTGTCTCCTGGAAGATGGTAGTATTTTCGATAGGATTGCCCCCAATAGCCCACATTGCCTTTAATCAGGCATTTTCCATCAAACTGGTCTTCACCACAAGAACCCCAAAGACCTAAAAACTCATCGTGAGCTGAAAGGGCAGCTTCAGCTAGTTCCTTTTGCCATAAGGTATTTTGTTTATCAAGATAAAATCGAGCATAACCTTCCTGGAGAAGGTAAAGATTAACAAAGATATCTTTTTCTCCATCTTCATCTAAAGTGTAAACATAAGCTAAGGTTCGGCCAAATCGGTCATACCTATCTATATCAAATTCCAAAAGCACTTTTTGATCTAAAACCAGTTCTTCGTTTTTCTCTTTAGCTTGAGAGCCAAAGCAGGATTGGTAATCTGGACCCTCAAGTTCGGGGGCATCAATTCCTAAATAGCGGACTCTGAAGATTTCGTTGTTCTGAAGGTTTCTTACTCGAATGGTGTCGCCGTCAATTATTTCTTCTACTTTAACCTCTTTGGCTTCTGGCAGAGATGACTGGCCCTGGTGAAAATCCGCTCCTAATAGAGTAAGTAAAATGGCTAAAAGCCCCAGGAGAATTGCCAATAAACCCTTTTTGTTTTTCATCATATTTTCATTCTACCAAAAAATCGCCCAATTGGCGACTAAAAATTGCGAAGAGCAGAGTTTTTGCTTTGGCTAAAATTGATTGG